>CALRXZ020000088.1:0-16479 GCA_943372255.1 Chitinophaga pinensis
CCGGGCATGCCCATCATTTTGAGCATTTTAAAGTAAATGGCAAGGATTTTCTTACCCTAGGTGGAGGGGGCGGCCTGCACCAACCCTTGATCAATCCTGATAAAAGGTTGCGCTCAGAAAGCAAAGAGTATGATCCTGAATTTCATTACTTGAGATTGTACAGACAGGGAAATCAATTGCATTTGTTGTCTAAATACTTAGATGATAGTTTTCAGCGTTTTGAAAATGGCTATCATTTTATAGTGGAATAGTCTTGCTTACACTATTGTATTATATTTGAAACAGGTCATCATCGCTAATATGTCAAAAAACGCATCCCCACACTGCGCTTGGGCAAACCATTCTTTCAAAACCATCCTGTTTTGTATAACAGCTTGTTGTTTGTTTTCTACTCAAAGAGTGAAAGCCCAGTCAGATAGTTTTTCCATAGCTTCAAAAAGTTTTCTCTTACCTCAACCGCAAGCCAAGGGAAAATTTACGCAGGCCCTTTCTATTTATTATGTAGTGCCTCCTAGAATCTGGACCCTAGATATGGTGAATGCACCCATGTTTAATTATAGTGCCAAATACAGTTTGGGCAAGGGCTTTAATTTGCAGGGTGGACTATCTTCCTTAATCATTTCTAACCGATTCAATTTTGGCCCTTTTTGGAACCATCAATTTGGAAAAGATTTTCTAGGAATTGGTTATCAACTTGGATTTAATCTAGGTATGCTCAATCATTTTGGATTTGAATCAACGCTCACCGGTTGGGAGCAACAACCATCCATTACTTGGGGGCACGATTTTGGAAAAACAGCCTTAACGGTTCGGGGCGATTTCTATTATACCAGCAGTATGAATGTAAGCCATGGGGGCAATAAGGTTCCTTATAACAGTGGTTTTATTAATGGCGGCAGCATTACAACAAGTTTTGAACAAAGACTCTATAAACAGAAAACCATGTCATTGGGTTTGAAGCTCAATTACCTGCGCTACCATATTTTGGCATGGCCTGCATTACCCGTGAATAGTTATCAATATATTTTTCCTGAATTCCAATTAGGATTAAATCTCTGACGGTCATGAAAAAATTTACTACACATACATTAGTCATACTAATCTGCTTACTACTCACAACAGGATGCAGAAAAAACTTGATTACCATCCCCCCGGGATCCAAAGATGAGAACCTGGTGAATACCCAATCCATTCCTGGTAACACCATGAAAAAAATGGAGGGGATTTATACGCTTGCTTCAGGGAGTAATGAATTGGGAGAGCAGTTTGTTTGCAAAGTATCACGTTACAAGGTTTCTTTTTTTAGCAATAAGGAAGGCATTTTTATCATTTTAAAATATGGTAAAGCCACTGATGGTTCTATTCAGTTTTCTGGCTTTTGGCGATATTCAGAAAAGAAAGATCAGGGTAATATTCAATTTGCCATTTCGGCTGCTAATGGTGCTACGGATTTATTAAATGGCATTGTCAATAATTTAAAAATCACAGGTGTGAATGGTAGCAACATGCAACTACAATACCTGCGTAAATTTTCAGACAAAGCGCTAAGCAAAGATTTTATGGTCATGGCCCACCATGGTGTGCAAACCACATCTGATCCGCCCTTTGCAGAAAACTCTTTGCTTAATGTGTTGAATGATGAAGACTATGGTTGCCGCGGATTAGAATTTGACGTGCGTTTAACCAAGGATAATATTCCCATTTGTGTACACGACGCAACCATTGATACCAGATTAACTTTGAAAGGACCACTATCTGGTGCATGGGATCAATACAATTTTTCCTTGATCAGTTCTTATGTAACCTTGATTGATGGACAAAAAGTTCCTTCAGTGGAGCAAGTGTTGAATGCATTTATAGACAGCACCAATTTGACTTATTTGTGGCTAGACATCAAAGGCAATAAAGACATTTTTAAATACTTGGAACCCGTAATTAGAAAGGGCTATGCTAGAGCTGCTGCTCAAAACAGAACGGTACATTTCATTGCAGGTATGCCTTCGGCCGATGTGATTGCCGAATTCAAAAAGCAACCCAGTTATGCTAGTCTTCCCACGCTTTGCGAGCAGTCTGTAGAATTAGCTATTGAAAACGGAAGTAAATATTATGCACCAAGGTTTACAGAAGGGTTGGTATTGGATGCGGTTCAAAAAGCAAGGGCCAATGGGATTAAAGTATTGAGCTGGACTTTGAATGATAAAAATATGATTCGTAATTATTTGGTGAACGGACAGTTTGATGGCATGATCTCAGATTATCCCGCTTATGTGGTCTATGATTACTATACTTTGTTTTAAAGCATGAAGATGAAAAGGAAATTGATATTGACAGTTGGTTTGTTAGCAGTCATGGTTGGTACCATTTCTTTGCATGCCCAAGATTTGAGCCAAACTGCCAAACCCAAGAAACATCGCTTTAGCATCTATGCCGGATTAGGACCAAATTTCTATTTCAATAATTTAGAAGTATCTAAGCAATACGTTCGAGAATTCAATTATGCTTTTGTTACACGTTTTATGTGGGAGCCTGGTCACAATTTAAGTCTGGGTTTGGAAACTGGCTATAACGGTTTGTATAGTATTAAAGAAAACCCTACACCGGTGAGCCAGGTAAAAATTAGCAATGCCGCTATTCCCATTCAATTGGTGATTTCCATGAAATTCTTGCAAGACTTTTACGGCAGTTTTACCATGGGGCAATCCATCTTACTCAATAAAGTCTATACCAAAACAGCACAGGCTGAACAAAAATCTACGGCCACCAATTTGTCCTTAGGAGATTTTGGTTTGGCAGCAGGATACAAAAAATCTATTAGCTCTAAAATCTATTTGGGTGCAGAACTCAAAGGGTTTTATTCCTCCAAATTGGATGACAAAAATTTAGGTCTTGTCTTTTTAACTGGATTCCGACTCTGATTATTTGTTTTCAAAACTATTGACCCATTGTGATACTGCACCAATAGGCTGTTTATCTCCATCAATGATTCTAAAGGTTTGGTCTAAATCCCAGATCATGGCTGGTATACCATAGCTTTTCATCACGCTCATTACGTCATTAAAATAGTTTTCCCGATACTGTTTGGGAATGGTACCAATGGCCCCAGTTTCCGTACAAATCACAGGTGCTTTATTTGTTTGAATCCATTCATTAACAAGCTTAATCCGTGCATCTATAAATGCTCTACTAGCCCTTTCCGAATAGTGGTCATAATTATAGTGCATATCTGAATTCATTTGCCTATTGGGCTTAGGAGGCATGGCTGTAGGAGTATAGGGGTAAGGTAGCCCTTTGATAAATGTTTTCTCTGAATCCCATGGTGCTCCTTGGTGTGTAAACAAATAAGGTTGATAGAAGTGAAAGGTATAAATGATTTTATTATCACCCGGCACTTTGCGCAATTCTACCATGGCGTCAATACCATTATAATTTGTAGAACCCACAATCCAATAGCGTTCTAAATCTTTGGGGCGAAGCAAAAACATCAGTCGATTCTTAGTATATCGCCAGTCTTCCACTGTTATGCGCGGCTCATTATACAAACCAAAAAACAAACGGTCATAACCCTTGCCCTTGAACCTTGCTACCACCTGACTCCACATGTCTGCAATTCTTTCTGCTTCTTTAGCTTTATCATCTTTTTTATACAAAGAACCATAGTGATAGGTGATGATTAGGTTCATATTCTTGGACGCTACAAAATCATAGATTTCAGTAAGATCATCTAATAATTGTTGGGTAATTCGATTGGTGCCTTTTTCCAAAAAATTATCAAATGCAACGGGAAGCCTAATAGAAGTAAACCCTAGTTGATTTGCCAAAGCCACTTTGTCCATTACTTTACGATAATTACCCAACAAGTACTCTTCTGGTTTCCAATAGTTTTCAAAGAAGCTAATGTTTACACCTGCTTTAAATTTAGCCTGAATTGCTAACTGAAAGTCTGGAATATTTTCTTGTGATTGTGCAGTGCTAATGCAGAATTGCAAAAGCAAAATAGAAAAGGCTATTGCCAGAAACTTGTTTAGGGATTTCATTTAAAGCTGTTTAAGCACACTCAAATTAAATAATTTTTTTATTTTCATTAAACTTTACCAGAAAGAACATTTTCAAAAAGCCCATTATTTTTAAGAATTGAAAAACATCTTATTCGGAGCATTTGCTCTATTACTCATTAGTTCTTGTAAAAATCCATCCAATCCCAATGGGGCTGATACCATCTATTATGGAGGTGACATTATTACCATGGAAGGCGATAGTGCCACTTATGCAGAAGCCGTTGCTCTAAAAGAAGGCAAAATTGTTTTTGTAGGAACAAAGACTGAAGCCGAAAAATTGCAGGGCGATAGTACCCAAATGCATGACCTGCAGGGTAAAACATTGGTACCAGGATTTATAGATGGGCACGCCCATTTTGCTGGCTTTGGCGCGCAGGCAGTTGCCGCTAATTTATTGGCTGATCCAGATGGTAGCGTTAATTCCATAGATGAGCTAATCAACGAATTAAAAAAATGGCATAAAGAAAATGGCACAAGCAAAACTGGCGGATGGATTATTGGAACCGGTTTTGATGACGCCGTATTGAAAGAAAAAAGATTCCCCACCAAAGAAGACTTAGACAAAATATCTACAGACATTCCTATTTGCATCATCCATATTTCAGGACATTTTTGTGTACTCAATTCCAAGGGTCTTGAAATGAGTAAGATTACCGCTGCAACAAAAGATCCTGCTGGTGGACTAATTCGCAGGGTTAAAGGTTCTCAAGAACCCAATGGGGTTTTGGAAGAAATGGCTGGGATTCCTATCTTTTTTCCTTTGACCAGTCCTACTGATCCAGAGATTGCGTCATATTATATGGATAAGGCACAGGAGATGGCATTGAAATTTGGATACACTACTGCACAGGAAGGAAGGGCCATGACCAATCATGAAAGCTTAGCTGCCTATGCAGAAAAAGGGAGATTCAAAATAGACATAGTTTCTTATGTAGATTTTATGTATTCCAAATACATGCATAGCAAATGGAATAGTAAAGACTATCAAAATCATTATCGCATAGGCGGATTAAAAATGACACTTGATGGATCGCCGCAAGGCAGAACCGCTTGGAGAACCATTCCCTATTTGATTGCCCCCGATGGTGCAAAACCTGAATACAAGGGCTATGCCACTATTCCAGATAATCAAAAAGTAATGGCCATTTATGATTCGGCATTTTCAAACAATTGGCAAATTATTACACATGCCAATGGCGATGCGGCAATTGATCAAATGATCCAATGCATGAAACCCGCTGCTGCAAAATATGGCAACAAAGACAGAAGAAGTGTGTTGATTCATGGTCAATATATAAGAATGGACCAGTTAGACAGCATGAAAAAATTGGAAGTGGTGGCTTCTTTATTTCCCATGCATACTTTCTATTGGGGCGATTGGCATAAACAAATCATTGGTGATTCTTTGGGTAACCAGATTAGCCCCATTAGAACCGCACTCAATAAGGGTTTACACGTAACCAGCCATACCGATGCGCCGGTGGCTTTTCCCAATCTTGCCATGATTTTATGGACCACGGTAAATCGCGTTTCCAGATCAGGAGCCATCATTGGTGCAGGAGAAAGACTTAGTGCTTATGAAGCTTTGAAAAGCATTACCATTTGGGGAGCTTATCAGCATTTTGAAGAGAATAGAAAGGGCAGTATCGCCGTAGGCAAACTGGGAGACTTGGTAGTTTTATCAGAGAATCCACTGAAAATTGATCCTATGAAATTAAAAGACTTGGTGGTTTTGGAAACCATTAAAGAGGGTAAATCAGTGTATAAAAAATAAACTGATTTAATCAATAAAAATGCCGTCCCGATATCTCATCCGGACGGCATTTTTTATAGTATCAATTGGTATTTGGAATTATAATGCTATTGCTTATATCTAAACGTAAACGACTTTTTAAAAGTCCTCGCTAAATCATCGTAATGATGATCTTCATCTTTATTCATCACTTTCTTGATAATGGTTTTACAATAGAGAGGCTGATGATACTGGTTGTAGGTATAAGATAACTGAATCAAGTCTTTTAATGGGGTCTCCGTTTCTCCTCTTTCAATAGAATATTTCATTGGATTATTCTGATTCAAATAATGCCAGTTGATTTCCAAATCTCCGTAATCAAAAGACCTACGGTCATTATCTTCCTTTCCCTTAGTTTCAAAAATTAGGGTGATTTTTTCGTTGGAAAGTAATGGAGCAATATTTAATTGATGAAGTGGATTAATGGCTCGATCAAATTTGGTAAAAGTAAAATATGCACGAGGATAGAATTTGCCTCCAGTATTATGTTCGGCGGATTCATATCCAATATTGTGGTCTTGATTAATCTCAAAAGAATTTGAATATATATTGGGTGGAACATACGTGGTTGAATCCTTTTCACTAAAATCTAAAATGCGGTCTACTTTAGAAGCTGTCTGTTTAAAAAATGTTACCGTTTTTGTAGCATTGGTAAGATCCAATTTTGCATTTACCTCTCTGAAAGGATAGTTGATGATACTATCTCCAATTCGTTCTCCATTTTTAAATAGAAAAATCTGGTCTTCTACACTACTCCCTAACCCTTTCCCGGTTTCTTCATCAAAATCATTTGTTTCAACACGTCTTAGATAAGGGAGTTGTTCATTATTATGGTATTTAAAATATTGATGTTTTATTGTCTTTTCAGAGCCGGTTTTGCCCTTGGAGGATTCTTTGGTTTCATACAGCATATCTGTAATGGCCGTTACCCTTTTTAATTGATCATATTGAAAATAAACAGCCTTGTAATTTCCTTTAACAGTATCACTAACAATACTTATAAGTAAGGGGGTATTTGATTGTGGAGCAGGCTTGATTTGACAAGCGGAAAAAAAAGGAAGCAAGATGAGTAGCAAGAGGAATTTTTGCATAAAATTTTATGGGATAAATTGAAAGATTTAAACTGTCTATTTTTTATACCTAAATGTAAAGGACTTTTTAAAAGTTCCAATTGTTCCGTATTTGTGTTCAGGATCTTTATTAATCACTTTTTTAATGATTGTTTTGCAATAGGTAGGTTGCTGATATTGGTTGTAGGTATAGGAAAACTGAATGATGTCTTTAAACGGCGAATCAGTTTCTCCCCTTTCTATAGAATACATTAATGGGTTATTCAGATTCAAATAATGCCAGTTAATTTCTGTTCCATCGTTTTGATCAAAAGAAGGAGATAGCAGTAACAAATCATCATCATTATAGCTGAAACTGATTTTTTCGTTTGAAAGTAGTGGAGCAATATTTAATTGATGAATTGGATTAATTGCTTGATCAAATTTGGTAAAAGTAAAATATGATCTAGGATTGAATCTGAAATTAATAATATGTTCTACTGATTCATCCTTTATATTTTTTTGGTTACCAATTGTAAAATGATTATAATAAATATTGGGTGGATGATATGTAGTTGAATCCTTTTCACTTAGATCCAATTCATGAGTCACTTCAATTGGCGTCTGTACAAAAGTGGCAACTCGTGCATTTTCTTTCAGTTGATCAAATAGAGGATAAACGGAACTGTCACCAATGCGTCTGCCGTTTTTAAATAGAAAATATTGCAATTTTTTGTACTCACCATCTAGTTCTCCAGTTTTACCATCATAACCATAAGAATCTATTAGCCTTGCATAAGGAATCTGTTCTTTTTGACGATATTGAAATATTTGAACCTCGATTTTTCTTTCAATTGTACTAGTTTTATTCTCGGGCCCTTTTTTTATTTCATTTTCTTTTTCTGTGATACTACTGACCCTTTTTAATTGGTCGTATTCAAAAACAAATGCTCTATATTTTCCTTTAACTGTATCGCTGGTAATGCTTTCAATCAGGGGTGCAGCTTTTTTTGAAGAAGGCTTTCTTTGAGCAAAGGAAATTAAAGGGAGTAAACAGAGTAGCAATAGGAATTTCTGCATAAAAATTTATGGGATAAATTGAAAGATTTAAACTGTCTATTTTTTATACCTAAACGTAAATGATTTTTCATAAGTGCCGGCTAATCGGCCATCATCTTTCTTGAAAATTTTCTTAACCAATGTTTTGCAAAAAACGGGTTGCTGATCTTGGTTGTATGTATAGGATAACTGAATAATGTCTTCAAACGGAGACTCGGTTTCTCCCCTTTCAAAATGTAAATCCATTGGATTATTCTGATTCAAATAATGCCAGTTGAATTCCGTACCAAAACCATCAATGCAATTGCCAATTTGTTTCATTTGATCAGAACCAAAACTTAGGGTAATCTTTTCATTTGAAACTAAGGGAGCAATATTTAGTTGATGAAGCGGATTAATGGCTTGGTCAAAATTGGTAAAAGTATAATAGGTTCGAGGATAGAATCTATCTCCATTCATCTTTTCTGATGATTCAAAAGCAATATTATTTGACTTATTAATGTCAAAAGAATCAATATCATATTTCTGCGGATAAGCTCTCCCTGGTATTTTTTTTGATAGTTCCAAAATACTTACAACTTTAGTTGGGGTCTGTACAAAAACTCTTACCCTTTTCTTCATTTGTTGATCATCCATTTTTGCATCTTTTACTAATTGTTTATACTCTTGATGGATAATACTATCGCCAATTCTTTTGCCGTTTTTAAAATGGAAATATTGAAGTTGCTGTGAGGGACCAACTCCACTCCTTTGAAACTTTATATCTTCATAATCATAATTAAAAATATGGGATGCAAAAGGGATCTGTTCATTTTGCTGGTATTTAAAATCTTGCACTTTAATGAGGGTTTCCTCAGACTTAGATCCTTTCTTTATCTTCATTTCTTTCACTGAAATGCGGCTCACTCTTTTCAATTGGTCGTATTCAAAAACAATGGTTTTGCAAGTTCCGTTGATGGTGTCACTGGTGATACTTTCAAGTAGGGGGATGGTTTTGTTTGAAGCAGACTTAATTTGAGCAGTGGAAACAAAAGGAAGCAAGAGGATGATCAAGAGAATTTTTTGCATAATAATTTAGGGAGTCTAATTAATCATAAAAATAAAGGTTCATAGCCACAAAAAAAGGCCGCCACAAAAGTGACAGCCTTTATAAGTATAGTTTTATTGGAATATTATCCTAAAGCAACGCGTACAAACTGTGTAACTTTCAAATCAGCATTAACTGATTTCAAGTATTCACCAACGGTTTTGCCACCGTCTTTTACAAAAGCTTGGGCCAACAATGTGTTCTCTTTGAAGAACGCATTCAATTTACCTTCTGCAATTTTAGCAATCATTTCGTCTGGTTTACCAGCCATTTTAGGATCAGCTTTCATGGTTTCAACCACAATAGCGCGCTCTCTTTCAATGGTAGCAGCAGGAATAGCATCTGGATCAACAGCCAAAGGATTCATAGCAGCAATTTGCATAGCTATGTCTTTACCAGCTTCAGCAGCTTCAGAAGTTAAGCCAACCAATACACCCATGCGGTTTGCACCGTGAATATAAGAAGCTACATAATTTGCTTCAATGCGTTCAAATTTGGCAACACCAATTTTCTCACCAATAGAAGCCAATTTATCGTTGATTAAGTCAGAAACTTTAGCACCATTTACAGATACTTCGTTCAATTCTTCTGCGCTTTTCACGTTGTTAGCAACGGCAGCGTCAGCAATACTTTGAGCAAAAGCAACAAAGTCAGCGTTCTTAGATACAAAGTCAGTTTCGCAGCTAATACAAACAACAAAACCAGTTTTGTTATCAGCAGAAGTTTTTGCAATGATCACACCTTCTTTAGCTTCACGGTCGCTGCGTTTAGCGGCAACTTTCTGGCCTTGCTTGCGCAACCAGTCAATAGCGCCTTCAAAATCGCCATTGGTTTCAGTCAATGCTTTTCTGCAGTCCAGCATACCAGCTCCGGTAGCTTGACGTAATTTGTTGATTTCTGCTGCGGTGATTGTTACAGTAGACATATAGTATGTTATTAAGGTTATAAATAGTTTAACCGGGACAATTTACATTGTCTTGCAATGCTTCCCTGTTAAGAAAAAATGAAGTAGGACTCAATCTATAAAAGATGGGTCATTATGCCTTCTCCCAGAGGAGCACGACGTAATGACCCAATCAATTGATTCCTTACTATCGGCTTCCACCACCGCCACCAGCTGGCCTACGGTTTCCGCTGCTTGGAACGCGACGCTTAGGTGCGCCACCAGGACCACCAGCAGGTGCACCTGAATTAGCTCCACCTCTTCTGCCACCACGACCAGCTTCAGCTTGAGCTTCTGCTTCTAGGCGACGAGCGCGAGTTTCATTTTCGTTATTGTTGTCATCTTCACTTTCGTCATCTTTAGAAGCTTGACGTTCAGCCAAACCTTCTGCAATAGCAGCTACAATGTAGTTAGTGATGATAGCAATTGATTTAGTAGCATCGTCATTAGCAGGTACTGCAAAGTCAACCTTGTTAGGATCACTGTTAGTATCTACCATACCAAATGTGGTAATGCCCAAACGCTTAGCTTCAGCCAAAGCAATATGCTCGTGACCAATATCAACTAGGAACAAAGCGGCTGGTAGGCGACCCAATTGAGCAATACCGCCCAATACCTTTTCCATTTTCTCTTTGTCGCGAGTTAAAGTCAAACGCTCTTTCTTAGTCAAGCTTTCAGCGCTACCATCTGCCAACATTTTTTCAATGCTTTGCATCTTCTTAACGCTCTTACGAACGGTGTTGAAGTTGGTTAACATACCACCTAACCAACGTTCTGTGGCATAAGGCATGTTTACACGCTTAGCGCATTCGCTAACTATTTCTTTAGCCTGTTTTTTAGTAGCTACGAACATGATTTTCTTGCCGCTTTTAGCAATTTGTTTCATGGCCGCTGCAGCTTCCTGCAAATGGTCTACTGTTTTGTTCAGGTCAATGATGTGAATACCTTTCTTCTCAGCAAAGATGTAAGGCAACATCTTAGGGTTCCACTTCTTTTTCAGGTGACCAAAGTGTACGCCGGCCTCCAGGAGTTGCTGTTGTAATGAAGTGTTATTTTCCATTGTATGAGTTTGAAATTTTTAATTTGAAATTTGAAATTGAGGTGTTGACATACCGTTGTAACAGCAATATCAAATCCCAAATATTAACGTTTAGAGAACTGATAGCTTCTACGTGCTTTCTTATGACCGAATTTCTTACGTTCAACACCACGTGGATCACGCTTCAGTTGACCGGCAGCTTTCAGTGCAGGACGCAATTCGCTATTCACTTCCAACAGCGCACGAGCAATACCTAATTTAGCAGCTTCAGCTTGACCTTTCAAACCACCACCAGCGGCGTTGATTACGATGTCAAACTTACCAACAGCATCGGCAGTCTTTAAAGGCGCTTCTACCTGATTTTGCAGGTAAACCAGCGGAAAATAGGCTTTGTAATCCTTGTCGTTTACAGTGATCTTACCATCGCCCTTGCTGATGAACACGCGGGTAACAGCTTCTTTACGACGACCAACTGCGTTTTTTTGTTTTTCCATTATTGTTTGTTTGGAATGTGTTTAAATTAGAATTTCAGTTCTTTAGGTTGCTGAGCAGCATGTGGATGTGTAGCACCTGCATAAACGAATAATTTCTTAACCATCTTACGGCCAAGTTTGTTTTTAGGAAGCATGCCTTTAACAGCTCTTTCCATTAAAACTTCTGGACGACGCTTGATCAAGTCTTCAGCAGCTTCCTGCTTTTGACCACCTGGATAACCAGTGTAGTTCATGTAAACTTTGTCGTGGAATTTGTTACCAGTCAACAAAACCCTCTCGGCGTTGATGATGATCACATTGTCTCCGCAATCAACGTGAGGAGTGTAATAAGCTTTGTTCTTACCGCGAAGAACAGCAGCAATCTTTGAAGCCAAACGACCTACGGTTTGATTAGTGCCGTCTACAACATACCAATTATGTTGAACGGTAGCCGCGTTCGCAGACTTTGTGGTGAAATGGAGTTTGCTCATAATATTTCTTTTTAAATGACCCGGTGCTATCCCACCGGTCTGATGTCCCGATTTATTCGGGGGGCAAAGGTAGGGGCCAATAGGCCGATTTTCCAAGCTTTTTGAAAAGTATTTTTACAGACACCTTTGTAACCAATTGATTTTCAATAATAATTTTGAATGATTTTTAATCTTATAGACTCAAATGGGCTATTTTATTGGATTTTTTGGTACAAAATGACCTGTATTCCCCGTCCATCATGCCCTGCGGACAGACATATTAATTAAGTGAATAAGGGTAATTTAGGATTTGGCAAAATCCATCAATAAACTCATATCGCCTTTATCAGCTGCACGAAGTGCTCGTAAATATTGGTCTCTTTGAAGATCAGCCTCCTTTGGATTAGCTGATCCCCAACTAAATTCAGTTTGACCATATAGTTTGGATATAATCAAGTCTGCCATCAGGCGACTATGACGGCCATTACCATTGGCAAAACAATGAATACTGACCAATCGGTGTTTGAATTGAATGGCTATTGCTTCTCGTCTTCATCAAGAGGGGTTTGTCCAGGTTGGTTATCCAAAATTAGTCCCATAAAATCTTAGGCATTTCATTTACAAGCATCCTAGTTCTTTCTTTAATAGCTTTCTGAAGTCTTTTATCTGAGTTCTGTTGATCTTCTAATTTCATGGAATTAGACGTACGCATAACAATACGAGTAGCCAATTCATTTGCTTTCTTTTCAATCAATGCTTCAAGACTCCCCTGATTGGGAATAAAACCATAGACCAACTGAATATCCATAGCCTTGGCAACTTCTTTCAAAGTCTTAAGCGTGATGGTACCTTCTTTTTCTCTTTTTTCCAATTCTTGTACACTCTGTCTGGTAATTTGCAATTTCTTCCCAAGTTGCTCTTGAGACATTCCCAAAGCCATTCTAGTAGCTTTGATCCATCCTATAGAAGGTAATTCAGCAATAGATTCTGTATTTAGTTTCTTAATTTTAGCATCTAACTGATTTAATATCAATGTTTTTTTCATAAATATGTCAATTTATATACTGCTTATATTAACACAAATGTAAGGTTATAAACTGACAATATGATTATTTTTGCAGGTTTTAGACTGACAATTAATATCCTTCAATTGAACTCAAACCACCCAATCGGCTCTTGGAATTACGCTAGTTCACAAGCTAAACATAGGAATCCAAAAGAGGGCATTAACTTAGCAAAAAAGATTTCATGGGTTTTCGCAAGTATCAGGCCGATGCCATTTTTACCGGAACCGAGTTATTGGGGGCAGATCAGGTCTTGATCATGGACCATCACGGGGTGGTAGAAGCCATTGTGCCAGCCGCTGAAGCCGGAGAAGATGTTCAATACCAATCGGGCTGGCTAAGCCCAGGTTTTGTGAACGCGCACTGCCATTTGGAATTAAGTCATATGAAGGGGCTGATTCCAGAGGGAACGGGACTGGTAGATTTTATCCTATCCATTTTACAACTCAGGCATTTTCCAGAAGAGGAGATTTTACAGGCCATCAGTGACGCGGAAGCCGCTATGATTCAAAATGGTATTGTAGCCGTTGGCGATATCAGCAATAATGCCACCAGTTTTTTTCAAAAATCCAAGAACAACCTGAGCTGGCATACTTTTCTAGAGATCAGCGGGTTCTCACCACAGATTGCACAAATGCGTTTTGAACAGGGTCTGGCAGCATACAAGCAGTTTGAGCCCTTGCAGGGCGATACTTTTCGTTTGAGCACGGCCGCACATGCACCCTATTCTGTGTCCAGTGCTTTATGGGAATTGATGGCCCCTTATTACCAAGGCAAAACCACATCGCTACACAACCAAGAAACCCATTTTGAAGACGATTTTCTTGGGCACAAAAAAGGAGACTTTACCAGACTCTATGATCTATTAAAAGTGGATACTAGTTTTTACCATCCCACAGGAAAAAGTAGTCTGCAATCTGTTGCGCATCATTTTGCAGAAGCCAAACAGGTATTGTTGGTGCACGATACTTTTACCAAGGAAGCTGATCTTGATTTTATAGCCGCATTATCTGAATTGCAGCAAACCCAATACCATTTCTGTTTGTGCGTAAATGCCAATCTATACATTAACAAAGCCCTCCCACCCATTGAACTCTTGCGTCAAAAAAACTGCAGCCTAGTCTTGGGTACCGATAGTTTGGCCAGTAATCACCAACTGAGTATTCTTTCAGAAATCAAAACCATTCAAGCAAACTATCCTCAGATTCCACTTACCGAGATCCTGCAATGGGCTACGCTTAACGGCGCCAAGGCTCTTGGTTTTGATAACCGCTTAGGTAGTTTTGAAAAAGGCAAACAGCCGGGGATGGTTTGGATTAATCCATCTTAAGTTTTCAAAATAAAATCATTGCATTACCCCAACACTTCCTGCAAAATGGGAAGACTTTTGATTTCTCCAAAGTCTGGAATATGGAGTGATAAAAAGAGTTGGTAGGCGGCTAAAAGTTCTTGGCGAAGGTGGCGGTTGAGAATAATTTTTTCTAGTTCTGCCGGGTCTTGGATTTTAAGAAAATCAGAAGTGGTTTTAGCAAGAGGTCCTTCTATTAAATAGGGATGCAGGGGTTGCTCTTTGATGAACATGCCTTCTTGCAAATCAAAGACTGGCGTAGCTGCTGAGTATTCGCCTAAGAGTTGAAAACCTAATTCACTGGCCAAGCGCAACATAAAATAGAGTGGTATGTTGGCGGCTACTTGATCTGTGCACTGATCTAATTGTTTGAGCGTTTCTTCTGCTAAATAAAATAATTCTGGATTGGCTTCTGGTTCCTTGAGTGCGTGTTGTAAGAGTTCTACCAAATAAGTGGCCACGGTATTGCGCACCACATTAAACAATACTTGTTGGTAGAGATAACTCCATTGGTACTCGCGAATAAATTGGAGCTGTTTAAAATTATTCTGATACACTTCCATTTCCAGCATGGCGCCGGGTTGAAAATAGCTGGCCTTGCCGGCCGATGTTTTACTGCTTTTGCGCACCCCTTTTACAATATAGCTCTGTACGCCAAAGAGGGCAGTGTACACCGATGTGATGATGCTGGTGTCGCTATATTTCACGGTACGTAAAACTATACCTTTTGTAGTGTGAACCATGCACTAAAGATATAGTGAAGAGTGAAGAGTGAAGAGTGAAGAATTTTTTTACCCACCCCGGCCTTCGGCCACCCCTCCCGCAAGCGGTAGGGGAATAATTTTGATAATCTTCACCGCATTTAGGCCTCGCATCACAAAAAATGTAAGGTCAAACTCAAACCATTTCTTGGCAAAATTAGCGTCGTCTTTGGCATAGTGGTGGTTGTTCTGAAATAGTTCTCCCATAAGCAAAATACCCCAAGGTGAGCTGTTCTTAGAATGGTCTCCATTGTCAAAATTGCTATAGCCATATTTGTGACCACACCAGTTAACCACGGCGCCTTGAATAGGACCCATCATAAAATGAATAGGCAATAACAAGAACCACCAGGCATTGGGGGCAAAATAAATATAGAAAGCAGTGTAAGCAGCGCCAAAAGCTAGACGGGTAATAATATGGTGTCCAAAGCGGTCCAATTTATCCCAAACGGGAAGGTATTCTTTGGTAAACTGTGCATCAGGCAAGTTCTTGCCCGTGAGAAAGCCGCGGAAAATAATGATGGTATGCTGCATCATATGATACACGTCTTTGAAAAAATGCGGGGAATGCGGATCCTTTTCGGTATCGGAATACACATGGTGCATGCGGTGCATGACCCCATAAGCCCTAGGTACTAAAAAGGAAGAACCTTGCACCAACCAAGTGGTCACATAAAAAACCTTCTCCCAGTTTTTACTGGTGGTATACATTTTATGAGACGCAAAGCGATGCAGGAAAAAACTATGGAAAAACAATGACAGAAACCAATGGCTAAAAAAGAAAATCAAGATGGCAAGCATAATCAATGAGGGGTTCGTTAGATCACTAAACCAGTAAGATAGGCGTAAAACCCTCTTATAGTTCAAAACCTCCCATTAATTGCTGAAAATCAATGAATTCCTTACACAGTTCCCGTGAATTGCTTCAAAAAGCGCACATCATTCTGAGAATAAAGACGCAAATCGTTCACCTGGTATTTGAGCTGGGTAATCCTTTCTACACCCATGCCAAAGGCAAAACCGGTGTATTTATTGGAATCAATCCCAAAATTCTCCAGCACTTTGGGGTGCACCATGCCGCTACCCAAAATCTCAACCCAACCGGTATGTTTACAAATATTGCAACCATCACCACCGCAGATCAGACAGCTGATGTCCATTTCAGCGCTGGGCTCGGTAAAAGGAAAATAACTGGGGCGGAAACGCACTTTTACGTCTTTGCCAAACATCTCTTGTACAAAAAAGTAAAGGGTCTGTTTTAGATCGGCAAAGCTCACGTTCTCGTCTATATAAAGGCCTTCCACTTGGTGAAAAAAGCAGTGGGCGCGGGCCGATATGG
>CALRXZ020000089.1:0-16314 GCA_943372255.1 Chitinophaga pinensis
ATAAAAAAAACTAATTTTCAATAAATCGTTTAATTGTATGAAATCAGGAATGGAACCCGCCAAAAATATAGATAGCTATATTGCTGAATTTCCAACAAAAGTTCAAAGCAGTTTAAAGAAAATTAGAAAACTGATTAAACAAATAGTTCCATCTGCATTGGAAGACATAAAATATGGTATGCCTACTTTTGTTTTACAAGGAAATCTAGTTCATTTTGCAGCCTACAAGCACCATATTGGATTTTACCCTACCCCTGCAGTAATAGAACATTTTGAAAAAGACTTATACGCTTATCAAACTTCAAAAGGTGCCATTCAATTTCCTATTGATGAACCACTACCATTTGAACTCATTGAAAAAATGGTCATCTATAGATTAAAAATACACCAGCAAAACTTAGACATGAAAGCCTTGGTTAAAAGTCTCAAAAAATAAAATAATGCATTACCAATCAGATCAAGAATTCATCAAATTAGATTTTACTTTAAAAGGGTTTCAAATAGGGGAATATGAATCCTGTTCTTTTATTGATTGCAATTTTTCCAATATAGACTTGTCTGCTTGTAATTTTACAGATTGTGATTTCAAGGGTTGTAATATGGGAATGGTCAAGCTATCTTCTACCGTTTTGAATGACGTACGATTTGTTGAATGCAAATTATTGGGTTTGCATTTTGAAGATTGTAATAAAGTAATATTAGCTCTAAGTTTTAAAAAATGCCATTTGAATCTTTCTTGTTTTTATCAATTAAAAATGAAGAAGACCAAATTCATAGAATGCCAATTACAAGAAGTGGATTTTACGGAAACTGATTTAACAGAATCTCTTTTTGAAGAATGTGATTTTCAGAACGCTGTTTTTGACAATACTAACTTAGAAAAAGTAGACTTTAGCAGTTCTTTTAATTATAGCATTAATCCCAACCAGAACCGAATTAAGCAAGCAAAATTCTCCAGGTCTGAACTAGCAGGGCTATTGGACAGTTTTCAGATTAAGATTGTATAAACAGTTCCAAAACCGCGGATTTTCAAAAAAAGCCCCACCACTCCTACCCAAATATCTAAATGGCCCAGAATCCCATATAAATCATGTATTGGAATGACATTAGTCATAAAACTAAGAATCGTTAGTTTTTAATTTTAGGATGTAAAAAACAACTAACATTCCTAACGATTAAACAGTAACAAATGAAAACGGAGTATTGGATCAATGTTAAACGGGTGGATAACCGTTTACTCATTTTCCTTAATGGCGAAACAGTTTGGGACAGTGGCATTATCCATGATGACCCAGAAATGGATCATTATATTCAAATTACCGAGCAACTGGTATTGCATGCCTCCCATACCAGCGAATTGATTTTTGAAGGCTTTAATGACTCATATAACGGCAATGCTGACAACGGAGAACTCAATCCATGGCATTTCCATTACAGGGTATTCTCAAGAACAGTAGATGCTTCCGGAACTGTTATCAATGAAACAGATTTGCTAGCCCCCTATAATGAAAAACACCTCTCCAATCCCAATGTGAGGGCTATCAACAACCGCTATCAAATTGTGCGCAAGAACGCAGAATACAAAGTGGTCTCCAATTCACTTTCACAACATTTCTACAATTAGATAGGGGACCAAGTGTCCCCTTCTTTTATTTGATTACTCACTAAAATTATAACAATGGCACAAGCAAAAAAAGCCGTCAAGTACGTCTATTCTTTTGGCGGTGGCAAAGCAGATGGAAATGAATCCATGAAGAACTTACTAGGTGGAAAGGGTGCAAATCTTGCAGAAATGGCCGGCCATCCCAAGCTCAGACTTCCTGTACCTCCAGGATTCACTATTACTACTGAGGTATGTACTTATTATTATCAGAACAAGAAAAAATATCCGCCAGTATTACAGGCGCAGTTGCAAAAAGCATTGTCAGAAGTAGAAAAACTGATTGGCAAAAAATTTGGCGACGTAAATAATCCTTTATTGGTTTCAGTAAGATCTGGTGCACGTAAGTCTATGCCCGGTATGATGGAAACCGTACTAGATATTGGGTTGAATGAAAAGACCATTGAAGGCGTGATCAAACAATCAGGTGACGCAAGATTTGCCTATGATGCTTATAGAAGGTTAATCATGATGTATGCCGATGTGGTGATGGAAAAAGCGGGCGGTATTGAAGTAAAAAATGGCAAGGGCATCAGAAAAGTATTGGATGAAAAACTGGAAAAAATCAAACACAAAAATGGTTACCAGTTTGATACTGATTTAAAAGTGGATGAACTAAAAGCCTTGGTAAAAGACTTTAAAGCCACTGTACTCAAAGTATTGGGTAAACCCTTCCCAGAAGATCCATTTGAACAATTATGGGGTAGCATTGGCGCGGTATTTAGCAGCTGGAGTGGCAAGCGCGCTATTGAATATAGAAGAATTGAAAAAATTCCTGATGAGTGGGGAACAGCCGTTAACGTACAAGCCATGGTATTTGGCAATATGGGCGATACCAGTGCCACAGGTGTAGCATTTACCAGAAACCCAGGAAATGGTGAAAACAAATTCTATGGCGAATACTTATTGAATGCTCAAGGTGAAGACGTAGTAGCTGGTATTAGAACTCCGGCACCTGTGAATGAATATTCTAAGAACGACCAGAGCAAACACTTACCTACACTGGAAAAAACCATGCCAGTGGTGTACAAAGAATTATTTGCCATTCAGTCAAAATTAGAAAAGCATTACAAAGACATGCAGGATATTGAGTTTACTATTGAAAAAGGAAAACTCTATATGTTACAATGCCGCATTGGTAAACGCAATGGTATTGCTGCGGTGAAGATTGCTTCTGACATGTACAATGAAAAAGTCATTGACGCAAAAACAGCTGTGATGCGTGTAGGACCTAATCAACTGGTAGAATTATTATTACCCATGTTGGATCCAAAAATTCAAGCAGCCACCAAACCTATTGCCAAGGGTTTACCAGCTGGACCAGGCGGTGCCAAAGGCCGCGTGGTATTTAGTTCCAATGATGCAGTAGAATGGGCAAGCAAGGGAGAAAAAGTCATCTTAGTTAGAGAAGAAACTTCTCCAGAAGACGTAGACGGTATGCACAAATCTCAGGCAATCTTGACCACCAAGGGTGGCATGACTTCACACGCTGCATTAGTGGCACGTGGCTGGGGTAAATGCTGTATTGTAGGCTGCGCCGATATTGAAATTCATAGCGAGACCAAATCATTTAAAGCCAACGATGGTACTTATATTAAAGAAGGCGATTGGATTAGCTTGGATGGAACCAAGGGTCTGGTATACCATGGTAGTATGCCATTGGTAGATATTGATATTGATAAAAACCAGGCCTATAAGAATTTGATGAAGTTGGTAGACAAGGTAAAAGTCTTGGGTGTAAGAACCAATGCTGAAACACCCAATGACGCGGCACAAGGATTGAAATTTGGTGCAGAAGGTATTGGTCTATTCCGTACAGAACATATGTTCTATGGAGAAGGCAGCGATGAACCACTGTTCTTGTTACGCAAAATGATTGTGAGCAAAACAGAAAAAGAAAGAAGGGTGGCTTTGAATGACCTTTCCAAATTTGTGAAAAAAGACGTGAAAGCAACCTTGCTTACCATGCATGGTTTGCCAGTTACTTTCCGTTTGTTGGATCCACCATTACACGAATTTGTACCACATGATGCGGCTAAACTAAACCAGTTAAGTAAAGAACTGGGTATTAGTATGAGCTTGTTAAAAAGAAGGGTATTGGCATTACATGAAAACAACCCCATGCTAGGTCACCGTGGTGTTCGCTTGGGTATTAGCTATCCTGAAATTACTGAAATGCAAATCAGGGCTATTTTAGAAGCTACTGCAGAATTAATCATTTCAGGTAAGAAAGCACTTCCAGAAATCATGGTACCAGTTACTTGTACTGTGAATGAATTGGTGCATCAAAAAGCCATTGTAGACAGGGTGTACAAAGAAGTTTGCGAAAAAACCAAACTCAAAAAAATCCCTTATCTCTATGGAACTATGATTGAAATTCCAAGGGCCGCCTTGAAAGCAGAAAAAATGGCTACAGTAGCTGATTTCTTCAGCTTTGGTACCAATGACCTTACACAAATGAGTTTCGGCTTTAGCCGTGACGATATTGGTGGATTCTTACCCAACTATCTAGATCAAAAAATCTTGGAAGATGATCCATTCCAAACAATTGACCAAGAAGGTGTGGGTGAATTAATCAAATTTGGTACAGAACGAGGACGCAGCACCAAACCCAATTTAAAAGTGGGTATCTGTGGTGAGCACGGTGGTGATGCCGAGAGTGTGATGTTCTGTCACAGAATTGGTTTGAACTATGTTAGTTGTTCTCCGTTCCGTGTGCCCATTGCCCGTCTGGCTGCGGCACAGGCTGCTCTATTATTTCCTAGGAAAAAATAGACAGGGTACTGTTTGAAAAAACAGTTTAGTTTGATCCCCGGCTTCAACCACCGGGGATTTTTTTATTTTCTATTTAACCAATCGGCAGGAACTGGAATAATACAAATATTCATGGTTCTATTATCGGCAGATAACATAGCTGATTCAATTTGAATCTTGGTTCCATCGGGATTCATAGTAGGATGTGGATGATCCCCTGCAGTAGTTTTATGGCCTGTACTAAGCATTTTCATTTCATGTGTTCTTCTATCAATCAAATAAATACTTCTGCTAAAGTCATCACCCACGGCCCACCTGCCATCAGGAGAACCGCTTACATGCCAGAGTCCGCTGCCACTGGGTGTTTGACCCACAATGGTCATTTCTCTGGTTCTTAAATTCACAATCCCCAAACCTGTTGGTTTTTCTCTGGTTCCAGAAATTCCCCAGGCAGCTTCCTGACCAGGATTGGCACCACCAACAGCGGTACCGGCTGCAATATTGTTTTGCGTATTTGGTATGGGCCTATGCCCCATGATAGCAATAGCTACTTCGTCTTTTGAAATCACCGCTTCATGGGTTACCCATTCATGATCCGCTTCTGGATACAAGGGTCTTAAACCAGTACCATCAGCCATCACTGTCCAAGTTCGCTGGGGCGATTTACCACCAGTTTCCCAACAGAAAACTATCTCACCCTCAACCCAAGGATTGGTTTGAATATGGCCAACTTGAAATGGTACAGAAATCACGTATTTAGTAGCTCCTGTTTTTACATTAAGGGCACCAATACCAGAAGGCCCAGCCCCCATATTACGAGGCCCAAAATTGGATTCTAATTTGGTACCAGGTTTTAAATACTTGGCTGCTGCTTCTCTACTCACGCGGAAATAGACCCATTCTTCCATTCCGTCTAAAGCCATATCGCCTCCGGCTCCCCATTCAGCAGGTGTGGTACCACAAACGCGTTGGTAATAACTTGCTTCTTTTAACTTTCCGGCTTGGCTGTCTTCAAACAATTTTTTCAAATCAACTTCCATTACTTGTACGGCTGCATTTTTAGTGGTATCTCTGATCTTAGTTCCTGAAATCAATGGGTTGCGCAAGAAATATAATTTCATAGACCTTCTGGCAATATTGAGCATGCCATTGTATCCTCCTTCTGTTACTTGTACCAAGTCTCCAGTTGCTTCATTTACAGCCATGGCTTCTCCTTTTACCATACCAGAACTAAAGATTAACCATTTACCATCCGATGTCCATTGGTTATGGGTTTGATAGATTTTCCTATCACCATGTGGCTGACTAGTCAAGAACACCAATTCGGTGCCAGTTACTGGGTCTTTGATAATTTTTTTCTCTGAAGGAAATCTTTTACCAATCTGCGCTGAAGTAGCTATTAAGCATAGGCAAAAAAATGGCAGTAAAAACAATCGTTTCATATAGCAAATTGAGTTGTTCCGGGACCCGGTATTTAAAACTACAGGTAAATGAATCAGCCTGCGTCCTGTCGTGTCCTGTTTTATTTAGATTTGAAAATCCTATCTTAGAGTCAAATAGTGATTATGAAATTTATTCTAAAAACCTTGATAACAGCCATTGCAGTTTTGGTAGCTGCTTATGTATTAGATGGCGTTCATGTAAAAGATAGCATGACTGCTGTATTAGTTGCAGCCGTATTGGGATTGTTAAACAGTTTTGTAAAACCTATTTTGATCATCATCACTATTCCTATCACCGTGTTTACGTTGGGATTATTCTTACTGGTGATCAATGTACTGATCATTAAATGGGTGTCCGATATAGTACCCGGGTTTAGGGTAGATGGTTGGGTCTATGCCCTCTTGTTTAGTTTGGTAGTCTCTATTGCTACTTCACTCATGGAAAGTTTAGTGGGGACCAATCAGCCCCCACCAAACAATGTATAATGTCAAGAAAATAAATCAGCAATTATAATTCCAAAATCAGCTCCTTTACTTTTCCACTGATATAGTCACGCACTTCATTAAACTGTTCTGGCTCCATATACTTGGGGTCAGGAATTTGCCAATCAACAAAACGTTTAGCAGGCATCCAAGGACAAGCATCGCCACAGCCCATGGTTACCACCGCGTCAAATGGGGCATACTGTTCTACTTCTTGCAAAGACTTGCTGTCATGCGTAGATAAATCATAACCCAATTCTTTCATAGCTGCAATGGCTTTGGGATTTACAATACCACTAGGCTTACTTCCCGCACTATAGGCTTCTATATTTCCCGCACCATGAATCAGTGCAAATGCCTGACTCATCTGGCTTCTATTACTATTTTCAACACAAACAAATAAGAGTTTTTTATTTGACATCTACTAAAATTTAAATTGCTTTTTTATTTTAATTGCAAATCCTTCAATTTTTTTTCACTCTTCATTCTCCACTCTTAACTCTTCACTTATTTAGCAGCATCCTGAGCCTGGAGCGCAACAAGCTTTTTCTTCTGCTGGCTTGTCTGCATAAACGGTAATACTGTAAATGCCCATTCCACTGTTACGGAATTGTTCTATCTCAGCTTTTGATAAATAGTTGATTAAAATATCGTCCGGAATAATGATCTCTTTACTTTTTTGGATAGTGATATTCTTGAAGCCAGTTGTTTCAATCAATTCCATATACACTGTTTTTTGTATAGCACCAGATACACAACCCGCATACATTTCAGCCGCTTCTTTTAATTGGGCTGGCAATTGCCCTTCCAATACAATATCAGAAATACTAAAATGTCCGCCGGGTTTTAAAACCCTATATACTTCTGACAACACATTGAATTTATTGGGTACCAAATTCAATACACAATTGCTTACCACCACATCAGCCATATTTGCGGATACTGGCATTTGTTCAATATCACCCAAGCGAAATTCTACATTGTGAAAATTCAATTTCTCTGCATTCACCCTTGCTTTAGCAATCATTTGTTCCGTAAAATCTATTCCAATTACTTTACCTAATGGACCAGTGGCCGCACGAGCAACAAAGCAATCATTACCTGCTCCACTACCCAAATCAATCACCGTATCCCTTTCTTTGATTTTGGCAAAAGCAGTTGGCAAACCACAACCCAAACCAAGATCTGCATCAGCATTATATCCTTTCAAGTTGGTATAGTCGTCGGTCATGATATTATATACCTCTGTACTACAACCACCCGCACCACAGCAGGATGATGCATTGTCTTCTTTGCTTTGTTCAGCAATGGCTGCATATTTTTCTTTGACCAGTGCTTTGAGTTCGTTTTCGTTTTTCATGTTCGTATTTTTAGTTTTTTAAAATCATTTTAAAATTCTGCTAGCAACAAGATTTCCCTTTATGTAATTGCATAGCTGAAAACATACCGTTAAAATCATGCATAAATTTTTCCATAGCTTCCCAATTAATGCAATAACAACTCTTGGGTCCTTCTACAGTGCCTTTGATTAATCCTGCGTTTTTCAATTCTTTTAAATGCTGTGATACGGTAGATTGTGCCAATGGCAGTACTTCTACTATTTTACCACAGATACAAGCATTCTCCTCAGCCAATACCTTCATGATAGCTATTCTTGCCGGGTGTGATAAGACTTTTGCAAAAGCTGCTAAGTCCTGTTCTTGCTGGGTAAATTCAGTTGTTTTTGCTATTGCCATTACTTTATCGTTTTTATACGATAAGCAAATCTAGGGAGAATTTTTGATTCATCGTACAAATACGATAAATATATTTTAAATAGCTATTTTCTAAATAGAACCTGTGTTTTGTCTATTATTTGATTAGAAAGGGGCCTTGTTTGTTCCATCCAACTGGCACACTAGACAGAAACCAGGTTTTTCCCTTGTCCTTATTTCCTTGAAAAAACAAATGGTATTTGCCGTCTTCTGCTTGGAAGATTTTTGGATGCCCACTCTCGCTTTCATTCCAAGACCCTGGAGCTCCATTGGTTAAAAAAGGTTGATCAGATAGGCGTTTCCAATGAATGCCATCTTTACTTACAGCTACACCAATTTGTTGTGGCTCGTTATTATAAGCACCTGCATAAAACATATACAACAACTTGCCTACTTGTATACAGGATGCCGCTTCTATGCAATTCTTTTCCCATGGCAGTTCTGGTTTTAACATGGGCATGCCTGCAACTTCTTTCCAAGAAGCTCTTGAAAAATCAGAAGTTAATGCTGCAGTAGCAACACCTTGTTGCTGTATGCGATAAGCCGTATCTCTAGTAGCGTAGTATAAAAAATATTTTCCTTTGTATGCAATTACTTCTGCATCAATTGCTCTTCCACAAGTCCAATTTGATATTGTTGGTCTGAAAATGGGATTGCTTGCATCTTTTGTAAAATCTATTCCATTAGAAGAAACCGCGTGACAAATAGCATCGGCCTTGCCATTACCATAAGACTGATAAAACAAATGCAGTTGACCGTCTTTAATGAGCGCAGAAGGAGCACAGATGCCATTGGTTTCAATACTGTCTAAACTAGGTTTTAGATTTCCTTTTTTTTGCCAATTCACCAAGTCATTACTGGTTGCAATACCTATATACCAAGTCTTTTTATTTGCATCCGGTACGGAATAATACATCCAATAAGTTCCTTTATAAAAAATCACATAGGGATCTTTTGCATAAGGTCTATCTACTATATCCCTATCACCATAATACATGGCTGGCGTTTGTGCCTTTGGCGATGTTATATATAATAACTGCAGCAAAAAGAATACAAAAATGGCATTATAACGCTTCATATAGTCAAGTTTCAAAGCTGATCACTCTAAAATAGAACAGAACCGGCTTAACCCCATCAATTAGACTAGATTTTCCGCCATTTATCAATAAATGCCTCCGTTTGTCATTTGGGAAAATTATTTGAAAATTCTAATAAATTGATATTCAACTAATTATACTATACCTATTACAACCCGTTACCGATTACCTTAAAAAACTTGGTACTATGTGTTGCATAGTACCAAATATTGTTGCATCTTTGTGATGTCAAAGGGAAACAACCCCAACAACAACAAAATAAAAAACTCAAAATACAAGATCATGAAAACGCAAAACAACCAACTGCTGAACAACTTAGAAAAAACTAACAGCAACGATTCTTTACACGAAACAAGGGAAACTGTGACTAACAACCACAACACTCCTACTCATAAACACAGCTTAAGCAGTGCTGACCTTTGGAATATCCAACGCATGGCACGCAGCAGAAGCACCAGAAGATTTCTGGTTTCCTAATTCAAGTACCACAAGTATTCATAACAGGTCTACCCAAACAAATTAGGGCCGACCACAAAAACTCCGGCTATGGACATTCAGAACACACAAAGTCAAATGCGAAAGGGCGTATTGGAGTTTTGCATTCTTTCCATCATCCGTCAAGGGGAAGTTTATCCCAGTGACCTGGTGGATAGAATGAAAGCAGCCAACCTTCATATTTTGGAAGGCACTCTCTATCCTTTGCTAACGCGATTGAAAAACGCAGGATTACTAACTTATCGTTGGGTGGAAAGCAACAGTGGACCGCCACGCAAATACTTCATCATGACCGATCTAGGTCTGGAATTCTACGGAGAACTGGAAAGAACCTGGAAAGAGTTGGCAGATGCAGTACAAACACTGACCCAACCTGTAGGTGAAGCAGAACTCTCCACAGAAACCCAACCCCAACCTTAACCACACAAAACAAACTGACATGAAAAAGGTAATTAATATAAACTTCCAAGGCAGGGTAATACCCATTGAAGAATCTGCCTATGACATACTGAAGCAGTATGTGGATAGTTTACGCAAATTCTTTGCCAATGAGGAAGGTCGCGACGAAATCATCAATGATATTGAAGGACGTATTGCCGAGCTTTTTGGTGAAAGCATTAAGAAAGGTGCTACCTGTATTACAGAAGAAACTGTGAACGGTATCATTGCCAGCATGGGCCGTCCAGAAGACTTTGAAGGCGAAGAAACTAACGTAAAATCACAATTAGGTGGTGAAGGAAAACAGTCTCAAAGCAATTATAACTATATGCCAAATGATGCTCCTCGCGGACGATTGTACCGTGATGACAACGACAAGTTGTTGGGTGGCGTCTGCAGCGGAGTAGCCAACTACTTAAGGGTAGATCCTACTATTGTAAGATTGGTATTTGCCTTGATTGCTTTTGGAGCTGGTACGGGTGTATTCTTATATATTCTACTTTGGATTATTTTGCCATCCAAACCATTGGTAAATACTATTTCTACCAAGCGTTTGTACCGCAACCCAGAAGAGAAAGTGATTGCAGGTGTGGCAAGTGGTATCTCTGCTTATTTTGATATAGCAGTATGGATCCCTAGATTAATCTTTGTTTTCCCTTTGGTTACAGGTATTATATCTAGCATTTTCCGTCACAGTTTCTGGTGGGATGGAGATCCTTTTCCTGGCATTGTTTTCGGATCATTTGGCGGAACCCTCTTCATTGTATATGCTATACTGTGGGCAGTGATTCCAGAAGCCAATTCTGCTTCTGAAAAATTGGAAATGCGTGGTGAAAAAGTAGATCTAAATACTATTAAGAATACTATTCAAGAAGACTTAGAAGGTTTCAAAAGCCGTGCAGAGAAATGGGGTGGTGAAGTAAGTGCCAAAGCACAGGAGTTTGGACAAGAGTTTAAGCAAACCGTTTCTGATAAAGGCGCTCAATTTGGTAGCGAAATGCAATTTGTAGCCAAAAAGAGTAAGTTCAGCATCTTCAAAGTGTTTGGATTTTTATTCAAAGCATTCTTTCTCTTTATTGCTGGTATTGTAGCGTTTGCCTTATTGGTGACACTTTTAGCCTTCTTGGTAGCTGGTGTTGGCGTATTCCCCTTAAAGAATTTCTTCTTAGAAGGTTTCTGGCAGAATTTCTTAGCATGGTCAACCCTCTTATTATTCTTAGGTGTTCCAGTAATTGCATTTACTACTTGGTTAGTGCGTAGGATCATGGGCGTAAAATCTGGTAATAAGTCAATAGGATTCACTTTTGCAGGCATGTGGGTATTGGGATTAATTTCTGCTGGTATCCTGGCTTTTATGATTGCAGAAAACTTTGACGCAAGGGCTAGAGACAAACAAGAGTTGGCTATCAAACAACCTGCTTCTGGCAAGATGATTGTAAGTGTTCCTGAAAGCAAAGTGAAAGTATATGGCAGGTGGTTTAAAATGGATGGCTTAATTAGTATGACGGATGATAGTCTTTTCTTAAACAATGTGCGCATACACTTGATCAAGAGTAAAGACAGTTTGTATCATATTGAAGCTACCAAGTATAGCAATGGTAGTGATGAAAGTACAGCGCTGAAGAATATCAAAGAGATGAACTATGGCATTAATCAACAAGACAGTACCGTATATCTTGATCGTGGATTCTCTGTACAACGTGGTACCAAATTCCGTAACCAAGGTGTAGTCATCACCATTCAAGTACCGGTTGGAAAACGCATCTTGATTGACAAAAAAGTTCAAAGACGCTTGAATCATTTTAGCCTAAATAATGGTAGAAATGATTGGGATTCTGATGAAGACTGGAATGACTACTATGGATGGGATTCTGATGTAGAGTATATCATGACAACTGGTGGTTTGGAAAGAATCAAAGACAATAGAAAAGTTGACAAAGTAGGAACCCCAGACCAAGATAATGATGGTGTATCTGATGCAGTAGAAGAGTACAAAAAAAGTAAGGAAGAATTGAGAAAAGAATATGAGAAGAAGCAGAAAGAAGCCGAAGAACTGAAGAAAGAATTGGATAAGCCAATTGACACTACTCAGTACAAATACAAAAAGGCTGTTGTGATGAATACTCAAACTTCTAACAAACCAGCTGTTGCTAAAAAAACAGGTGAACAAGAAGAAGAATTACTAGAAACACCTAAGTTGTTATTAATGCAAATGGTATTATAAACTCGGTTGAAGTTGGGAAAAAAAAGGACCCCGTTCTGATCTCGGGATGGGGTCCTCCCTTTTAAATAAGATGCCTTATTGTTCAAATTCAAAAACTGTCTAGGATGAGAAAAATACTTTTAGTAATGGTGGTTGGTATTTTTATTGCCGTGGGATTTTTTTGCTTTGCCTTATTTAAAATTGCAGACAATACAGATATTAATATTACAGTGAATGACTCTGATGATACTTATCGTTTAGAAGCAAATTATGACAGAGAGCAATCAAAAAGAATCTTGACCTATGTGGATGCAGAATTAAACAATACCAAACGATTTAGGAAAAACCATTTAGATGAAGACGTGGATTTGGATGAAGACACCCATTTCCACATTAATACTGAACCAGGACATTTAGAAATTATCCTTGACAAGGATGAAAATAATCCTGAATCAATTGCCAAGTTTAAACGAATTACAGAAGGAATTAAAATCAGGCTCACTACTGGTGAAAATGATTAAATCAGCAAGCATTTTTAAAAAGCACCCAAAGAGGTGCTTTTTTATTTTTATAGCCACTATGCTTCACTTATTTTTGCCCACCTAAACAAGTACCACTCAAAGATGAAAAACACCGCATTCACCCAGAAACATATTGCACTTGGAGCCAAAATGGCCGAATTTGCTGGTTATAATATGCCCATTAGCTATAGCGGCATCAATGATGAACACGCAGCTGTAAGAAAAAATGCAGGTGTTTTTGACGTAAGTCATATGGGTGAATTTATCCTAAAAGGAGAAAATGCGTTGGACCTGATTCAACGCGTAACGTCTAATGACGCTTCAAAAATCACTGATGGTCAAGCCCAATACAGTTGTCTTCCTAACAAAGACGGAGGTATTGTAGATGACTTGATTGTGTATTGTTTGGAATACAATAAGTCTTATATGTTGGTAGTAAATGCCAGCAATATTGAAAAAGACTGGAACTGGATCAGCAGTTTCAATACCAATGCTGTTGAGATGCATAACATTAGTGAAAAGACCAGTTTATTGGCCATTCAGGGACCTAATGCTACCAAAATCTTACAACCCTTGGTAAATGTAGACATCATGAACCTCAAATACTACACTTTTGTAAGGGGCGTATTTGCAGGAGTTGAGAACGTGATTATTAGTGCTACTGGATATACAGGAGCGGGTGGAGTTGAAATCTATTTTGAAGACAGCAATGGCGCTTCAGATAAAATTTGGGACGCCATTTTTGCTGCTGGTGCCGAATCAGGCATCAAACCCATTGGATTGGGTGCCCGTGATACCTTGCGTTTAGAAATGGGTTATTGCTTATACGGTAATGATATCAACGATACTACTTCTCCACTAGAAGCAGGTTTGGGTTGGATTACCAAATTCACCAAGGAATTCACCAATTCTGAGGCATTGGCCAAACAAAAGGCTGAAGGTGTAACCAAGAAATTGGTAGGATTTGAAATGCTAGAACGTGGTATTCCTAGGCATGATTATTTGATCAAAGACGCAGCTGGCAATCAGATTGGTGTTGTAACCAGTGGTACCCAAGCACCCTCTTTAAACAAAGCCATAGGATTGGGTTATGTAGCCACTGCACATGCCGCAGTTGATTCTGAAATCTTTATAGATATAAGAAATAGTTTGGTAAAAGCAAAAGTGGTTAAAGCACCTTTTGCATAGTCTGATATCAGAACATAAAAAAGCCCGCCATTCCTTTTATAGTAATGACGGGCTTTTATTTTAATGGGTATTAATTCTTTTTGCTCAAATACCAAACCGTATTACTATTGGTTTCTGCAAAGAGTTGTTGACAATATTGCTGAATTTCTTCTTGGGTAACAGCATAATATTTGTCTAATTCGGTATTCATCAAATTGGCATTTCCCAACAATTCATAAAAAGCCAGAGAGCCTGCCCTACTGGTAATGCCCATGTCTTCAAAAGCCATGACACTCTCTGTTTTGTTTTTCACTTTCTGCAATTCTTGTGTACTCACCAATTCTTGGCAAATTTTGTCAACCTCTTTCATCACAGCAGCTTCAGCATCTGCAATATTTACGCCTTTGACCAATTTGCCTTCTATGGTAAACAGTCCTGGGTCAATACTACCATAGTGATAGCAATCAATGCCAGAAAACAGTTGCTGTTCTTTCACCAAGGATTGAAACAACCTAGAAGAACCGCCACCTCCAAGAATCTCAGTAACCAAATCTGCTACATAATAACCCTTGTCTAGTCTGCCTTCCATATGCCAAGTTTTGACAAATGCATCAACAGGTACATTGGCCCTGATTTCAAGTCTATGAGGTTCAGTTTGAACTGGTTCTACTGGTAGGTTACGATGGTATTTTTCTCCCATAGGAATGGGACCAAACCATTTCTCCGCCAAGGTTTTTACTTGTTCTGCTGCCATGGGACCTGCTACTACTAAAATGGCATTCGCTGGACAATAATGCTTTTTAAAAAATGCTTTTACGTCTTCTATTTTGGCATCTTCCACGTGTTTCAACTCCTTGCCAATGGTCATCCATCTGTAAGGGTGTTTGCTAAATGCCAACTCTCGCATCTTATGCCATAAATCGCCGTAAGGCTTATTGATATAATGCTCTTTAAATTCTTCACAAACAACTTTACGCTGAACAGATAAACTCTTTTCACTAAAGGCCAAACTCAACATCCTATCACTTTCTAACCAGAAAGCTGTTTCCAAATTTTGCACCGGAACTTGGCAATAATAATTGGTCAGATCATTAGTGGTATAAGCATTGTTTTCTCCCCCAGCTTTTTGAAGTGGCTCATCATAATCGGGAATGTTCACACTACCTCCAAACATGAGGTGTTCAAATAAATGCGCAAAACCAGTTTGATCTGGATGCTCGTCTCTAGCACCAACATCATACAACACATTCACTACTGCCATAGGAGTAGACTGGTCTTCATGTACCAAGACCCTTAGGCCATTTTCTAAAACAAATCTTTGAAATGCTATCATAATTTCTGGAAAGAAGCTGCAAATTAAGCAATGCAGCAGTATTCGGCTTCCTAAATTGGAAATCCTATTTTTTTCTGATGTCTTTAACGTTCATAGTTAATACAAGCGGCATTCTTTCTCTAAATACCACTACCTGAATTCTACCAATGGCATTTTGGAATAGGTTTTTATAGACTTGAATGTTTTTGGAATAATTGTTTTCAATAGAGAAAATAATATCACCTGTTTGAAAACCGGCTTTGTCCCCAGGAGAGCCCTCCATCACGTCTACCACTTTTATTTCTCCATCAACTTGATAAATTCCCAATCCAGTGTAGGAATAGTCAAAACTTTCATTCATATGGCTATTTGGCTTGATATGGATGGTCTGTTCTGGGTAATTGACAATTAGATTGAATCGCCTTAGCAAATCATTTCCAATAATACCACCTAAAGTGGGATAGGTTGTTACATTGTATTCATCGTCAAAAATATGTACGGGTACCGATTTAAACTTATAGGGCCCCAATTTGACTTCTTTTAGTACTGTGAGACTCATCACTTTTTTACCACCCAAACCTTCCGCTTGGGTGGGATAGATTTTTCTACCCTTGCGCAAAACCGTACTATCTTCTACAAAATCCTGAGAGAGCAAAAAACAGAGTCCAGCACCCGTGTCAAAAATAAATCGGCTATTAATGGGCCGATCATCTACAACAAGGGCATTTTGCATGGGCAGGGTAGTAAAATTGGGACGCATCAAATAGCCTCCTCTTGGATACCTGAGGCTTCCAGGTGTGAAAACATTGATTTGCATCACATCATAGTCAATCTTGACAATATACCTGCGGAAAAAACTAAAACCTACTACCCCATCAATTTTTACTCCGTAAACACTTGTTAGTAGCTCATAGTCATTGATATGAAAATCCAAATGAGGCACGTCTAAGCCTGGTAGTTTTAAAGAATGGTCATAGGCAAAATCTAC
>CALRXZ020000090.1:0-16257 GCA_943372255.1 Chitinophaga pinensis
GTCTCGCCTCTTTTTCCATATCCACGCTTCCCACTATATACTGTAACACCCCTCCCCATTTTAGTAATAATCATCTGTCTAATTTCTTCGCTTTTGCTTGAAATAATGGTAACACCAGTATACTCGTCAATACCCTCAATGATAAAGTCTAAGGTTTTTGAAACAGATAAGTAAGTAATCATTGAATAAAGCGCAATTTCAATACTCAAGAAATAAGCGGCTGCAGAAAAGATAAAAACGTTGATGATGATAATTATATCGCCAATGGTTGTTCCAAACTTTCTACTTAAGTAAATGGCCAATACTTCTGTTCCATCAATTACGGCACCGCCTCTTACAGAAAATCCAATTCCAGCTCCTAAAAAGATACCGCCAAAAACCGCAACAAGTAATTTGTCATTGGTAATATGGGGAAAATTAACAAAGGCCAAACAAATAGAGAGACCCAAAATGGCTAGCCCGGTTTTAATGGCAAACTGTTTGCCAATAACTATATAACCAAGAATCATAAAGGGGATATTAATCCCAATGATTAATTGGTAAAGGGGAATTTTAGTTAGGGCTGAAGCCAAAAGAGAGATTCCGGTTGCGCCACCATCAATAAAATGGTTGACAATTAAAAATCCTTTTAGACCAAATGCTGCTGAGAATATCCCCGTAATGATATATAAACCGTCTGTAAACAAATGCTTTACGCTAACCAAATAGGCCCGATAACTCTTGGCAAAAGCATAGCTAGTGAAGTTGCCATCACCGGATTGTTTGCGCAATTTATTTTTGATACTGGATTGGATTACCAACCTTGCCCAAAAGCTCTTCATCATAGGCCTAAAGTTAAATCAAAGAGGAATAGGAACTATCAGGTTGCCACAGGATGGCCAACTGCGCAAAAATGCTAGTTTGAGAGAAGATTGCCCGTTTAACTCATAAATCATTGCCATGAAATCATTACTCCCTCTTTTTCTATTAATCTTCATAGTCCAATTAGCTAATGCCCAAGAGGTTCTAGAAACAGGAGGTAAGAAGATGCCCGTCACATGGATTGATAAAGACACCAAGCATCGAATTGTAAGGCTTTCTGCAAGTTTAGAGGGGAATTCTCAAAGCTTCTATTTTCACAATTATCCCTTTATTGGCAATGAAATGGTGTTTTACAATAGCAGCAAGCAAAAAGCGGAAGACGTAACTGATATGAAACATGTTGAAGCGGGTCAGGTGAATCTAAACAACAAACAACTTTATACGATTGATTTGGGTAGCTTAAAAACAAAGCGTATCACCAATGAGATAACTGCCATGAACGGTGAAGTTGTCTGTGAAAAAACAAAAACCGTTTTTTATCAAATTAAAGATTCAATTTTTTCTTTAAAGTATGGTGAAAGCAAACCCAAATTTGTATTTGTATTTCCAACTGATTTCAAATCTAGTATTTCTGCAGTTAATGTAAATGGTACTTTGTTAGCTGGGTCTTTTGCTACAGAAGCAGAAAAAGACATTTTGAAAAACAATCCCAATAAAGGCAGTTATTTTAATTTGATCTATGAAGCCAAACTGCCTAAAACCCTTTTTACCATTGATATTGCTTCAGGAAAGTTGAATAAAATCTTTACCGATAGTGCCTGGTTGAATCATGTTCAATTTTCAACTACCAATCCCAACTTACTCATGTTTTGTCATGAAGGACCTTGGCATAAAGTGAACAGGGTTTGGACCATTGATGTCAATACCAAAGCTATTACCCAAATTCATCATCGTACCATGGATATGGAAATATGGGGGCATGAATGGTTTGGCAAGAATGGCAAGAACATTTATTTTGATTTACAACAACCAAGAGGTAAGGAATTTTTTGTTGGGAAATATGAAGTTGCAACAGGAAAGGAATCAAAATATCGCTTACAGCAAAATGAATGGAGTGTGCACTACACTAGCAACGCTTTTGAAACCTTGTTTGCTGGTGATGGCGGAGATCCAGGTGCCGTTGCTAAAGCACCAGATGGTCAATGGATCTATTTATTTACACCCAATGGCGACCATTTTGACGCTGAAAAATTGGTGAGTATGAAAAAGCACCAATACAAATTAGAGCCCAATGTGCATTTTAGCCCGGATGGCAAATGGATCATCTTTAGAGCAAATTTTGAGGGGGAGTCACAAGTCTATGCAGTAGAAATAAAGAAGTCTTAAAATGAAATTCCCTTAAAATAGTAGTGATTAACTTCATGTTTAATCACAGCTAGGAAATCCCAGTTTGTCCAAGTATTGTAAATCACGCAAATAACCTTTAATTCCATTGATGGATACTAAAATTGAAATTTGATCATCCTTTGATCTTGCCATGTGAAACTTAATAAGTGTATTGGCTTTGATTATTATTTTTTTACTGGCACTATTTTCAAATGGTTTTTCAAATAGACTAATACTGGTAGAACTCTTTACTTGCTTTAATACAACTTGATTATTTTGACCTGCATAGACGGGAACTGAGTCTGTAATTTCTGTTGTATTATTAAATTTGCCATCTAGGCTAATGGGGTAGAATTTGCCAATTTCAAATCCGCATTGACCCGTAAAATTCTTTGTTTCTATTACCCAAGAACAATTCTTGCAACTGTCTGTTTGATTGATAAATTTTCCCTCTTTTGTGATTCGGTGAATTTTTAAATATTCGGATTCTCCAAAATCACCTGAAAGTGATAAAGTAGGACTTATTTTCTGCAATTTGCCTTGGCTATTTAATAGGAATAATTCCAGAATTCCAAGGTCAGATGCAACCGTTGGATAGTTTTCTTCTTGTATTGCTAATACATTTCCAATTCCAGCCAATTTTTGAGAATAAGCAAAATAATTGGTCTTTGCTTCTGGGTCATAAGCCCCATGTCTGTATAATAAGACCTTGTTTTTAGCGTCTTTAATTATTAAGGAAGTATCACTTGTTTCACAATCCTTGCATTGGTCTTTACCCTTTGGACTACAACGAATGATTTCTGCTTTTAAAAAAAATTTTTGAGGAATAGAAACCAAAATACTGTCTATTCTTATTTTAGAAATTACTAGGGCATCTTTATCTGCCTGGGCAAAAGCTGCATTTTTGCCAATGATGAGTAGTAGAAATAATAGCTGTTTCATTAATGCAAACTTACAACCCTTGATAATTTCCATTGATTATCTTTTTGTTCCCAAATAATCATAAATCTAGCCATATGTGATGGGGCATTGGGTTCTTGTTTATTGTGAAAACAATGAAAGCCAAATTCAACCGCACCAAAACCAGGAATGCCATAAACTTCAATACTGCCTTTTTGTAGTTCCCTACTTACTTTGCCACAAACATTCACGCGCGTGGATGCTACTATATCTTTTTTTACAGAAGATAGCCCTCCACGATCATGATAGAATTCAATATTGTCAGCGTACATGCTTGCATATTTTTCCAGCTTTAAGTTGCAGTTATTGTATGCATCAAAAAAAATGCTATCCATTTCTACAATGGTTTTATACAATGCTGGATTATCAGGAACGTACTTGAAGGGCTTTTCTTGACCAAATGCCCTATTTCCCATTACAAAAATCAATAGGGTAGACAGCAAATAAAAGATGTTTTTTTTCATAGGATTGGGTGGTTTAACACTTGTGTTCTTTTTTTCGCTGCGTGATGGAATTTTTGATAATGGTAAGAAGTGTCTTTTGATCTACGTCTGCTAATTTGCTAATATGCAAACAGCCGCCACTTTTTTTATGTTTGCCCAATTTGGCTTCTAATTCTTCTATCTTGGCATAATCTGAACCAATATAAAAAGTAATAGAACTGGCTCTAGAAGCTAGTCCTACCAAGGGAGCGTCGCCCTCACGGCCACTTTCATAGATATAGTGATATCTGCCAAATCCCACAATGGATGGCCCCCACATTCTTGGCTCCAACTTTGTTTCTTTTGAAATTAAATCTATAATACTACTACAGTCCTTTCTTTTAGCACCGTCTTTGATGGTTGCCAGAAAATCATCCACACTAACCTCGGTTTCTACTGTTTTGTTGTTAGCTTTTGCCATGATTTAAATTTTAGGGTTATTGTTTATTTTGCGTATAAACTATCAATGCTTTTTTCTGGAGTTTTAATATAGGCACGTTCCTTTCTTTTTTCCATTGCGGCTAATTGCTCAGCTCCAAATTTGTTAGCGTCTCCTTTAAATGAAATCTTCCAAATTCTTCCTTTTTTAGATTCAGAAATATACAAAGAACCATCGGGTCCTTCAGACAATCCCATGGGTCTAAATTTGGCTTCTTCCATTTTTCTAATAACATCTGTTCCAGCAAATCCATCTGCAAATACTTCTAGTTGCCCGGTTGGCTTTCCATTTTCAAAAGGAATAAACCCTACAATATATCCGCCTTGGGAATAAGACACTCGATTGGTGGATCCATGAAAGGCAACAAATGCCCCATTTTTATATCGCGAAGGAAATTGATTGCCTTTGTAGAATAGTAAATCATTGGGTGCCCAGTGTGCAGGTAGACCCATGATAGGGTTGGCATATCCTGTTGCAATTTTCTTGCCATCGCCCTCATATTCTGGTGCCTTCATTCTTTTCTTTTTGAACGGGTCATAATAAGAATAGGGCCAACCATAATTTTCTCCCTGCTTTACTTTCATAAACTCTTCTGCAGGAAGTACTGAATTGTCCCAATTGCTATAGTGCTGTGGGGCGTGTTCGTGTAAATAATCTCGTCCATGTTGTATGGCATATAGGTTATTATCTTTTTCATTCCAGCTAATGGCTACTACACTTCTAATGCCAGTGGCAAATAATTTGCCATCTGCTTGAGTTTGATTTTGTTTGGCCTCATCAAATTTCCAGATGCCTGCTTGGGTAATTAATTCTAAACAAGGAAAATGTCCTTTTACACCCGCAGGATTATCACCCGTTCCGGAATCCCAGTCCTCGCAGGTATTGGTGGGAGCGCTAAAAGTAACATACATGCCCCCCTTATTGTCAAAAGCCAATGACTTGGCATTATGCCATTGAATGGGGTGTTGGTCAACGACCAAAACTTCGGGTTTGCCATCCGGTACCAATTTGCCAGGCGTTAATTTTTGTCTATAAACTACTTGTTCAGAACTAAAATAGAGATAGCCATTGTGAATCCGCATTTCCGTGGCAAAACTGCCATCATTGGGATAGTCTCCAAATGCTTGAAACAGATCCATCTTACCGTCTCTATTGGTATCGCGCATAGCCATATTGCCTGGTTCTGAATTGGTGATCCGCAACTTCATATAGATATCACCATTATCATTCACCGCAAAATGTCTGGTAAGACCAACACTGTCTGCAACCACCATGGCTGAAAACCCATCTGGTAAAAACAAACCCCCGTTTGGCACTTCTTTTTCTATGGGTTTGCTTGGTTCAATTTGCTCAGGCGCATTTTGACAATTGCTAAAACAGAAAAGACTAATAATGACCAAATAGGGAACTATCCGCATGACCTCTTGATTGTATACCGGTAAATTAATAAAAGCAAGGGAATTTAGCCGGTTTTTTCCATTTTCACCCCTTTGATGAGTAACCACAAACAAAGCGATAATTCACTTAAAAAAATGATTGGCATGACTACCGGAAATACCTGTGGCGAAAATGAAGGCGCTAAAAGAAGGGTAAAACTATTAATCAGATAACAAATGCCGGCTAGGCCAATGAACCAACCAAGGAATTTTGGCAGGAAACCTGATTGTATAATCATATAGCCATCTATGATACAAGCAAAGCCAAAAAAGATAAGACCATTGCCAAATCCATAGTCATGGGCTTGAATAGAGAGAAAAGCCATTTCTTGTAATTGGGGTAGACTAAATGCTTGCAATTTGTCTGCATGCTCCAAATATAAAAGTGGCATGACCAAGTTCATTTTATTGGCAATTAAAACAGCCGTTTGCATGAGCCCAAAAAACAAAGACAATCTAGCCAATGGTTTGTTGACTAAGCGGAATAATTGGAAATAAGCAATAGATAGAAATAGGTCACAAACATGCATGAGCAAATCACCTGCTATACCAATTCTCCAAAGTAGCGCATGACTCAATAGATTGTTAGCGGTAGTTTGTGGGTCATTAGGAATCACAATTTTATTTCTAATCAGTAGCTCACCTGAAGCGCCCGCAATGATGATAATCAAATAGGCAATACCGCCCATTCGGGCCCAGAAATTTGGTGAGAACTGTTTTTCTTGTTCAATCATGGCTTTGTGTTTTGGCATACACAATATCCATAAATTAAAACTTAGCCAGATGATAATTGTGTAAACGGGACTTTCTTGGTTCAGGCGGTTACCTTTAACCCATATAGCTTATAGTTGCCTTAGCCTATATCTTTCGGGTTTATTGCCAATGCGTTCAACTAGGCCCCTTGCTTCCAAATCTAATTTCACGGTTTCTCCATACCATTGTACGCCTCCAACAAAATAGTCTTTGACCCTTTGATACAAGTTTTCCATGAGTTCTGTATGGGTAGGTTCTGAGATTTGAAGAATGAGGATCAGTTGGTCACGAATGGTTTCATACTTTTCTAAAGCAATCTTTTTATTGGTTTTGCCCGCTATAGGATGAAGGGTTTGAATTTGAGCTGCTTTCATTATTTGAGTTGTTTCATCAAGGATTCGGTACTCGAATTTATTTGATTAATAACATAGAGCCAAGTATGGTCATCTAAAAATTTTGAAATAGTGAATTCTTTTTTTGAATCATATTTCCAATCTTTTAATTCAGGAAACTGCTTTTTAATGAGGGCTAATTTTGTTGGATGGTCTTTTGAAACTAGGATGATTTTTGTTAATGGAGTGGCTTTTATTTTTTCTATAGTTCCTTCAGAAATTTGGTCTTCCGCTTCAAAGATGGAGCAATAAGGGTATAGTTTACTCAGAACCTGAAAATCAGATTGATGCTCTGATAACATATTCCGGTATGTCATGGTATGATTCAATTCTTTGAACCAGTTTGGATGATTTTGTTCATAGATCTTGATATAGTTTTCTACAAATGCTTGGTCAATAGATTTGCCCTCTTTCAAATAGGTTTGCACCAATGGATAAATTTCTTTGGCCAATTGATTAATATAGGGCCAATTATACCATTCTCCTTTGTCTAAACTACCATTTAGCTGTTCAAATACATAACCATTTCCAATGGCTGTTGCTAATGCTTCATTGAGTAAGAGATAGGCATATTTATTGGAAGAAGAGGGGTTTTGGAAAAACCAGCTTTCTAATTTGATTTTGGTTTCAAGCGGCTGTTCGTCAATTTGTATATGAAAAATTTCATGCATCATGACGCTCAATAATACATTGTAATCTTTCAAATTTGTTTGTATAGCACTCACGCCTATATTGTAAAAAGCTTCCGCCGTAAATCCATTGGAATTAGGTAAAGGATGTAATACAATTTCAAGTGGAATGGAATTATCCCATTCAGTACCATAAAATTTTGCTCCGGCCGTAAAAAAAGAAACCAGGTTTTTTTCCTTCACAAATCCTTGAATGGTTGCTAATTGTTTTTCAAAATGGACCTTGTTAGGTAAGTAAATCAAATCATTGTAAACTGTGGTAAAAGCTTCTAATATTTTGGTGAATTGAACTAGGTTTTTATTGGGAATTAAACCAACAGAACTCAGCTTAAAACTTTCTAAATTATTAGCTGCTATCAAATTCTTTTTAAGCAATCCAGTTGTCATACCAGGCACTTTTGAGCCATAAGGATACTCTGTAAATTGATAGCTGTATTCAATTCTTAAAGTATCCAAAGCCGTAATCAGGTCCTGGTATTTTTTGTTATTGTAATTGGATTGGGTAAATATTTTTTTAAATGTATTTTCTCCTTGAGAGGGCAGTAGACTCTTAGTGAAATTATAAACAGACAAAGGCTCTGAGTATTTGGTAATAATCATGGGAGCCTGTGCATCTGTTTTAAAAAAGCAGAGCATAAATAGGGTAGCTAGTAAAAGGAGCTTCATATAATAGTATATTTAGTAAAAGGAATCATATAAAAAAAACATTCCTTTCATTAAAAATAACCAGCTATCTTGAATTACCTTTTTTATTTTGGTTAATTGAGGTTAATATTTTAGAAAATCTCCCATTCCCAAACACCTGCAAGTCCTTTATTGATCTTCACACGTAAAAAACGGGCTTTGATCTTAAATTGATCTTCATGGGGTGATTGAATTTTTAAATCATCATGACCACCAATTTTTTTCCATTCTTTGCCGTCTAGACTAGATTCCAAAAGATATGCATGACCTGCGGTTGGTCTAACAAAATAGAGAGCAGATTTTCTAATTTCCTCAACCTTTCCTAGATCTGCAATTATCCAAGGTGATTGGTCCGTAGTACTTGACATCCACCTAGAGCCATTAGCGTGATCAAAAGCAAAGCTACTATTAAAAAATTCGGTTCTTTTAAAGAGACTGTCTTTCATAGGCTTAATAACCAAGTCTTCTCTGATGCTAGAAGCATTACTGGAAACAATAGCAAGAGGGTTGGCATGTTTTATTTGCTTTAATTCTCCAACCCCATTTAGGTGCAAAGAAACAGGCTTGATACTGCCATCCTCATTGAATTCCAGCTTGTTCACATAGGTTTGTCTATTGGTGCTTGCCCTACTAAATTCCAGATAAGCTATATAGTAATCATCTGTGCCAGGAATATTAAACACATTTCCATGTCCGGGGCCATAAACACCAGTGGCATAATTGGTGGTAGTAATAATATCAGGTTTTGGAAAATCAAATGGCCCCATGGGCGATTGCTTACTAGTAACATAAGCATATTGGTATTTTTCATCTCCAGCAAGTGTATAGAGGTAATAGTAAATGCCCTTTCTTTCAAAAAAAATAGGGCCTTCTGAATAGCCTTTTCTTTTGGTGGGAATGATTATACTACTGGTGTCTACAGAAATCATGTCTGCATTCATTTTGGTAGCCATTCTTCTTTGCCAGTACAAATAAGCTTGTTGATCCTTGTCAATAAAAATTTCTGCATCAATGCCTTCAGGACCTTTTGGATTAGAAGATTTTAATAAAGTGGCAGTGGTAAATGGTTTGTAAAAACTATCTATTCCTTGTGCTATTTTAAATGGGCCAGTAGGTTTGTCTGCAATAGCTGGGTACATAAATCCATTAATAGTTGGATAGAGGTAGTATTTGCCATGAGCAGCAACAGCTTTGCTAGGAGCCCAATACAGTTGGCCAAGGGCCGATGGAAAAAGGTAGCCATTAAATGACCAGTGTACAAAATCTTTAGAAGTCCAAACTACAGGAGGACCTGATGTTTTTAGTCCATTATCATAACCATCGGTAGTGGCATAGCAATAAAAGATGCCATCAATCATTTGAATACTTGCATCAGCTACCATGTCAGGAATCAGGGCCTTGCCAAAAGGATTGGGATTGGTTTGTTGTTCTGTATGGAATAAACCGTTTGGTTTGAGATAGATAAATTGTCTTTCTGCATCTATAACAATATTAAATTGCTTGAGTAAATCTCCACCAATAATACTATAAGGTTGACGCCCTAGGGAGCCTTCAAAAAATCCAACAGGTACATTTGATAGCGTATTATCTGAAATAGAAAACAAAGGCAAACTGGCCTGTTTAGAAATAACGGTATTGCCAAAACTGTCTTTTAATTTTTTCTCACCAACAATGGGTAATTGCTTACCTAACTGATGCTGTTGGGCAAATTGGTCATTGATTAGCAATGCTCCAGCATAACCAGAATGAATCAGAAAACGTTCTAGGATCACACTGTCTTGAATGCTACAAGCGGCTTCAATAAAGAACATCTCATCTTTGGTATACAATTTGGATTTCTGAAAACCCTTGATTTTACTTGGAAGATCTTTGTGTAATAGAATAACAGACTGGTCATAGTCAATTTCAACCACCCAGTTTTTAAATAAATCCATGCCAAATTTTCCTTGCGTGTATTGACCAGAAAATTGGTTTTCCCAAATGGCTTGGTTATCCCAACTAAGACTTCCAATTTGAATTTGATTCTTGGGGCTATATCTAGAACTATTGGCTTGTCCACCCCAAGACTTAACACTATCTGTAGTAGATACAAATTGAATGGATTTTAAATGTTTTACAGCTTCTTCTGTCAATGTAAGTGCATTGGCTGCGGTATGAAACATTAATTGAACCGTATCTACCCCATTTAAAATTGCCTGAATAGATAGGTTGTTATAAGTGGTTAATTGAAAGGGGATTTGAATAGATGCCGCAGTTGCTTTTTCTTTTTGTGCACTTAGATGGCCAATTAATAGCAACAAACCCAATACCATGCATCCTACTTTAGTCTTAATCATATTATTTGCTATTTTAATTGAGTGTCTAAGTCTACGTTTAAAAAAATGGAATCAAAAAAGGCAATTGCCTTAGTTTCTTTGAGCAAGGCATACTGTTTTCTGTCTTGACTAGCAGCTTCAGCAATTGCTATTTTTAATGTTTGATAATCTTCCGCCATGCTTGGGTTGGTTCTTAAGTAATTCCTAAAAAATACATGTCTTCTCCATTCAATTGACTCAAATGGACAAACATATAAGTGATGGCTGATTTGGTCTAGGATGGCTTCAGGATGAGGCTTTAAAGCTCTTTTAAATACTTCTCTGTCTTTGATGCCTTGGTCTCCTGCATGGTAATAACCCAATGATTCCAATGCTTGCTTTATCTGGTCAAAAATCTGCCCTTGATATACCAAGTCCATATCAATAATGGGCTTAGCAGCTAGTCCAGGTACTGAAGTGCTTCCAACATGTTCTAATTGAACGGGAAGATGCTTAATTGGGGTAAGGATTTTATTTTTTAACTGTTCAAATTCAAATGGCCAGTTGATTTGGTATTCTTGAAGCAGCATTATAGATACTTTAGAATGGCCCATTACTTTCTAAATAAGAGTTGCAAAATTCTAGGAATTTGATTCCTGTCTTGGTCATCAAAGTATTCTTCTAAGCCTACTAATTCAAGCCCTGCTTGTTTTGCAGCAATGACAAAATCTGATATATGATGATTAAAACAGGTTACTATCTGTGTACCAGCTGCTGTTTCAAATCTAGCTTTTGAACCAGAATATTGTTTAAATGGGTGTAGCTCTGCAATATAAACATGACCATTGGGGCTCAATGCATCAGCCACTTTTTTGAAAATAGCTGTCAGGTCTTCAATATGTTCTAATACCAAACTAAAACTCACTAAATCAAATGGCTGTTTCACAAAATGCCATGGCTCAGTAATATCTGCCTGTACAAATTGAACATTGGGTTGGTTGATTTTTTCCTTGGCTTTTGACAACATTTCTTCGGAAAAATCAACGGCTAGAACTTGGATAGCTTTTGTTTGCAACCATGCCGTATTCTTTCCCGTGCCACAACCAATCTCTAAACAACTATTAAAAACAAGAGGGCCAAGTGTTTCACGCAAAACCAGGGCTTCCATGTCTCTTGTTTTATTCTGGTTGGTATCATATTGGCCAGCCCATTCATTGTAAGCGTTTTGTACGTTCATGATCTTTGATTTACCAATTGAAAATAGCAAAATCGGTGAGAAGTCTGCAAATCTTTCCATTGGCATCATAACCAATATAATTAGCGTATCTGCCATCTCCAATGCCCGAAGTAAAAACAGCTAAATTTTGATGCTCAAATTCATAAATGCCGTATCGCCATCCCTCATGTTTGTGGGTGCTGGTTGCTTTTAGAATAACGGTTCTTCGATTATTCACCGTGTCTTTTTGTAAGGCTTGATAAGCTGCTTGATCCATAAATAATCCAAGTTGCGCATCTACGTGATAACCAATGATTTCTTTGCCACCAATAGGTTTGTTTTCTTGTCCTGGAAGTAAAGCGTAAGACCACCTAACCACTGGTTGGTCACTAAATAGGATTCTTGCAAAAGCTACTACTTCAACATCTTTTAATCTAGCAAGGGATAACTGCATTGGAAAATTTCCAATAGGAAAGCTGTCTTTATATGGTTTTGCATATTCATCCATGAGCCAGGGATCACAAGAAATAATTCTTCCAGAGCTAATCTTAAGCATGCCAATATTAAATCCAAATAAGTCAAACATGACCCCATTAGACATGGCTTGACTGCCTTTGATAAATGCTTTTTCAAAAAGTTCGGGCTTGCTAACTATAGGAATGGATGGAGACAAAATAGTGTCTAATGTTTCCTTACTATAAACCGGTTTGCTATCCTCTTTTACTGATTTATTTTTGCAGGCTACCATTAATGTTACCAATAATAGCAATGGGAATAACCGATTCATTTGTTTCAAGTTTAAACCACCATTAATTCATAGAAGTCATCAGGATTCAAGTATTTCTTAGCCAATTCCTGTAATTCTTCTGCACTAACATTTCTAACGGTATCCAAACTGTTATAGAAATAGTCAGAACCAAGATTATTTAAGATATAGTTTTTCCAGCGCGCAATAATTTGGAAAGGACCATCCAAATCGCCCAGCAAAGAGCCAATCATATAGTTGCGAACAAGGTCTAATTCTTCGGCCTCTATTTTTTCATCGCGCAGTAGCGCCATTTCTTTATATACTTCACTAATGGTTGCTTCTGCTACGTCTCTTCCTGCTTCTGTACTAATCATCCAAGCCGTATTGTGTAAATGGTTTTGAATATAACTATGTATGCCATAGGTATAGCCCTTGTCTTCTCTGATATTACTCATTAAACGGGAGCCAAAAAATCCACCAAACAAATTGTTTAGGACCTGCACTTTTGGAAAATCTGGATGATGCCTAGTTGGAAAGGGGCGTGCAATACGAATAGCTGCTTGCACAGATTCTGCGTCATTAACTATATTGTATTTTTTAATTGTTGCAGGAGTTTGAATAATTTCTCTAAGCGGAAAATGTTGTTGGTTAAAGGGTAAATGTCCTAAGGTCTTATTCAAAAGTGATTGGGTATTGGTGGGTAATTTCCCCGCTACAAAAACCAAGCATTTCCCATGGGTATAATACTGTTTGTAATAATCTAATAAATCCTGCTGATGTAGGTTGTTAAAATCATCCGCAGAAGTATATTTTCCATAAGGATGATGAAACCCATAGACGTATTCGTCAATTAATCTATTGGCAACAAAATCACATTTTTTCAGATTTACTTCAAGTCTTTGCTTTTGGTTCTGTCTGTAAATGGCCAATTCTTGTTCAGGGAAAATGGCATCGGTTAAAAGTTCGGTAACAACGGGTAATAGAACTTCCAAATGCTTGTTCAAACAGTGTAGGGTAATGGTAGCTGTTTCATTATAACAAGCACGGCTTAGATAAGCACCATAAAATTCAAAATGCTCATTGATCTCAAAAGCATTCTGACGCTTGGTGCCGTTTTTTAGTAAGTGATTGGTAGTAGCGGCAACTATATTTTTTTCCTCATACCAATTGCCAGCATGAAACACCAATTCTACCATCACTACTTCTTCAGCTCCAGCGTCAATACTATAGACAGGAGTGCCGTTGTCTAAGGTAAATTGTTCACAGGGTTTGAGAGTAACTTGAAATTCCACTGCGTCTATGATTGCGGGTACTGTTGTTCTATCTATTGCCATGTTTACTGCTTAGCCAGCAAAAATAGTTGATTCAACCGAAGGCTGGTGCAGAATCAACAAAACATCGCCTTCCAAGGGCAGGTAGCCATATTCATAGCAAAATTTGGCAGCACCATCCTGTGTCTTGGCTTCATGTGTGCAATATCTAAACTGATATCCCTGATCGGCCAATTGCTGCTGCGCAATGGTTTTATCCTTTGAAGCGCCAAGAAACAGAGACGCCAAAATGCGCCTATTTTTTTGGAGTAAGTGGTTTACTTGACGCATATAATTGTTTTGACAACTATTGCGCTGATTATGATACTGGTTTCTACAGCCGTCATTGCAAAACTGTTTGTCTGTTCTGCCCTTTACGGCCCGGCCACATTGCCTACAAATTTGGGATGGACTAAACATAAAAAAAAGGATGAACCACTAATCTAAAGCGGTTCATCCTTTCATGCAAGCTGTCTAAAATTATTTTTCTATGCCAAGCACTTCTACTTCAAAAATCAAAGTAGAGCCGGGTGGAATTCCTGCTCCAGCTTGACGATCGCCGTAGGCTAATTCTGAAGGGATAAACAATTTCCATTTGCTACCCACGGTCATGAGCTGTAATGCTTCTGTCCAACCAGCAATAACACCATTTACGTCAAAGCTAATAGGTTCTCCACGGTCTACAGAAGAATCAAATATGAAACCATTAATCAAAGTGCCATGGTAATGACATTTTACCCTATCAGTTAGTTTGGGTTTCACGGTATCAGTTCCCGCTTTAATAATTTCATATTGTAATCCACTGTTGGTAATTACAACACCTTTTCTTTTGGCATTTTCAGCTAAGAATTTCTTGCCTTCTGCTTTTGCAACCGCTGATTTAGCAGAACTGGCTTTTTGTTGGTATTCACCTATGCATTGGTCTAAAGCATTATCAACTATCAGTAGCGGTTTGTTTTGTAAAACGTCATTCATCGCTTTTTCAAAAATAGCCATATTTAATTTGTCAAAACCCTGAGCCTTCATGTTTTGAGCAATGCGTACACCTAATGCATAACTGGCACTATCGGTAGCGTTTTTAATCACCAACGGAGGTTGTGTACTTGGTTTCTGTGATGTAGCCGCAGGTTTCTGAGCAGCAGTTGTTGGCTTGCTTGAAGTTGTTGTTGGCTTCTTTGTAGTTTGAGCCATTAAAGAAAATCCCATCAATAGGCCGATGGAAGCCAATGCAATTTTATTCATATTGATTATTGGTGGTTTTGTTTGTCAAAATTATTTATGGGGGTTAAAAATAGGGTATTCTATTTGTTTTGCAGCAGGGCTGCAATGGCATTTTCTGTTTGCTCAAAACCAAATCCATCTAATACCACCTGCATCATCTTATTAATCTGTTCCGTACATAAATTGCCAATACTGCCTTCATGCACATGGTTTACAGATGCTCCGTGTTCAAATTGGCCAGCTTCAATGGTAAGCCCAACTTGTTTGTAAGCATCTCTAAAAGGAACTCCTTGTAAGACCAATTCATTCACAGCTTCAACACTAAATGCGTATTTGTATTTATCGTCAGCCATGATATTTTCCTGCACCTGAATGTTTTCCAACATCAATTGTGCCATGAACAAACAGTCTTTCAAAGTTTGAAAAGCGGGGAACAAATGTTCTTTTAATAGTTGCAAATCACGGTGGTAACCCGATGGTAGGTTGGTGGTCATCATACTAATCTCATTGGGCAGGGCCTTAATGCGATTGCAATGAGAACGAATCAATTCAAATACATCCGGATTTTTCTTGTGTGGCATAATACTTGAACCTGTTGTTAGCTCAGCAGGAAAGCTGACAAAGCTAAATTGTTGGTTCAGATACAAACACATATCCATGCTCATCCTTGACAAAGTTTCTGCAAGATTAGCCATTGCTTGAGCCGTAATGCGCTCTGCCTTACCCCTGCCCATTTGGGCATAGACCACATTGTAGTTCAGGTCTGCAAAACCCAATAATTGGGTAGTCATGGTTCTATTAATTGGAAAGCTAGAACCATATCCTGCTGCGGATCCTAGGGGATTCTTATTCACTACTTTGTAAGCCCCTTGAAGGGTGATCAAGTCGTCTACCAAACTTTCTGCATAAGCGCCAAACCAAAGCCCAAAGGAAGAAGGCATGGCTAATTGCAAATGGGTGTATCCAGGAAGCAAATGGTTTTTGAATTGCTCACTTTGGCTTTGTAGCAATTTGAAAAAAGGTTCTACGGCCTGCACCAATTGGGTGATTTCTGCGCGCAGAAAGAGTTTAATGTCTACTAAAACCTGGTCATTGCGGCTGCGCGCTGAATGGATTTTTTTTCCAGTATCGCCCAGCGCTTGGGTTAATAAAAATTCTACTTGAGAATGAATATCTTCTACGCTGTCTGCAATGGTTAGTTCACCAGTAATGGCTTTGTTATAAATGCCTTGCAATTCTTGAATTAGTGCTGCTGCTTCCTCAGCTTTTAGTAAACCAACACTGGCCAACATTTTAGCGTGCGCCATATTACCTAGTACATCATATGGTGCCAAGAGTAAGTCAAATTCCTTGTCTTTTCCTACAGTGAATTGTTCTACTGCTACAGAGACGGTGGTGTTTTTTTGCCAGAGTTTCATGGTTGTACAATTACTTGATCAATCAGTT
>CALRXZ020000091.1:0-16103 GCA_943372255.1 Chitinophaga pinensis
TAGAAGCGTTGACCAAGCCAACTACTGCTACTGAGCCTGCTAAAAAATAACTAAGGAACGGGATCATATCCGTGCGGGCCTCCAGGATGACACTTGGAGATTCTTTTGAGTGCTAGGCCCCCACCCTTCCAGATCCCATGCTTTTTTAAGGCTTCTGCCGCATACTGAGAACAAGTAGGCGTAAAGCGGCATTTAGGGCCCATTGCGGGCGATAAAACCCATTGGTAGAACCGAATCAATACCATGAAGGGGAAGATCAATATTTGCTTGATTATTTCCTTCATGACTTAGGTTTTGGGTTGGAGAATTAAGTTAGTAATAATGTGTCTTTGGAGCAGTATTGATTAATCAGTTTTTGTATCTAAAACAGCTTCTTTGGATCCAAATTGATCCACCAATTTTTGCATCAAGAACTGCATTTTGTTTTGAATGAGTTTGCCATCGGGCAATTCTTTTCCTGTATAAATAAAAAACAATTGCCATTGGCGGTCTTGTGGTAATCCAGTTTGCAGGATTGCTTGCTCTAATCTATAAGATTCACGCAATAGCCGCTTGATTCTATTACGGTCAACGGCTTTTTTAAAATTTCTAGAACTGGCTCCTACACCCACCATCAGGGTTTCACCAATAATGGGACTATTGGTCTGGTAAATCAATTTAAGCGGAAAGGCATTTAAAGACTTACCAGACTGAAACAATTTGCCCAGAAGCTTGCGGCTCTTGAGTTTTTGTTTGCGCGGATAAGTAAATGCCCCTTGGTTCATGCTTCAAAATTAAAAAAGCCCCGTTCCGAATGAACGGAACAGGGCTAAATATTTTTACAACTTTGTTGTGGAATTATTTCAATCCTTTTTCGCTAGAAACAGTTAGTTTCTTGCGACCTTTCGCTCTGCGGCTTGCTAATACTTTGCGTCCGTTGGCAGACTCCATACGTTTGCGGAAACCGTGAACGGTTTTTCTGCGACGTTTGTGTGGTTGGAATGTACGTTTCATTTTATCGATTTTTTACTAACCCGGTAATATTGTTACGTTTCATGCCTGCAGTCACCATACTGCTGCTTGTGAAAGGACGGCAAAGGTAATGGTTGTATAGTAAACTTGCAAAGGAATATCAAAAAAAGCCTTAAAAAAAACGCCAAAGCCTTTCATATGGCGGTTTTCAGCCCAAAAAACACAGCATTTTACCTTCCGGCATGATTCTCAAAAGGCCAAATTAGCTCTGTAAATCAATATGTTGTGAAATTACAGGCTGGCCAAAAAATTGACTGGCGTGAGCGTCAAAATCGGCGGCTGAATCCGTGGTACAAAAGCGAATGACCCCGTTTTTTGAACATTTTTCCGCCATGTCCCTGTGTTTAGCCAAATAATCAACCAAGCTTTTGGCCACAATCTCTCCTTGTGAAACAATGGTCACTCCTGTTGGGGTAAACTGCTTAATCTTATTCATCAACAAGGGATAATGCGTACAAGCCAATAAAATGGTGTCAATATTAGGAGACTGGTGTATTAATTGGTTCAGGTGTTTTTGAACAAAATAGTCCGCTCCTGGCTCATTGGCTGCACCATTTTCTACCAAGGGAACCCACATGGGGCAGGCTTCTTGAAAAACTTCCATACCAGGAAAGAACTTATGAATCTCAATGGGATAACTATTACTAAGCACAGTACCTTGGGTTCCTAAAATGCCCAAATGTCCGGTTGAGGAATAAGACCCAATGATTTCTGTACTAGGTCTGATCACTCCTAAAACTCGCTTATAAGGATCCATCTTAGGGAGATCTTTTTGTTGAATATTGCGCAGGGCTTTTGCTGATGCGGTGTTGCAGGCAAGAATTACCAACTCACAGCCCTGTTTGAAAAACCATTCTACGCATTCCAAAGTATACTGATAAACCGTATCAAAAGACCTAGGACCATAGGGTGCACGGGCATTGTCTCCTAGATAGAGATAATCATACTCAGGCAATTGATCAACAATTTCCTTGAGTACGGTTAAGCCACCGTAACCACTGTCAAATACACCAATAGGTTTTTGTTGCATACCCAAAAATAAGAACCCTGCCGCAAGGACAGGGTTCCATTATTAAAATTGGTAAGAATTCATTTAATTACTTCTTAACCGGAGCTGCTGCTGGAGCTGGGGTTGGTACTCCTTGTGCTTTTAACTCGTCTAAGACTTCTTTAGGAAGGGTTAGTTTTAGGTCTAACGCTACTTTAATAGAAAGGTTATCGCCAATAGGAGACTTTAACAAAGCGTCGCTACGGAAGATATGCGAGTATTTCTGCTCACGGATAATTTTTTCCAATGAAGCATAGATTTTTTGCTTGTATGGAACTAACAATTCTTCTTGTTTTTGTTGAACTGCTTGTTGTTGAAACTGCTGCCAATTCACCAATTGGTATTTCAATTGGTTGATTTCTTTTAAAGCTTGTTCACGAGCCCTAGCTGGCATAGTAGCACTGTCTTTTTTGAAAATGCTATCCCTGCGCTGAAATTCACCCACTTTGTATTCATAGTCAACTTGTAATGAATCTTTAGCGTAGCTCTGTAAAGCAACAGTAACCTTGTCAATATCTGGCATCAAACCCAAAACGCTTTCTTCGTCAAAAGTGCCTATTTTGGTTTGTGCATTGGTGTTGCTGCTGAACAAAAGGCTTCCAATCACAGCCGCACACACAAATAATACTTTCTTCATCTTTGAGAATTTATAATTGTTGGTTGTTTAAAATTTTATGCCCAATTCTTTCAAAACGTCGTCACTCTTATCCAGCTTTGGGTCGGCAAATATAACGGTAATTCCTTCACTTTTATCTAGTACAAAATCATAGTTTCTAGCGGTAGCCAGTTTCTGAATAGCATTGTAAATCTTGTCTTGAATGGGTTTTACCAGCCTTTGGCGCTCTTTGAACAAGTCTCCTTCATAGCCAAATCGCTTTTTCTGTAATTCCCTTACCTCTTTTTCTCTAACAAAGAGTTCGTCTTCCCTTTTTTTCTTAAGCTCTTCCGTTAACATGAACTGTTCCGCTTCATAGTTCTTGTACATTTTGTCCAGAGCACCCTGACGGTCATCTATTTCCTTTTGCCATTGCTGACTAATAGCTGCCAATTTTTTGTCAGCGTCTTTGTATTCTGGAACCTTGTCCAGAATATACTTGGTGTCAATTACTGCATAACGTTGTTGTGCTTGCAGGGCAAGGCCCATGCCGCAAACCATTAACAAAGAGAGTACTAATTTTTTCATGATGCTTGTTTTTAGGTTTATTCCGGTTCAAAGCCCAGCATGAAGGTGAATCTTGCTGCATCTTTCAACGCGTTGTTTGGTGTAAACCTATCCAATCCTATGCCATAATCAAATCCAAGCAAACCGAACATGGGTAAAAAGAAGCGCATTCCAATACCAACGGACCTTCTAAGCTGAAAAGGATTATAATCTTTCATTGAATACCAACCATTGGCTGCTTCAAAGAAGCCCAAAGCATAGATAGTGCTGCTAGGATTTAAGCTAAGTGGGTAGCGCAACTCCATGGTGTATTTGTTAAATATGGTAAAGTACTGACGGGTACTTTGTTGGTCAGGGTTAATCTTAGGATTAGAACTGCTATACACGGGATATCCACGGTGAGCAATGATATCATAACCCAACAAAGCAAACTGGTTACTCAAACCGGCGTCACCCACTTGGAAACGTTCAAAAGGAGAAACTTGTAAGTCTTGGTTATACCTGCCCAAGAAACCCAATTTAACTGAGGTTCTGATCACAAACTGTTTGTTGTGTTCGGCACCGCCTGGCTTACCCAAAGGAATAAACCATTCCCCGTTGAAACGCCATTTATGGTATTCAATCCACTCATAAGGGTTGGTTGAATTAGCAATTTTATCGCTAATCATGGTATAAGGCGGGGTAAACTGTACACTGGCTAAGAAGTTAGAACCGCTTCTAGGAAACAAAGGTTGGTCCACTGAAGAACGTTGTAAAGTCAGTTTCAGGTTTACGTTATGCGCATAACCGTTGTCAAAACCTGGAAGGTTCACTGGGTCAATGGCATAGTTATTCAAGTTATACCGAGTAAAGCTTAAAGCTGTAGTTAAAGAGAAATAGTCATCTGGCCATTTCAACTGTTTGGCCAAAGCCACAGTTACACCTGTTGTGGTAATAGAACTTTGGTTAGAATAGTTGGGGTCATACTGACCAGTAATGGGATTATAGGTTTGACCGTACTTGGTATTGTAGATACTGAAAGACAACGCATTTCTTTTCTTACCACCAAACCAAGGCTCGGTGAAAGAGAAGTTATAAGAACGGAATGCCTTACCATTACTTTGGATACGCAAGCTCAGTTTTTGACCATCACCCATGGGTAATGGATCCCAAGCAGATTTCTTCCAAATATTACGGATAGAGAAGTTGTTGAAAGATACACCCAAGGTACCCGTTAAACCAATCACACCACCCCAACCTGCACTCAACTCTAACTGATCGCTAGATTTTTCTTCTACAGTATAGTTGATATCTACGGTTCCGTCTTCAGGATTAGGAATGGGTTGGATATTGATTTTTTCTTGGTTAAAATAATTCAACTGTGCAATCTCACGGTTAGAACGCACCAAGTCAGTTCTACTGAATTTTTCACCTGGAATAGTTCTCAACTCCCTTCTGATGACATACTCCTTGGTTCTATCATTACCAGCAATACGAATATTCTTGATAGTAGCTTGAGGACCTTCTACTATTCTAATTTCAAAGTCAATGGTATCATTGTATACCGCTGTTTCAACAGGGTCTGTACGGAAGAACAAATAACCATCATCTTGGTACAAGCCGCTAATATCTCCCCCTTCGGGTGATGCGTTCTTACCCAATTTTTTGTCTAAGATTTCCATATTATAAGTATCGCCTTTGCGGATACCCATAATAGAGGTTAATACAGAGTCACTGAATTTGGTATTACCTCTCCATGTGATATTTCCAAAATAGTATTTTCTACCTTCTTGTAATTTGATATCTACGTTCAAATCACCTTTCTTGGTATGGTAAACCGTGTCTTGCAAAATTACCGCATCGCGATAGCCCAAACTATTGTAATAGGTAAGGATATTATCTAAATCAGATTCAAATTTGTTTTGATTGAATTTAGCAGAAGAAAACTTGATTCGCACATAAGGGTCCAATACTTTCTTGGTTCTACTAAAAGTGAGATAGCCCTTTTCTTTTAGGTAATCATCAAAAGTATAGTGCTTGGCTTCTACAATCATCCCCTTGTCATAAGTAGGGAATAAGGTTAAACGAGATTGCTCGTGCGTGTCTTTCAATTGTTTTTTCAGCTTGCTTTCCTCTACATTAACATTGCCTCCAAAATTGATATTGTTGATATGAACTTTAACACCTTTGTCAACTATAAAATTCAATGTAAGGGTATTGTTTAAGCTAGAATCTTTGGTCTCTCTAATCTCTACTTTGGCGTCTTGGAAACCTTTCTCTGCGTAGTATTTTTTAATGGCTTCTACTGCAGTAATCTTCATGTTCTCTGTTACTACACGGTTGGGAACCAAACCGGTTTTTCCAGAGAGGTCTTCACTCTCACTCTTGCGGGTATTTCTAAAATAAAATTTAGACAACCTAGGTCTTTCTGTTACTTCAATTTCTACCCAAATATTTTTACCCTCTAATTTGGTTAGGTAGATTTCAATATTGCTAAAATAATTCTGACTCCAGAGTTTGGTTATGGCTTTGGCAAAATTGTCACCACCAGGAATTTTAATCTCATCACCTATGTTGATATTGGCAATGGAGATAAGTAGGTTCTCGTCAAAGAATCGATTCCCCACCACTTTTACCCCAGCCACTTTATAGGTTTTTGGTGTTTTCTGTTGGAAGATGTTAACCAAATCTGCTTCAATGGAAGTGATGGTGGTATCTGTTGAACCCGTGGATGATTGAGACTGGGCCTTATTACCCAACAACAAAACAAGGAAAGCCAACACTAAATATTTATACAATTTCTGCATCCGGTTCTTTTTGTGATATTCCAGTCTAAAAACAGGTTCCAAGCTGCTTTCAGCGTTTTTCAAGGTTTTAAGTTGGGCAAATTAACGGGAATAATTAAAAGTGTTTGTTAAAACCCCCTTTATTAGCCAACTGTTTTCAATATAAAGTGTTTCAGACCAATTGGGCTTCCTCCTCAATTTGTTTGTCGGTCTTCCCAAAACGTCTTTTCCGTCCTTGGAAATCCAGTATAGCTTCCACCAGGTTTTCCTTCCTAAAATCGGGCCAACGGGTATTGGTAAAATAGAGTTCCGCGTAAGCCAATTGGTATAAAAGAAAATTACTAATGCGGTATTCTCCACTAGTTCTAATCATTAGTTCTGGATCAGGAAACTCACTGGTAGCAAGGTATTGCTCTAAGACCTCTTGATTAATCCCATCGGCCTTAATCTTACCAGATGCTACGTCTATGCCTATTTGTTTAACCGCATTCACCAACTCCCAACGGCTACTATAACTCAAAGCCAGAATCACGTTCAGACCAGTATTATGGCTGGTCATATCTAGTGCTTCATGCAGTTCTCTGTGTGCATCTGCTGGCAATAAACTAAGGTCACCTATCACGTGAAGGCGAATATTGTTTTTGTTCAAGACAGGCACTTCTTTACGAATTGTGTCTACAAACAAAGACATCAAGCCCTCTACTTCTTTTTGAGGTCTGTCCCAGTTTTCTGTACTAAAAGCGTACAATGTCAGGTATTCCACACCCAATTCGGCACAGCCTTCTACAATGATTCTCACAGATTCAACCCCATGAAAATGACCATAGAGGCGCTCTTGGCCTTGCTCCTCTGCCCAACGTCCATTCCCATCCATAATGATGGCAATATGCCTAGGCAGGCGATCTGTTTTTATTTTAGTAATGAGGTCTTCCAGCATGGTATACCCTTCATTTAGGCTGCAAAATTAACAAAAAGGCTTGTGTTGACAGGATTTAATTGCAGAAAAAAGGGCTCAAATGTCTTATTAGGCAATATTTAAGCTAGTAATTGGTTGCTTTTGGACAACGATAGCTTTGTAAATTGAAGGAAAGACCCACTTGAACGGTCAAATACGCATCTTTTTGAAGGCTATTTCCTCTTTGCCTTCCCTTGATTCCAATGGAAGTTCCAGTTTCATAGCTTCTGTCTTGCAACAAAAAAGCTGTGGAGGGAGACCCATCTGGTAGGGGAGGAAATGCATCCGGTGCGTAAGTGGTACTTACGTCATCTAGATAATCCGTTCTAGTAAAATGGTAGACCGCTTCACCAAACACATTCATCCTATCGTTTAAGGCATATTTGACACCCACTCCAAAAGGAATGGTAATGGCAATGGGATTATAGGGTGTTCTTTCTGGATACAAAATACTACCCTGACCCTCGGTTCCTAATGGGCGGAGCAAGTTTTTCTCTCCATTCAAATAAGCATAAGGATCAAAAGACATGACGCCTACACCTAGGCTAATATATGGTGTGAAACGGTATTGCTCAAAGCCAGGAATAAATTTGAAAAAGTTGAAATCGCCAGAAACACTGAGTTCCCAAACATTACTGTTAAAGCTCAGGTTGCGCTGTTTTTCAGTAGGATTGCTGCTGTAAGTATCAGAATATCCCAAGAAGGCATAGCCACCCGTGATCCTTACCCCAATATAATTGTTAACCTGTTTTCTAAAGAATAAACTACCCGAGAACTTGGGTCTATTGATCTGCATATTGGTGTTTAGGTCTCCAAAATAATGACCTAAACCCACTGCAAAACCATACTCACCTTGGTGCACATAACTTTCCATGCTCTGCGATTTAGCAGTCATAGAAGACAAAAACAGTAAAACAACAATTGCAATTCTGTTACGCATGTGACTATAGGATCTGGTTATTGTAAAATAGCACCAATTTTTTTGAACGTAAAAGTTAATTTCTTTTATCTAATCCCCAAGTGAGTTTGGTTCTAAGGGTAGAGAGGAAGTTGTTTTCATTCAATCTGGCCAGATTCACATAAAAATTCTCCTTTCTAACCGCTAATTGTATGGTTTTGTTCACAATCTCTCTTCGGGCATCCAAGGCACAAATGAATTGGTCGGCACGGCCTTCCACTTCAAATGAAATCACGTTGGAATCAGGTACTACGATGGATCTAACGTTTAGGTTGTGTGGGGCCACTGGCGTAATCACAAAACTGCTAGATTCAGGGAATACAATAGGACCATTACAACTCATATTATAACCTGTTGAACCAGTTGGGGTAGACACTATCAAACCATCGGCCCAGTAGGTGTTCAGGAATTCTCCGTTCAAATAAGTATGAATTTTCACCATGGGAGAAATATCTCTTTTGTGAATGGCAAATTCATTCAAAGCAAAAGGAATATCACCAAATAAACCTTCATTAGAATCCAAGTGTATTAGGGTTCTTTTTTCAATTAGGAAGGTTCTGTTAATCAAGGCATCTACTGCCAAAGAAAGTTCATTGCGGCTAATGCTGGCCAGAAAACCCAGACGGCCAAAATTGATACCCAGAATAGGAATATTCTTCTGCTTCACCAAGGTAACGGCGTCTAACATAGTACCATCGCCGCCAAGACTAATTAAAATGTCAATATCATTACTCAGGTCATCAGAATTAAAAAAAGGTTTGAGTTTTTCCTGAATCTGGGGCGTGAAACTAAACTGCTCCAATAATTGGTGAAAAATCAAGATACTGGTTTCATGCCGCATGAGTTCCTCCAATAATAATTGAATCGGGTTCTCTTGCTCAAAATCCAAACCGCGGCTGTAGATGGCTACTTTCATTGCTGTAATTGAGTGGTGCCTAGGGCACTAGAAATCGTTTCTGCTCTGTAAATATAAGCCATCCTTCCCTAGCTGGTTAAAGCTATATTCAATCTTGAACACAAAATCGTAGATAGATATAATGTCTAGTCCAAAGCCATAAGTGTGTAAAACCTTGTTATTGAGTGTGTTATCAGCTCTTGGGCTAGCAATATGGGCATAGCCAAGGTCTGTATAGGCTTTTAGATAAATTCTAAAAGGAATTTTGTCGTGGGTCTTACTCTTAAAGGGGGTCTTGATGTCAAACCCAATCAATTTTTGGTGAATGGTGGTTTTGAACATGCCGCCTTTCATACCGTCAACCACGTTATATTCCAAACCACGCATTTGCATAGTTCCATAGCCCAAAAGACGCTGGTCAGTAAAGGCATTGTTCACAGGAAACTTCATTTGTACCAAACCTTCTAAGTGCAGAAAAGATGTTTTGGCTAATGGAATTGCATATATAGCTCTTGCATTCATCATCCATAATTGTGATTTACCAAAACCTCCGCGTTGGTACAAATTACCCTCAAACAAAAAGCCATCTGTGGGGTAGGGATTGTAATCCGCATTATAAAATTTAAACCGATAGTTCAGGTCTAGATAACGGAATTGCTTTTCTTGATTAATAAAATAATTGGGTGTTTTTTTAATCACTGTATCATCTACAGATTCATGGTTATAAGAAATGCGAATGCTATGTCTTTGTTTTACGCCAGGGCGATAGGAATAGGTAAGATCTGCCCTAATTAATTTTCTCAAATAGCGATCATCTAACCTGAAAAATTGTTGCTTGTTATCCGTTGTTGCATAGTTGACTTCTCTCTGTGTGCCATAAGCCAATCCTATATTGAATCCGCTCCTTAGTTTTTTATCAATAAAGGGCAAGTCATACCTTAGGGTTACTTGTTGGGTATAACCCGTGATGAGCCAAATTTCTAAGTTGTCATTTCTACCTGTAACATTGTTTTGAATGAATTTAACACCATAGTTAACCCTATCTAAGCTTCTTTTCTGATCAACCCACCACTGGTTAAAGTTTCTATCTATTAGTTTAAAATAAGGTAGGGGAAATAAATACCATCGCTCTTTTAACTGCACTTGCATTACTACCGTAGAATCTGTTTGAATGGGTAATACTTGTACGTCTACAAACAAAGCCGTATTCATTAATTGGCGTTTTGCCAGCAGGATTTCTCTTTCAAGATCGTGTTTAGCAATGGGCTCACCTTCCTGAAAAGGAAGTTCCCTTCTTACAATCATGAGTTTGGTGCGCTTATTACCTGTTACTAAAATAGACTTAACCCAAACCGTATCAGAAGCTTTGGCTGGCACCAATATACTGTCCCATTTTTCTTTTTTTGAAAGGCTCTTTTCTTGAGCCTGCGTAGTAATAGAAAAAAGGCTTGAAAGTACCAGCAAAAAGATGCTGAATAACCTTTTTGGGTAGCCATTACAATACATTATGGAAGTAGACCAGCTAGACATTCAAGTAAGCCAGTAAGTGGTTGTAATTATCTTTCAATTCATTGGTGTAAGACTCTTCACCAAAATAGTATCGCACTGCGTAATCATAACGCTGGAAAGTAGCCACAATAGCAGAAATCTCAATCTTATTTACTTTAAGTGTAATAATGATCAGCCCTGTTTCTGGTTCTGTAAAAGTATTACACTGGGTAATCAAAGCATCATTGGTTTCTACCAATCGGCTGATCTCTCCAAAACTATAATTCCGTTTAGAAATTTCTAGTACAATCACTCCCCCTTTTTCTTCATTGCCTACAAAACGGGATAACTGTTGAATCAGATTTGAAAGAGTGATTACACCCAATAATTCGGATTGTTCATTGATCACGGGTACCAAGGAAAACTCTCTTTCAGCCGCCATTTTCAAGGCTACTAAAAAATGCTCTTCCCCCTTAATGGAGAGGTTAGCAAACTGGTCCTGGATAGTGGCAATGGATTGATCTTCGTCTACGTCTAGTAAATCAGATTTTGCTATTAACCCAACATAGTGATCCTCGCTCAACACAGGTAGGTGTTGTACGTCATATTCATCCATTAACTGTAAAGCCAATGAAACCCTGTCTGTGAGGTGCAAAGAGGGGAATCCAGTATGCAGTATCTGTGAAGCTAACATGTGCCGTTTTCAATTGATACAACAAAAATCAAGCAAGGGTTGCTGCTGGCGTCTTCAATTTATCTAAAAAAGCTTCTAGAATCTGATTGAATTCACCTGGAACTTCCATCATGGGTGCGTGACCGCATTTGTCTATAAAATGCAGTTCTGAATTGGGAATCAGCTTATTGAATTCTTGTCCAACAAATGGGGGTGTAATGGTGTCATTATTTCCCCAGATCAATAAAGTGGGTTGTTTGATCCCGCTAATTTCTTCACCCAGATTATTCCGAATAGCACTTTTGGCTAGAGAAATAATTTTGATGACTTTGATCCTGTTATTGGTAATTTCAAAAACTTCGTCTACCAATTCTTTGGTGGCAGTAGCGGGATCATAGAAAGTAACCTGAGTCTTTTTCTTGATATATTCATAGTCTCCACGTTTGGGATAACTATCGCCCATGCCATTTTCAAACAAGCCACTGCTTCCAGTGAGAATGAGTGATTTAATTTTTTCGGGTTGTTTGAGCACATGTACCAATGCCACATGACCTCCCAATGAATTGCCCAATAAATGAATATTGTTGTAACCGCGTAGTTCAATAAACTTGTGTACGTGTTTTTGCAAACCGCCAACCGTGGTATGAAAAATGTCTAATTCAAATAGGGGCAACAAGGGTACAATCACTTTATACTTTCCCCTAAAATGTTCCACTAGATCCGCAAAATTGCTCAGTGCACCAAAAAGCCCGTGTAATAGTAAAAGCGGCTCTCCCTCTCCCTCCTCTATAAATTTGAATTTATCCTGTTGTTTAATCTCGTAATCCATGTTATAATTTCTTATGCAAGCACGCTTGGTTTCTGTTAAAGGGCAGTCCAGGTTTAAAACGATTTTTCTCTATCAATCGTATCTACATCTGCAAAATACAGATTTTAAGCTAAAACAGGCCAATTAGCGGCTTTATCAATAGGTTAAGGGCTTAGTTTTTGGTAATTCTTTCAAAAAACAAGCTTAATTCCTGAAAACTATCCTTAAAAATGGGAATAAGTTTTCCAAACCAATGCATCATGGTGGGAGCCATAGATTCCAAATAAGGATAGGCTTTTGAAGCCGTTAGATCTACCGATTGCAAAAGCTGCAACTGTTTGGCGTAAAAAAGTAGGATGCTAAAAACGGTTAGGTATAAAAAAGCATAGACCAACACACCCCCTACTGTATTCAACCAACCCAATAAGACCATTTCAAAAGCAGCTTTTACTAAGGCTGCGCCCATTCTCACCAATACCCAAACACCCAACATGATTAATAAAAAGGCCAAAAAGGGTAACCAGGATGCAGCAATATGGGTATAGTTGCCTAAGGCTTTGGCCAACATGGCACTTAATTTAAGCGCTGCCGCTAACCCAATAAAGATGCCCAAAAAAGCAAAGACGGCCACTATAAGGCCTTTTTGAAAACCCTTATAAATGGCCAGTGCCAATAAAACTAGGCAAATCACATCTATGCTACCCATGAGGTGATTATCCCAATAGGGTTTTCACAGCTGCAGAAATGGCTTTACCCTCGGCCTTGCCCGCCAATTGTTTGCTGGCAACACCCATTACTTTGCCCATATCTTTAGCACCAGCGGCACCGGTTTCAGCAATGATGGCCTTTAAAGCAGCTTCCAGCTCTTCTGCGCTCATTTGTTGAGGCAGGAACTTTTCTATCACGGCAATTTCTTCTGATTCTTTGGCTGCTAAATCAGGCCTATTCTGAGTTTGGTAAATTTCTAAAGAGTCTTTTCTAGACTTTACCAGTTTTTGTAACAACTTAATTTCAGTATCTGCGTTAATTTCTCCATTAGCTCCTGGCTCTGTTTTGGCCTTGATAATTTCAGCTTTAATAGCCCTCAAACCACGCAAGAGTGGTTCGTTCTTAGACTTCATAGCATCCTTCATCTGTTCCATTACCTGTGTTTCTAAACTCATATACTAGGTTTTATTTGTTCTCTTTTAATTGAATGTCTCTGAATTTTTTATAAAAGTCTTTGGCATAGGCTTTCATTTCTGCCACCAATTCTGTTTGTTGCGTAGCGCGCTGAAACGTATCGGCCATACCCATGAAAGTTTGGTAGTAAAAATCGGCCATCTCGTCTACCATCATGTCTTTGGTCCAAAGGTCAATCCTTAGGGCAGACTTGTCTTGAGCGTCCCAAAAAGCCACCATCATAGACTTGGCAGGCTGCATGGCATCGGCTGTTGAGTCAGAAGCCGACCAGTTGATTTGATCGGGTACTTTGTTTTCATCTAAATGAATATCAATGGAAATAGTTGATTTGTGCATATTGCTGTTTTTAAATACTGGCGCAAAACTACGTTTTCTGTTGCAAGTAGCTTATTTGGCTATGGCAAGGATTTTTTCCCAAACTCCTTGAGCGGTTTTATCCCAACTAAAATCTTGGGCCCTTTCTAATCCCTTATCAATTTGAAAGTTGCGCAGCTTTTCGTCTTTATAGAGTAGGAGCATTTGTTTGGCTATGGCATCAGGATCATTGGGGTCTACGTACAAAGCTGCATCTGCGCCAACTTCAGGCATACTGCTGCTATTGCTGGCAATCACGGGTACCCCAGACTGCATGGCTTCCAAAATGGGCATGCCAAATCCCTCAAACAAACTGGGGTAAACCAAGGCATAGGCCGATGCGGTAATGTTAGTTAATTGTGCTTCTTCTAAAGCACCCAATAAGACAAGGTCTTCTCGGTATTTATAGGTCTTGATTTTCTCTAACAGGTCTTCAAATTGCCAAGCCATTCTACCTGCTACTAATAATTTCATATTGCTTTTCTGCCATTTTTTGAATAGTGAAAAAGCCTTTAAAAGGTTAATCAAATTTTTTCTTGGATGAATACCACCCACAAACAAAAAATATTCTCTTCCATCAGAAAAACTATCCTTTACTTGATTCTTTTCTTCCCAACTCAAGGGCTGGAAACCCAATCTGGCAGCGGGATAGACGGCATTGATTTTATTTGCCGCACTTGGAAAATTTTTCACTAGATCCGCTTTTGAAAAATCAGAAACGGTTAAAACCTGCTTGGCTTTTTTAATAAATCCTGGCGTGAAAAATTTGTAATACCAGTACTGATGCCAAGCAATGAATTTGGGATAATGCAAATAGGCAAGGTCATGTACCATTAATAATTGTGGTATACTGCTACTAGTGCTACAAAAACCATAAGGATTCACCCAAACATCGGGTTTGAATTTTTTTAAGGCAGCAGGCGCCGCAACATTGTACCAATAGAAAAAACTGCCCGGATGCCTAGCCGGGGGGCCTACCACAATGGGTTTGCAGTTAGGGGCAAACACAAAACTTTCATCATAGGGTCTATCAAAAACCAATAAGAATTGGTGTTCTGGATGTTGCTTGGCCAAGCGGCTAAACACCTCCTGCACAAACCATCCATAACCTTCCATCTTACCCTTCTGAAGAAATATTGCATTAACCGCTATGAGCATGCAGCAAAGCTAAAGCTTTGCTAAGTCAAAAGTTAAAATTCAAAAGTCAAAAAATGCTTTCTTCTTCCTCCTCTCTTCACTCTTATCTTTTATCTCTTCACTTCTTCTTCCCTTCTCACTTGTATTCATAAAACCCTTTCCCACTTTTCTTTCCCAAATTCCCATCCGCAACTTTTTGCGCTTGAATGGGCGATGGTTTGAGCCTTTCAGGCTGACCAAGGGCATCATATACAATTTGGCTTACCCCATAATTAATATCCATACCTATTAGGTCCATGAGTTGAAAAGGACCCATTTTAAAACCACTAGCAGTTAAGATCTTGTCTAGGCTAGCGGGGTCAAGCTCCTCCCCATTTTCCTGAGCCTGAGCCAACAGCCACATGGCTTCTAGATAATAATGCCTGGCTACCCTATTGACAATAAAACCAGGTGCGTCTTTGCAGACAACCGCGGTCTTACCCATTTTCTGACAAATAGCTTGGAGTAGGGTAATCACTTTTTCATTAGTATCCTGACCCTGAACCAGCTCCACCAATTTCATTAACGGCGCGGGATTAAAAAAATGCATTCCCACAAAACGAGAAGGGTGTTCTAGGCCTTGGGCAATGGTATGGATAGAAATGGAAGAAGTATTGCTGGCTAGAATAGTATTTAGGGGATTAATTTGCTCCAACTCCCTAAACAGGTCTGTTTTGGCGGAGAGTTTTTCAATAATGGCTTCAATAATCAGGTCTGCCTGACAATCAGCAAGTTTATCTGTAAACCGGATTAATGACTGAAAGCGGTTCAAGTCTTCCGAATTAATTTTACCCTTAGCCAAGAGTTGGTTCCAACTAGCCAAAATAGTGGTCTGAGCTTTTTCCAGCACGGCCCCATTCAAATCGAATAAGATGGTTTGGAAACCAGCCTGCGCAGACACCATGGCAATTCCGGACCCCATGGTTCCCGCCCCGCAAATACAGATGGTCTTGATTTGGTGCATGGACTTTTTTGCAAAGCTAGCATTTCAATAGCTTTCCCCAGTAAAAGCCTTCTTTTCCACCATGGCCCTTGGGCTGTAACAGGGCCAAATTAGTTGTACTACTTTTAGGGCATGGCAGGACCTTTGCAACAATTAGACTTATTTGGATTTCCTATAGAAACAGCGGCACCCAAGCCTAAGAAAGAACGCGTTGCCAAACCTTCTGCTCTTAAACCACCCGTTGAAGTGTTACAGGTACCCGTGGCAGAACCCGCCATGGTCTATGAAAACCAAAATATTGGGGTTAGAATCAAGGTTAATAAAATAGTTGAGCCAAAGGAATCCATTGCTATTGAAGAGAAGAAAGCCAGCAAACGTGGCAGAAAGTCTTTTAGAGAAATGGATACGGAATTAGACCTGATTGATGTTCCGGAAGAAAGCATTTTGGCTCAAAAACTCTATTATAGTATTAGTGAAGTAGCGGGTTGGTTTAAAGTAAATACATCGCTATTGCGTTACTGGGAAAATGAATTTGACATTCTACAACCAAGAAAGACCAGAAAAGGTGACCGTTTATTCCGTGTAGAAGATATCAAGAATTTACAACTGATTTATTTTCTATTACGCCAAAGAAAATTCTCTATTGAAGGTGCCAAAAATTATTTAAAGAACAATAAGGCACAGG
>CALRXZ020000092.1:0-16047 GCA_943372255.1 Chitinophaga pinensis
CATTGATGCTACTACTGTTGCGCGAGATACGGGCATGAGGGGTAGAATCAATACCATTATGCAAACCTGTTATTTTGCACTTTCTGGTGTATTACCAAGAGAAGCTGCCATTAAACAGATTAAAAAAGCTATTGAAAAAACCTATTTCAAAAAAGGTCAAAAAGTAATTGATCAAAACTTCTTAGCCGTAGACGCTACATTGGCCAATATGTTTGAAGTACAGTATCCAGGTAGTGTTTCTGCTGCAGACATGAAAATGCAAACTGTTTCAGATAAAGCGCCAGATTTTGTCAAAAATGTAACTGCAGTGATGATGGCTGATCATGGTGATCAACTACCAGTAAGTATGATGCCTATTGATGGAACATATCCCAGCGGTACTACCCAGTGGGAAAAAAGAAATGTATCTGACAAGGTGGCTATTTGGGAACCTGATCAGTGTATTCAGTGTGGTAACTGTGCTTATGTTTGTCCACACAGTGTTATTCGTGCAAAATTCTACCACAAAGACAATTTAAAAGGTGTTCAAGACGGATTCAAACACGCTCCAATTAATGCTCGTGGATTTCCTGAAACCCAATACACCCTCCAGGTTTATTTGGAAGATTGTACCGGTTGTAATCTTTGCGTAGAAGCTTGTCCAGTAACTCATGCCACAGACAAAAGCAAAAAAGCGATTAATCTGGGAGACAAGGAACCCATTTTAGAAATGGAACAAAAAAATATTGAAACATTTGAAAACATCACTTGGAACGATCGTTCTAAGATTGACTTCTCAACAGTTCATGGTGCACAATTCTTAGAACCATTGTTTGAATTCTCTGGAGCCTGCGCAGGATGTGGTGAAACGCCTTATTTGAAACTCTTGTCTCAATTATTTGGTAACCGTTTATTAATTGCCAATGCTACAGGTTGTTCTTCAATCTATGGCGGTAACTTACCAACAACTCCTTGGACTGTGAACAAAGAAGGTAGAGGACCAGCTTGGTCAAACTCCTTATTTGAAGACAATGCTGAATTTGGATTGGGTATGCGTATTACCGCAGACAATCAACTAGTCATTGCCAAGCAATTGCTAGAAGAATTGAAACCAGAATTGGGCGAAGCATTTGTCAATGAAATTGTTTCAGCAAAACAAGTGCATGAATCTGAATTGGTTTTGCAACAATTAAGGGTACAATTATTAAAAGAAAAACTGGCTAGCATTTCTCTATCTGCTGCCAAACATTTACTCTCTGTTTGTGATCAATTGGTACGCAGAAGCGTTTGGTTGGTTGGTGGAGATGGATGGGCTTATGATATTGGCTATGGTGGTTTAGACCATGCATTGGCAAGTGGTAGGAATGTGAAAATTCTGGTAATGGATACAGAAGTATATTCTAACACAGGTGGTCAATCTTCTAAATCAACACCTACCGCAGCTACAGCCAAATTTGCAGCGGCTGGTAAAACAGGTGGTAAGAAAGACTTAGCCATGCAAGCCATCTCTTACGGTAATGTATATGTTGCAAGGATTGCATTTGGTGCCAATCCACAACAAACACTATTGGCCATGAGAGAAGCAGAAGCTTATGACGGACCTGCATTAATTCTAGCTTATAGCCATTGTATTGCACATGGTTATGACTTGAAAGATGGTTTAAGCCAACAAAACAATGCAGTTGCTAGTGGTCACTGGCCTTTGCTGAGATACAATCCAGTATTGCGCATCAAGAATCAAAATCCATTTGTACTTGATTCTGCCAGACCTACTATGAGCTTGAGGGATTATGCTTACAATGAGCTCCGTTACAAAGTGCTTACAGTAACCAATCCTGAAGAAGCTGAGAGACTCATGGTACACGCACAAGACCTAGTGAATTTAAAATGGAAAACATACGAAGAAATGGCTACCAAAAAAGCCAGTGACTTTGTTCCCATTGGTTAAGAGATAGGCTATATGAAAAGGATGCCACTTCAAGCAATTGAGGTGGCATTTTTATTTGCTATTCGTTTTTTTATTCCAAAATGCTTGAATAGGTGCAAAAGGGCCTAATTGATGCATGGATTGTGGAAAGCTATCTGCATAAGGACCATAAGGATAATCAAAGGGTTTTGTAGCAAGGTTGGGCCAATCTTTTGATAGATCTTTATCAGGTCTGGTTTGGGTATTTATATAAGCTGCAAGATCCCAAGCTTCTTGATTGGTGAGAAAGGGCTGTTGGTAACTAGTACCATTGGGCATATTGTTTTTAATAAAGCCGGCCAGTTTAGATAATTGATTGATTCCCGCACCATGGTTATAACTGTTTTTACCCCATAGTGGCGGATAAATGAAAAAACTATTATTGCTACTATCCAAGCTACCTTCTCCGTTTTCTCCATGGCATTTACTGCAATAAGTTGTATAGAGTGTTTTACCAATGGCTGGGTCTGCAGACCTATTCAATAAAGATAAGGTTGCAATGCCAGAACCATTTGCCTTAGTGCCTTTGGGTACATCCGCTCCTACCCACTTAATATAGCTTACAAATGCTTTCATCTCTTTGGAATTACTATCTAATGCCTTCCCATTGAGACTCCTCTCTAAACAGTCATTGACCCTTTTAACAACGGTTTCCACTGTACCAGATCTTGCCCTAACTTTTGGATAGTTGGCCGCAACAGAACCATAATTCAAACCCCATGGTTTGGTTCCAGCTTGCAAATGACAATTCTGACAATTCATCCCATTAGTCAAATTTACTACCTGACCCTTGGGTCCTAAATATTTAGAAGTATTAGCTACTAAATCATATCCATAACGTATCTGTTGACTGGACAAACTTGTATCCTGAGGTAGTTGACCAAATGATTTACCAACCCACAAACTATCCTGTTTGGAAGCTAAGTATTTTTTTTGCTGGTTCTTTTTTAGCCATGGGTCCAATAAAACTTTTGCTAATAAAATTACCAGACAAATAGCCAATGCTATTTTAAAGTATCTACCCATTTGTCCTATTAATTAACCCCCGATTTCAGATAACTCCAACCATCCTCTTGCTTTAAAACCAATTCTGCTACTCCTGAAGGGACTGTAATGGCTTGAATAAGTAATTGAGATTTTTCAATATGGTGTTTTCTCATTGAGTTTTCGCAGGCTGCAAAAACTACTCCTTCTTTAGACATGGCAATGATGTCAGCAGCCAAATGCGTTTTTTCTTTTACCAAAAAGTCCAAAGCCTTGCCATGAACAACTAATTCTACCTGCAAATTTGCTGGCCAAACTTTTTGTAAATTTCTAATATTACCAATGGTTGCAGACCATGCACTTGTATCTGCAGTATTCATTTGTACCACTACTTTATGAATTTTGTGGTTACCGTCTTGTGCAATTGCTTGATGAAAACAAAGGTTTAAAAGCAATACAAAAATTGGAATTAGTCTTATGTTGCGCATGTTTTTTTTATGAATATACTTAAAACTGATAGCTTTTTGCAGACCTAATATTTATCTACAAACTGATTAAAGGTGTCATTGTATCTATCTCCAATATTTGGATAAGTTTGAATCAAGGTGTCTATTTGTTCAAAGTCATATGCTGTTAATTCAACTTGAACTGCCCCTGCATTCTCTATTAAATATTGGGTTCTTTTAGTTCCTGGTATTGGAATAATTTTAGGTGATTTTGACAAGACCCAAGCAATGGCCAATTGTGACGGGGTACAATTTTTGGCTGCTGCAATTTGGGCAAACCCTTCAGCTAATTGATGATTATTCTGAGCATATGCACCTTGATACCTTGGTAATTTTCTTCTAAAGTCGTTTTCTGATAATTGACCGGGGTCTATTGAACTTGTCATTAATCCCCTTGACAATGGACTAAATGCCACTAAACTAATTCCCAAGCTTTCACATAAAGGCAAAACATCTTCTTCAATTTCTCTACTTAGTATGGAATATTCACTTTGAATGGCTGCAATTGGATGAATAGCCATGGCTCTCTTAATTGAATTGGAAGAAGCTTCTGACAAACCCAAGTACTTCACCTTTCCTTCCTTGACCAAGTCTGCCATGGCACCTACCATTTCTTCTACTGGTATGGATTGGTCAACCCTATGTGCATAATAGAGATCAATCACATCTGTTTGAAGTCTTTTTAAACTTGCTTCCACCGCTTTTCTTATATACGCTGGTGACCCATCAAAACAGAGGTTACCAGAAGCATCATTGTGAAATCCAAATTTGGTAGCAATTAGAATTTTATTTCTATTGGTCTTTAATACTTTGGCTATTAGTTCCTCATTTTTCCCTCCAGCATACATATCAGCAGTATCCCAAAAATTGATACCCAATTCAATGGATTTTTCCAAAGTGGCAATAGACTCCTGATCATTGGGTATCCCATATGCATGATTCATTCCCATACATCCCAACCCAATGGCAGAAACTTGCAAACCAGTATTTCCTAGATTCCTATATTCCATAATTGCATTTGAGAGGAAATTAGCAAAACTCTTATTAAATTGAAGAAAAAAAAAGAAGATGCTATCAAAAAAGGGCAAGTTCCAATTAATGATCTTATTTTTTCCGCTTTTGTTCCTCTCTTTAAACGGATATGCACAACGCCAGCAACCCAATATACTAGTTATTTTTTCTGACGACCATGCACAACAAACCATCAGCGCATATGGTAGCAAATTAATGCAAACCCCTAGCATTGACCGAATTGCTAAGGATGGAGCAATTTTCACTAATACCTTCGTGACCAATAGTATTTGTGCACCTGCAAGGGCTGTTTTGTTAACAGGAAAATACAGTCATTTAAATGGATTAAAAGACAATGCCCCGGGCAGGTATTTTAATGGAGAACAAGAGCAGGTTCAAAAACTATTACAACAAGCCAATTATCAAACTGCTTGGATTGGTAAATGGCATTTGCAATCGCTTCCAAAAGGATTTGACTATTGGAAAATCTTACCAGAACAAGGTAATTATTTTCAACCAGATTTTATTGGCATGCCCAATGATACAACTCGTTATAAAGGTTATGCCACCAATATTATCAGTGAATTTTCAATTGATTGGCTCAATCAACGAGATCAAAGCAAACCCTTTTTCTTGGTAGTAGGAGAAAAAGCAACACACCGAAATTGGATGCCAGACACAACAGACCTTGGTGCATTTGACAAACAAGAATTCCCCTACCCAGCTAATTTCTTTGATGATTACAAAAACAGAAAAGCAGCGGCCAATCAAGACATGACCATTAGTCAAACCATGGTATTGGGTAATGACTTGAAATTAGGTATTGATTATACCAAACCAGGCATGTTTGGAAGAATGAATGCTGCTGAAAAAAAGGTATACGAAGCTTATTATAAAAAGATAAAAGCAGAATATGATGCTATTAAAGGAGATAGTTTGGCCGTTGTAAAATGGAAATACCAACGCTATTTGAAAGACTATTTAGCAACCGCAAAATCATTGGACAGGAATATTGGAAAAATATTAGACTATTTAGACAAAGCTCATTTAACAGAAAACACCATTGTCATCTATGCTTCAGATCAAGGATTTTATATGGGTGAGCATGGCTGGTTTGATAAAAGATTTATGTATGAAGAAAGTCTGAGAACCCCATTTGTAATGAGATACCCGGGTGTGATTAAACCCGGTACCACCATACCCAATATGGTAGTTAATATAGACTTTGCACCTAGTATATTAGGCATGGCTGGACTACCTATTCCAGAAAATATGCAAGGCATGAACTTAGTTCCCCTGCTCAAAAAAGAACCTTTAATTAAGCCATGGCGTTCCTCTATGTACTATCATTATTACGAGTTTCCAGAGCCCCATAGAGTGGCTCCACATTTTGGTATTAGAACACAGCGTTACAAATTGATTCGTTTTTATGGTACTGACAATTCATGGGAATTCTTTGACCTAGAAAAAGACCCAACAGAAATGAACAATTTGGTGGATCAAAAAACAAATCAAAATACTATCAAAGGTTTAAAAAAGGAATTATTAATTCTGGCTAGACAATTCAAGGATCAGGAAGCTGTTGAAATTTTAGACAAGGAATTTATAAGCATTAAATAATAAAAAATAACTAAACAAGCCCATAGCTGGTTTTATTTAAAAATGATATAAGAAACTTAGAGCAAGATTTCTACCTGCCCCATTAATACCAGAACCATGCATTCTGTAATCAACATTGAATAGATTGATTAAAGCGGTATTTATTTGTACTTTTCCAAAACCATATCCAGCATAGAGATTTATTAAATTCCATCCCGGGGTTCCTCCTTTTGTAATTCTATTATCATCCTTGTCACCTTGAGCCAACCTATCTTGTTTTGAAGCAAATAGGTTTTCAATGGATGCTGTCCATGTTTTATAGTGATATTTCAGTTGAACTTGTCCATTCATGGGTGGAACCCTACGCATTGGTTCGTTTCTTGATGTATTTTGACCATAAGCTTGACTATACCCTGCTTTTAAGGTCCAAGTTTTTGAAAGCTCATAAGTCATTTCCATTTCAATTCCTCTAATAAAAGATTCCTGACTATTCTCTTTGATATATACATTGTAACCTCCAATTTGTTGACCAGGTACTTGAACCCTTGTAACTAAGTCTTTTAATTGCATATAGAACAACGCAATAGAAGACTGAAATCGCTTACCTCGTATTCGGTATCCCAATTCTGTATTATAAGACTTCTCAGGTTTTAGACCATACGCAGGAATTTCATATCTAAAGTCTACTAATCCAAGGGTACCCATATCGTCAATATTGGGGGCTCTATAACCAGTGCTAAATGAAGCATAAAGGGATTGGTTATTACCCAATTGATAGAGCAAAGAAAGATTAGTTACCAGAGAAGCTGGTTTTACAGTAACAGCACCTAATTGATTAACTCCTGCAGCTGTGTCTTTTATATTTATGGCAAAACTATTGTAACGAAGACCCGCATTTATTTGAAACCGATGAAGGTTAATTTGGTGTAAAGAAAATACCGAGAAATTAGCACTAGTAGCCTGATCAGGATAAAGTCCTCTTTGCATCAAAACCGATCCAGTTGATACTGAGATTTGTTGTTTGTTGCTAGAAACCAAATCATGGTACCATTCTACCCCCGAAATAGCCGTCCAATTTTCTTTGATTTTTGAATGGATCTCGGCGGTTAATCCAAAGGTTTTGACTTTGTCTGTTTCTTCAAACTGATTGACATTCCCGTTCTTTAAATATTTACGAATTTCTTTGGTTTGTTGATAGGATGCAGTAAAACTTGCAGAGGAAATTAAAGAAGATTTACCTGGAATTTCCAGCTTTGCATAATGAAGCCCCCTAACTTGAGGTGCAAAATTGTAAAAGGCAAAATTTTCCAATTTCACTCGATGGTACAATGGAACTTCTTTTTGAACAACCTGTTGACTTGCAACAGTAATCACTGATTCATTTTTCAATTTCCATTTGGCTTGAAAATCATAAGCCTGCTCCTTGTAACCAGATGGGCTTTGAATGCCAGTGGTATCCCCCCCTATCAGGTCTCCAAAATTTCTACTACTACCACCAATATGAAATGCAAAGTTCTTTGACCCATAATCCAATTCTGCTCTACCGGAATATTCCATATCACCAGTCACCATTTTAACCATCCCTATACCTGACCAAGTATTGACAGTTTGAAATTTGGCAGCCTTAGAAAAGACTTGAATGACACCTCCCATGGCATCGGAACCATATTGAACAGAACCAGTACCTCTTACAACTTCTATATTAGCAATAGAAAAAACATCAATGGTATTAAAATACTGATTTGGTCCATAACGATAGGTACTGTTATTGACCCTAATTCCGTCTAATAACAACAGGTTTTGATTACCAGTTAATGCCCTTACAAAAGGAGAGCCTCCACCATGATTGGTTTTTTGTACAAATACCCCTGTAGCACCTATTAATGATTCAGGAGCAGTTCTAAAAGCAGCAGTTTGTATATCAGTTGCCGTAATTTGATTAATAGAGAATGGCAAGTTAATTATACTGGCTTTCTGTCTGGTTGCAGTAACAATTACTTCTTTTAATAAAACACTATCAACAATTTTGTTTTGTTTTTGGGAATACCCAATAACAGGAAGTAATAGTAAAATGGACAGGTATTTCATAGTGTAGGTAGCAATTAAAACACAAGGTTAAGTATGCTTAAAATTAAGTCCAAACTATTTTGATAAAATAACTATTTGATTAAATAGCTAAATCCAGCAATTTTTCTAATAAGACCAATTGATTACCAGCACGTACTAAGTTTTGATTCGGATATTTAGCACCATAATAAACATCATTATTAAGGTAATCCGTTAAAAAGCGTAAAGCTTGCATATATACCATAAATTGACCTGCATAAGGTATAGCATTAAGTTCATCCTTGGATAATTCATCACCCATTTCTGAGCAATAACCATCAATCACAGCATCATAAAAGGCTTTTCTGATGGTTATCTTACTAAAGTCAGATTCTTCCTCACTAACTGGACACAAATAGGTACGCATCATATCTCCCAAGTCCGAAATAAAATACCCAGGCATAAGGGTATCTAAGTCAATAACACAAATGGCTTTATTCTGGCTATTAAATAAGACATTGCTAATCTTGGTATCGTGATGGGTTGGTCTTATTTTAAAATTAGGATTGCTAATAATTTGCTCATAGCGATGTGTAATAAATCGATACGCAACTAATTTATCAATTAATTCCTTTGCAATTATTTTACGCTCTTGGTTTCCATGATCTATAGCATCCAAAAATTGTTGATCTCGCAGAACAAGGTCATGAAATTTAGGTAGTGTAGTTTTTAATTGACTGCAATCAAATCCTGCAAGATTCTTGGTGAATAAACCAAATTGTCTTGCAGCTTCATATGCTTGATCCGGAGTTTCTAAAACTGTTTTAGCAATTGAATCTTCAACAAATGGAAAGATCCTATAATAAAGGCCATTCATTACCACCATGGATGCACCCAACTTTGTTTGTTTTGGTGATACAAAATGATAGGAAGGATGATGAACCAACAGATATTGGGCTATTGCATCAATATTTGATGCAATAGCCCAAGGGTCTGGAAATACCTTCTGGTTAATGGTTTGTAAAATATAAGTTTCCTGGCCATAGCTCAATTTCCAAGTATGGTTGATTAACCCAGTTCCAAATACAGAAGCCAACACTGGGTGTTGATCCATACCATATTCTTCCCAGATTTTTTCTGGTATGCCCATATACATTCCTTTAGTCAATACTAGTATGCGTCAGTTAAAGAAAATACAGGCTTTCTGTACATCCATTGTCCACCAGTAAAATCGGGGAATTCAACTGTTTGACTTCCTAGATCAATTGATTTTTCACTCAAAGGGGTAATGGCACTCCAGGTAGCTGCATCATATACATCCATTGGTGTGGCTCTACTATTTTTAATACTTTCAATCAATGCATGAATCACAAAGAAGTCCATGCCACCATGGCCAGCGCCCTCTGTTTCTTTACTCCAGCGCTGCCACAGAGGATGATCATATTTATCCAACCAGGCTTTGGCGTCTTCCCATTGGTGTGGCTTAGCAGTTTTCCCTTCTATGTACAAGCTCTTGTTCACATCCATCCACAATCCTTCTGTTCCTTGAACTCTAAATCCTAAAGAATATGGTCTAGGCAAATTGGTATCGTGTTGTAATAAAACCGTTTCACCGTTTACACAGTTAATAGAAGTGGTTACCACATCGCCCAAGCGAAAATTCACTTTGGCATTGGGATGATTTTCTCCACCTTTCTTTACAATATGATTGTGTAGTCCCCTTGCTTTAGAAGAGAAGGAACAGAGAGAATTAAAACGATTGCCTCGGTTAATATTGATGTAGTTAGCAATTGGGCCAACACCATGTGTGGGATACAAATCACCATTTCTATGAACTGAATGTTCTGTTCTCCATTTTGCTTCTGAATATCCTTTTTCACCAAATTCTACCCCATGACCATAAACATTCACTCCATCGTTGAATTTCACTTCTCTTAGGTCATGTTGATAGCCACCTTGCAAATGTATCAACTCACCAAATAGTCCTTGACGTACCATATTTAATACCGCCATTACGTCTCTTCTGTAACACACATTTTCCAACATCATTACATTGGCCTTGTATTTCTCAGTAGCGTGAACTACTTCCCAATGATCTTCCAAACTAGTGCCAATCATCACTTCTGATCCAACGTATTTAATTCCAGATTCTAAAGAACCTAGGATCATGTCTTTATGCCATTCCCAAGGAGTAGCAATGATTACAGCATCCAACTGCTTTTTGTCTAACATACGCTTCCAAGCGTAGTTATCTCCGGTATAGATTTCTGGCATTTTTTTGCCAGACTTTTGAATCATTCCCTTTGCTTCATTCAAGGTTCTTGCATCTACATCACAAATACTCACCAATTCAACATCTGACCTACGTAACAACAGATCCAAATGGTTTAAACCTCTCTGTCCAACTCCTATAATTCCCATTTTTACTTTCTGGTCGGCCTTTCTGGCAAACAATTGGCTGCTAGGTACAAAAGCCACAGAAGCTGCTGCTAGTCCTGCGTTGCGAATGAATTCTTTTCTTTGCATGTTAAGTGTTTTGAAAATATGAGTGAATCTATGATAATTGTTTAATCCTTAACCATTTTTACAGGGAATTTTGGGTGGATAAATTCCCATTCTTGAATATGAGCTTGCTGGTGCTCTTGTTCAACAATTTCATTCATGGTTTTAATCAATGCTGGATATTGACTAACAAGATCCATTGTTTCAGAGCTATCCTTAATTAAATCAAATAATTGCCAAGGTTTTTCAGGATGCATTCTAACATCTGTTTTAATAGCTTTCCATTGCCCCATTCTAATGGCTATTTGACCCCCATTTTCAGGATATTCAAAATACAACCAAGCGTGTTTTTTTTGCTGTGTTTTTTTTCCCAACAAGGATGGCAATAAAGAAATCCCATCTGTTTCAGGCATTTTTTGGGAAGTAATTTCTGCTAAGGTTGCCATCATATCATATTGAGCTGAAATATGGCTAGAGATGCTACCTGCAGGTATTTTACCTGGCCACCTAGCTATAAAAGGCTCACGAATGCCACCTTCATACAGTTCCATTTTTTGACCGCGTAATCCCCCATTACTATTGAAAAAATGTCTATCTACCCCCCCATTAAAAGTGGCCCCATTATCACTCGAGAATAAGACCAATGTGTTATTGTCTAACCCCAATAGTTTTAGTTGGTTTAAAATAATGCCCACTTGTGCATCTAAATAACTAATCATGGCAGCATAAGTAGACAAAGGATAAGGCGTGGATGCATACCCTTGCCCTCCAAAATAGGGCTGCTCCGAAAACTTTCCAACATATTGATTTACCCATTCAGCAGGTGCTTGTAAAGAAACATGCGGCAAGGTATAAGGCAAGTAAATAAAAAATGGCCGTCCCTTATTTAGTTTCATAAAGGCCAATGCCTTTTCCGTCATTATTGCAGGGGCATAATCCTTGCCTTGATAATAGGCAAAATCTGCAGACAATCCTTTTGTGGGGTCTTGTTTTAGATGCACATTGATGGGTTTGTTTTGTAGACTATCCCATTTTCCATTCTCCCAAAGATGTGTTGGGTAATAATTGTGTGCTTGTTTCTGATCAAGGTATCCATAATAATAGTCAAAACCTTGTTTCAACGGGTCTCCACTGGTATTATGCATACCCAAGCCCCATTTACCAATCACTGCTGTTTTATACCCAGCTTGTTGCATCAATTTTCCAATTGTAAAACTATTAGCAGGCAATGGCATTTGACCCCCTTCTAAACTATCGGCAAAGCCACCTAATTCATAATTGCCATGAATATAAGTATGACCTCCGTGTTTACCTGTTAACAACATACATCTGGCTGGGGCACATACTGGCGTACTGGTATAATGATTGGTAAACCTAATCCCTTCTAGAGCCATTTTATCAAGATTGGGAGTCTTTATTTTCTGTTGTCCATAAACGCCCAATTCCCCATAACCTAGGTCATCGGCATAGATATAAATAATATTAGGCTTAGAAGTATTTTGTGCATGAGATTGAAGTATACCAATAGGTAAAGCCAAAACAATTAGATATCCAATCTTTAGTAAAAGTTGCATGATTGAATAAACCTAATGATATTTATTCAATTTCTATCGTGCAAACGGTTGTGCAAAATTAAACCGTTTCTTTATCCGTGTTTATAGACTGCCATTGTCTTTTTTCACGAAAGATTAATAACAAACTAGCAATTATAAGAGAACTACTTGTAGACAATAGACCAATTACTATAAAAATCCAGTTCTCTGAAAGATTTACGAAAATTAGACTAAAAAAAGCGATAAATAAACAGGTTAGAATGATGGGCTTGTGACTCATACATGCACGGATTAGGGGTATAGAAAAAAACGCAAATCAAATTAAGGTTTTTTTTCTCATATCCGAACACGGTGAAAACACCGAACTTTTGCAAAACCCAAATTATTTGAGCAAACTAACTGCTTTTTGAACGGCTGGATCAAATTGATTGGCAACTTCATAATACCCTTCTGTGTGCCAAATTTGCCTTGCCATCAAGATTTGCATTCTTTCAGTTAATTGATGGGCTTCCACTTGATTAAAATTGCTCAAAGTGATACTATCTGAAACTTGAGCAAAATTGCGCAAAGCATCCAATTCTGGTTTCCCAGGCTGGAAACCTTTAGCTAGATCCATAGGCTGCTTAAACCCACTAAACTTTGCCTTATTTTGAACATAATACCTATAGACAAAATTGTTCAAGGTATTTCTATAGTATAGTTTAAGTAACACAGCACTTATCTTACTGGTATCTAATGGAACAAAAACGTCAGGTGTTATGCCCCCACCTCCATAGACCATCCTTCCTCCTGGTGTTTTAAATGCTTTTCCTTTAGGCTTAGAGGTATCTGCTTTTAAAAGAGAGCCATTATGAAACCTATCTAATAATTCTTCATTATAAGCATCCTTATCTTTTCCATAAGGCTTTTGAATATTCCTACCCAATGGGCTAAAATATCGCGCTACAGTTAATCTAACCGCACTCCCATCAGAAAGTTGAAACTGAGTTTGGACCAGCCCTTTACCAAAACTTCTTCTTCCAACAATGGTAGCCCTATCCCAGTCCTGAAGCGCCCCACAGAGCACTTCACTGGCCGATGCAGAGGTTTCATCTATCAATACTACCAATTTCCCTTTTTCAAAAATCCCATCCCTTTGGGCCCTGAAATCCGTTCTGCTAACCTTGTCTCCTTCTGTATATACAATCAATTTGTCATCACTTAAAAATTCGTCTGCAATAGCAGTTGCTTCCTTCATTAATCCACCACCGTTTCCTCTTAAATCTAAAATCAATTGTTTCATGCCTTGTTTTTGCAATCGCCCCATATTTTCCATGAATTCTTCATAAGTTCTGTCTGCAAAACGGTTGATTTTCAAGAATCCTGTTTGGTTATCTAACATATACGCAACATCAATAGAAGGAACTGGAATCACACCACGTTCAACTTTGATTTTCAATAGTTTACCATCCCTAATGAGATTAATATTTACGGAAGTTCCTCTCTCCCCTTTTAATAATTTTCTGATTCTTTCTGCTTCTGCATTTTTTCCTGTAATAGACAAACTATCATTTACCATGACCAGTTTGTCTCCCACCTGGATACCGGCTTTTTCAGAGGGGCCGCCCTTAATCACATTCATCACATTTACAGTATCATTAAATACTTGAAATTCAACGCCAATTCCTTGAAAATTACCCATTAATTGCTCATTATTCTCACTCAAATCTTCCTTTGGAATTAAAGAGGAATGAGGATCTAAATGAGATAATAATTGACTTACAGCCAGCTGATTAACACTATCCACAGCAATTTTGTCTACATATCTGCCTTTGATCAAGTCTACCACTTCTTGCAACGAAGTCTTTCCAGAAAGGCTAAAAAACCTACTCCCACCCGTTCTTTCTTTTAATTGGTATCCTATTAGCATACCCAATACCATAGTGATTGAAAACAAAATTGGTAACCAAACCTGCAATTTTTTACTTCCCATAATGGAGCTTCTTTGTAACTTGAATAAGCATCAAATATCCGAATTAATGTGCGAATCAATAGATAAAGGTTTGTTCTTTCGGATGAATGGTATAAGTTGCATTAAAGTTTTCATAACCTGTTGGTATTATACCAGCCCCGGGTAAAAAACAGAGCTATGTCCGTAAAATTGATTGCAGACAGCGGAGCCACCAAATGTGAGTGGTGTTTGCTAGAAGATGGCAAGAAAAGAACCATCCATACCCAAGGAATTAGTCCTTATTTTCTAAATGAACAGCAAATATTGGCTTTATTAGAGAAGGCATTGTTGCCCAAATTGAAAGGAGCTATAGTTACAGAAGTTCATTTTTATGGTACGGGCTTGAGTAATCCCCTCAATGTCACAATTTTAAAAAATGTTTTAAAAACATGCTTTAAAAAAGCCAAAATCAAGGTTGAAACTGACCTAACCGCCGCGGCAAGGGCCCTTTGTGGTAAAAACAAAGGAATTGCATGTATTCTTGGAACAGGATCCAATTCCTGTTACTATGATGGGAAAAAAATGAGCAAAAACAGTCCTGGTATTGGTTATATCTTAGGAGACGAAGGCAGTGGGGCATATTTGGGCAAAAAAGTTATTCAACATTTTTTGTATGGCACATTTGATGAGGAATTACAAGCTCGTTTTGAAAAAAGGTTCCTAACCAATGCCATTGAAATTCTAGAAAACGTGTATAAGAAACCCTTGGCCAATAGATATCTGGCTTCATTTGCCATTTTTTTGGCAGAAAACAGGGGACATTATATGATTGAAAATATTATAGAAGATGGGTTAAATGACTTCTTTTTTACCCATATCTACAAATACAGAGAAAGCTGGACCCTTCCCATTAATTTCATTGGAAGTGTTGCATTTGGTTTCAAAGACGTTTTACAAGAACTTTGCAACACTTACGAATTAGAATTGGGCAAAGTGATGAAAGCCCCAATGAAAGGTTTAATTGAGTTTCACAGCTAAATAGCATCCATGTCAGAATTTGTTAAAGTAACAGAACAGACTTCAACTTATAGACATTTAGAACAAATGTCTATCAAAGAATTGTTGGTAAATATTAATCAGGAAGATAAAACAGTTCCCATTGCAGTAGAAAAAGCAATTCCTCATATTGAACAACTTTGTTTGGCAATCAGCGATAAAATGTTGGCTGGTGGACGCCTATTTTATATTGGTGCTGGCACAAGTGGCAGATTGGGAATAGTAGACGCCAGTGAATGCCCGCCTACTTTTGGGGTTCCTTATGGGTTGGTTATTGGTTTAATTGCCGGTGGCGATAAGGCCATCACACAAGCTGTTGAGTTTGCGGAAGATAGTGCGGAAGGCGGATGGACCGATTTGGTAAAACATTTTGTAAGTGATAAAGACGTAGTTGTAGGACTTGCCGCAAGTGGCACCACACCCTATGTTATTGGAGCATTAAAAGAATGTAGAAAAAGAGGTATCATTACTGGGAGTATTAGTTGCAATCCCAATTCTCCCGTATCGGCTGAAGCCGATTTTCCGGTTGAAGTAGTGGTTGGCCCTGAGTTTGTAACTGGATCTACCAGAATGAAAAGTGGTACTGCTCAGAAATTGGTTTTAAATATGATTTCTACTTCCATCATGATTCAATTGGGACGTGTAGAAGACAACAAAATGGTGAACATGCAATTGAGTAATGTGAAGCTAGTTGACAGGGGCGTAAAAATGTTGATGGAATCTTTAAAATTGCAGGATTACGAAACCGCTAAAGACCTCTTGTTAAAACATGGCAGTGTTAAAAAAGCGGTTGAGGCAGTAGTTTCTTAATTATGCACGAGATAGAACCTTTTTTTAATTGGCGCCATATCTATGTGGCAGAAGAAGATCCACAATCTCCTTTTTTTGGAAGAACCTATAGTGAGTTTGAATTTT
>CALRXZ020000093.1:0-15960 GCA_943372255.1 Chitinophaga pinensis
TTGGCCAGTTCTGTAAATCCGGTTTCTACTAGTCCTGCAGGTCTTTGTGGCCATGGATAAACCGTATGCCATAACAAAGCGCCACTAAAAGTAGCGTGAGCATCTAATCCTAGGTTCCTTGAAGCTTTTGCAGCATATTCTAATTGCTGTACTGCCCAAGCAGTTCTTGCCGTTGGATTATTGCGAACCGATTCAGGTGCAAATCCATCAAACAATGCGTCATATGCTGGATTCACAGCTACTAACTGTCCTTGTAAATGAGAACTGAGTTCGGTTATTTCCAAACCTGCTGCGTTTACAATGCCCTTGATTTCGTCTGCATAGGTTTTGCTTTCTGCCGCTTTTTGCAGGTCAATACAACGGGGATCCCAGCTAGGAATTTGAACGCCTACAAAACCTAGGCTCTTGGCCCAAGCGCAAATGGTATCTAGTTGGTTAAACGGGGCGGTATCGCCCATGAATTGGGCCAGAAAAATACCAGGCCCTTTAATATTGGTCATAATCGCTGATTAATTGGTTAGATCTTGTATTCGGTCCACTTAATATCTGATTGTGCAGAAGCCACTACATTATCAATAAAAGCCATGCCCCTGATACCATCGGCCACGCCTGGAAAATCTAATTCTTCCTTGGTTGGTTCAGTGCCGTCAATTCTAGCAGAAAGGGTTTTGGCAAAATTGTGGTAGATATTGGCAAATGCTTCTAAATAACCTTCTGGGTGTCCGCCTGGAGTGCGGCAATTCATGGTAGCATAACTGCTCAAACGGTCTCCATAATTGCCTCCTGCACGCAGGATTTGGGTAGGAGCGTCTAACCATTTAACCAAGAGGGTATTTGGTTCGTGTTGGGCCCATTCAATACCGCCCTTCTCTCCATATACGCGAATCTTTAAAGCATTTTCTTCTCCAGCTGCTACCTGTGAAGCCATTAAGACTCCGTGTGCGCCATTGCTAAATTTCAACAAGACATTGCCATCATCATCTAGCATACGGCCAGGTACCATGGCGTTTAAATCGGCACAGAGATGGGTAATCTGAGCTCCAGTAATATATTCAGAAAGGTGTGCAGCGTGGGTTCCAATATCGCCCATGCAACCACTCTTGCCACTTTTCTTAGGATCGGTTCTCCAAGCGGCTTGGGCATTCCCTTCGCGCTCAGATAGTTTGCTCAACCAGCCTTGCGGATATTCTACCCAAACCTTGCGGATGGCACCTAGAACACCATCGGCCACCATGGCCCTAGCTTGTTTTACCAATGGATAACCAGAATAAGTATGGGTTAGGCAAAGGATCAAACCAGTTTCTTCCACCTTTTGTTTGAGTTGCTGAGCTTCTTCTAAGGTAAATGCAATGGGCTTTTCTATAACTACATGAAAGCCATGCTCTAAAGCCATCATGGCTGGGGCAAAATGCGCAAAATTGGGTGTTACAATTGTTACAAAGTCAATTCTTTTGTCTGCAGGAAGGGCAGCTTCCTTTTCAATCATTTCCTGAAAGGTTAAATAAGTTCTTTCAGCAGGTAGAAATAACATTTTACCTGATTCTACTGCAATTTCTGGGTTGATGCTCAAAGCACCTGCGGCCACTTCAATTAATCCATCCATATTGGCGGCAAAACGGTGGATGGCTCCAATGAAAGCGTCTTTTCCGCCTCCAATCATGCCCATTCTGAGTTTACGATTCATATAGCTATTTTGAAATTAATGATGCAATCGGGTGAAGCTTAAAAAATTCCTTTCAAATTTAATGCAAGGGAAGCAGTGATGGATGAATTTTTTGTAACAAGTAAGACCTTGATACTTTTTTGTTCTAGGAGACTGATTTTTTGACATTTTAATAGTGTCAGACAGACACAAAGCAATAGTTTGGCCAAATTGCCGAAAAAAATAGACCTATTGCCGATGAATTCAAGCCGTTTTTAAAAATAAAAAATTACATTTAGCTTCCTAAACATTGCTTTTCATAATTCTAACGACATGCAAACTACCCCTCAGCGTAGCCAATTATTTGTTGCCAGTTGTCTGGCCTTATTGGTGACATCTCTTTCTTTTGGAATCCGCGCCGGAATTCTTGGTCAACTTGGTACCGAGTTTCATTTAAACGCGGAGGAACTTGGATCCATTGCCGCCACTGCATTTTGGGGATTCCCATTGGCCGTAGTAGTTGGTGGAATTTTTGTAGACATTATAGGTATGAAAAAACTATTGCTGGTTGCATTTAGTTTTCACTTGATTGGCATTCTGCTCACCATTTTTGCTGGGGGCTATTGGAGTCTCTTTATATCTACGCTATGTATTGGAATTGCCAATGGAACCGTTGAAGCAGCTTGTAATCCTTTGGTAGCTACTATTTATTCAGACAACAAAACCACCAAACTTAACCACTTTCACTTGTGGTTCCCTGGAGGGATTGTAATAGGCACTTTAATAGTTTATTTCTTGAGTAAGTTGGGTATTAGCTGGCAAATCCAAGTTGGTCTGATGATCATCCCAACTATTATATATGGCTATTTGTTCAGCAAGCTAACCTTTCCAGTTACTGAACGTGTTGCTAGCGGGGTTTCTTCTGCTGAAATGTACAAAGCAGTATTGAATCCTTTATTCCTTTTCATGATTGTACTCATGTTTGGAACAGCTATTACTGAATTGTTTACTGGTCAGTGGATAGACGTGTTGTTGAAAAATGTTTCTGATAATGCCATTCTCTTGTTGACCATTGAAACCGGTGTAATGGTATTAGGTAGAGCATTTGCTGAACCAGTAGTTCACAAATTTTCCCCTGCAGGTGTGTTATTGATTTCAGCAATTTTGGCGGCACTAGGCCTTTATCTGTTAGGCCATACCAGTGGTAATATGTTATTTGTAGGCGCCATTGTATTTGGTATGGGAGTTTGTTATTTCTGGCCAACCATGCTAGGTTTTGTTTCTGAAAACCTACCAAGAACCGGTGCGGTTGGAATGAACTTTATGGGTGGTGCTGGTATGTTTGCGGTTTCTGTTTACATGATGTTTATGGGTGGATATTATGACCGTTTGATTGCAGGAAAATTGCCTGCTGGTGCAGACATCAAACAGTACAATGATGCAGCTCCTGGAACAGATTTTGCCAATGTGTTGAATGAAGCCAAAAAAGCAGCTGGTCCTGAAATCATCAATGCTACCCTTATTATTCCAGTTATCCTGGCCGTAGCTTTTGCTGGCTTGTTGTTTTACATGAAGGGCAGACAAAAAGAAACCCTGACCAAAGCTTAATTTATTCTCATTTATTTGATACCTATGTCCCAAACATCCAATAGAAGAAACGCCATCAAAAACATTGTTGCAGGATCTGCAGCACTGGCTGCTGGTGCAGGGTTGTCTTCTTTTAAATCCGATATGAATCAACCATCACAAGCCTTGAAAGGCAATATCAACCATTCTGCCTGCCGTTGGTGTTATAATTCCATTCCCTTAGAACAGCTTTGCAGCCAGTTTAAAGAGTTGGGATTAGTAGGTATGGATTTGGTGGGTCCCAAAGACTGGCCCATGCTAAAAAAATACAACCTGATTTCTACCATGTGTAATGGAGCTGAATTGGGTTTGACTAAGGGTTGGAATGACAAACAATACCACGGGCAATTAATTAAAAATTATACAGAACATATAGATTTGGTAGCTGCTGCTGGATATACCAATCTTTTTTGCGCTAGTGGAAATAGAGGAACTATTGATGATGAAACTGGTTTGAAAAACTGTACCGAAGGTTTGAAGCAAATTGTAGCTCAGGCAGAGAAAAAAGGAGTAATCCTTGTAATGGAATTACTCAATAGTAAAGTGGATCACAAAGACTATATGTGTGACCGCAGTACTTGGGGAGTTGAACTAGTTAAGCGTGTAGGCTCACCTAATTTTAAATTGCTTTACGATATTTATCATATGCAAATTGATGAGGGTGATGTGATCCGTACCATTCGTGCCAACCATGAGTATTATGGACACTATCATACCGGTGGGGTTCCAGGCCGTCATGAAATTGACGAGACCCAAGAGCTCTATTACCCCGCTATTATGAAAGCCATTCATGAAACAGGATTCAAAGGATATGTGGCTCAGGAATTTATTCCATCGAACCCAGACCCTATTGCATCACTGCGTAAGGCAATACAAATCTGTGACATTTAAACAAATCCATAACATCCAAAAACAAACCCACAAAAATGGCCGATCAAACTTATGACGCAATTGTAGTTGGTTCAGGAATCAGCGGTGGCTGGGCAGCCAAGGAACTGACGGAAAAGGGTCTGAAAGTATTGCTACTGGAAAGAGGGCGCAATATTGAACACGTAAAGGACTATGTTTCCGCCAACAAAGAAGCTTGGGATTTTCCACACCGTGGAAGAAGAACCCAGCAAATGATTCATGATTATCCTAATTTGAAAAGGGATTATCCATTGAATGAAACCAACCTAGATTATTGGTGCAAAGACAGTGAACACCCTTACACAGAAGTAAAACCCTTCTATTGGTTCCGTGGATACCATGTAGGTGGTAAATCATTGATGTGGGGAAGACAAAGTTATCGCTGGAGCGATTTAGACTTTGAAGCCAATGCCAAAGATGGTCATGGTGTTGACTGGCCTGTACGTTATAAAGACATTGCGCCTTGGTATGATTATGTAGAAAAATTTGCGGGAATAAGTGGAAATAAAGATGGCTTGGCAGTTTTGCCCGATGGTCAGTTTTTGCCTCCCATGGATATGACCTGCGTTGAAAAAGACGTGGCTGCAAGAATTAAAGATCTGTATAAGGGTGAGCGCGCCATGATCATTGGCCGTACCGCTAACCTAACTGTTCCTCATGAGGGAAGAACCAATTGTCAGTTTAGAAATAAGTGCTGGTTAGGTTGTCCATTTGGTGGATACTTTTCTACCCAGTCTTCTACCTTACCGGCTGCACAAAAAACAGGTAATCTTACATTGCGTCCTTTCTCTATTGTTACTAGGGTTTTATACGATAAAGACAAGAAAAAAGCAACTGGCGTTGAAGTATTAGACAGTGAAACCAATAAAACTGTAGAATACAAATCAAAAATTGTATTCTTAAATGCTGGTACTTTGGATAGCGCTAAAATTTTGATGAACTCTGCAACAGATGTATGGCCTGATGGCTTGGGTAGTAGTTCAAACGAATTGGGTCATAACCTAATGGACCACCATTTAGGCACTGGTGCCAGTGGTAAAGTAGAAGGTTATGAAGACAAGTATTATTTTGGACGCCGTGCAAACGGTATCTATATTCCAAGATACCGCAACGTGGGTAATGACAAGCGCGACTATGTACGTGGCTTTGGATACCAAGGTGGTGGAACCAGAGAAGGATGGGGCCGTCAAGTAGCTGAATTTAATATTGGTGCAGACTTCAAAGACGCGCTTACAGAACCAGGTTCATGGACCATGGGAATGGGAGGCTTTGGTGAAATGTTGCCTTATCATGACAATAAGATTACCATTGACAAAAACAAGAAAGATAAATGGGGTCTGAATGTCTTGGCCATTGACTGCGAACTCAAAGAGAACGAGAAGAAAATGCGCAAAGACTGTGTAGCTGATGCGGTTGAAATGCTTACTGCTGCTGGTGTCAAATACGTAAAAGGATGGGATGGTGACGGAACTCCAGGAAAGGGTATCCATGAAATGGGTACGGCTAGAATGGGCAAGGACCGCAAAACATCTGTCTTGAATGGCAATAACCAAGTATGGGATGCGCCTAACGTATTTGTTACTGACGGTGCGTTTATGACTTCCGCTTCTTGCGTGAATCCATCATTGACCTATATGGCATTTACTGCTAGGGCTGCGGCTTTTGCGGTTGAAGAACTTAAAAAACAAAACCTTTAATCAAACACTTAAACAAAAGATAATGAACAGAAGAGAAGCCATTTCCAGTGTTGCATTACTGTTGGGCGGAACTTTGATTGGAGCAGAAGCTTTCTTGTCTGGTTGCAAAACTTCAGACAAGGGCGCAGCTGGTTTCAATTTAAGCAAGGACGATATTGCCTTCCTCAATGAAGTAGGTGAAACCATCCTGCCTGCCACCGCCACACCCGGTGCAAAAGAAGCCAAAGTGGGTGAATTCATGAGCGTCTATGTAAAAGACTGCTATGAAGAAAAAGACCAAACCATTTTCTTAGAAGGCTTTAAAAAGCTAGATGAAGCATCTAAGAAAAAATCAGGTAAAGCCTTCTTGGAAAGCACTGCAGAACAAAGACATGACTTGTTGGTAGACTTGGACAAAGAAACCAAGGAATACCAAAAAGCCAAAAAAGACACAGATCCTAACCACTATTTCAAAATGATGAAAGAACTAACCCTATTGGGCTTCTTTACTTCTGAAGTAGGTGCTACAAAAGCTTTGCGTTATGTAGCGGTTCCAGGAAAATATGAAGGTTGTATTCCTTATAAAAAAGGAGACAAGGCCTGGGCTACCTAGTAGTTACTCAATTGATTCATATCCCGGAATGATCTTGTTTCATTCCGGGATAATTCATTTCTAAAAACGATTGTATGAATAACAACAGAAGAGATTTCCTCCGCATGAGTGCTTTTGCAGCGGCAGGATTATCCTTGCCATTTGCTGGAAAATCAGCATCTCTATTTGAAGGATTCGGCGCCAAGAAATTGCCCGCATTCGGCATTCAACTTTGGACAGTAAAAGAAGACATGGCCAAAGACCCTAAGGGTACTTTGAAAAAATTGGCTTCTTTTGGGTACAAACAAATTGAGAGTTTTGAAGGATCCAAAGGAATTTTCTGGGGCATGGACCACAAAGATTTCAAAAAGTATATGGACGAATTGGGCATGAAAATTGTTTCTGCGCACTGCGATACTTCAAAAGATTTTGAACGCAAAGCTGCCGAAGCTGCAGCCATTGGTATGAAGTATTTGATCTGTCCTTATAAAGGCGCGCAAAAGTCTATTGACGATTACAAAAAATTTGCCGACGAGTTTAATAAGAATGGAGAGGTTTGTAAAAAGAACGGTATTCGCTTTGCTTATCATAACCACGATTACTCTTTTGTTCCCATGAATGGACAAGTGCCACAAGACGTGATGATGGATAATACCAACAAAGACACGGTTGATTTTGAAATGGATATCTATTGGGTAGTTGCCGCTGGTATTGACCCAATCACTTATTTCAAAAAATATCCTAACCGTTTCCGTCTCTGTCATATCAAGGATTTGACCAAGACCAAAACTGGTCATGAGTCTTGCCACTTGGGTAAGGGAACCATTGATTTTAAAAGCATCATTAAAGCTGGAACTGAAGCTGGCTTAAAGTATTATGTGGTAGAACAAGAAGCATTCACTGGGTCTAATCCTATTGAAAGTGCTGAATTGGACAGCGCGTACTTACAAGGATTTAGTTTCTAGTATCACTACAAACTATAACAATAAAAAGGGACCCCAAATCAAATTGGGGTCCCTTTCTTTTATGCATTGTTAATGACTAAACACCTAATGACCAACCGTCGCGATAAGTACGCTTAACAAACTGGTTAGCATCGTCAAAATTGGTAATCTTCATGTTTGGTCCATCCCAAAGAAGTTTGATAAATCTACCTGGATGATCCTTGCCACCTGTGGCATTTTTCTTTTCTAGGTCATAGCTACGAATGGCTAGGTTACCCATCAAGATACTTTCAGTTAAAGGACCTGCAATATCAAAATGAGAGCTTAGGTTCTTGGCTTTATCAGAACCATATCCTGCAATAGCAGCTTCAACCCATGCTGCATAGTGACCATTATCTCCCTTGGGCACGCGAGCAATGGTTTGTGGTACTACTATGGTCTTGGTTCTTTCTGTAGGCAATAATTGTGGGTTAATACCATAAGTGCCGCACATCATCTTGCCTTTGCTGCCAATAAAGATGGCGCCGTTTCCACCATCACCCATCACTTCATTGGGTCCTAGTTCTTCTGGACGCTCTGGCTGAATCCCACCATCCATCCAATGCAATTTCAAATCTGGTTTACCATTCTTGCCTTTAAAAGTGAGGATGATATGTGAAGAGATAGGACCGCTTTCAGGAAAAGCTGCCTTGGTCCAGTTTGCTACATATCTTGTTGCAACACTACATTCTGCTGCATCTGGATAACCCAGACCTAATACGGCAAAAGCTGGTGCCATAATATGACAAGCCATATCGCCAAGTGCACCGGTACCATAATCCCACCAGCCGCGCCAGTTAAATGGCAACAAACCTTCTACATAATCTTTTCCTGGTGCAGTACCCTGCCAAAGATCCCAGTCCAATTCTTTTGGAATAGGCGCATTCTGTTTTGCCCAAGCAATACCCTGTGGCCAAACCGGACGATCTGTATAACAATATATGGTATGCACGTCTCCAAGAAGGCCAGCATTGTACCATTCCATCAATTGGCGTACACCATCACCTGAAGAGCCTTGGTTTCCCATTTGGGTAACTACTTTATTGTCATGAGCCGCTTTGGTAACCATGCGTGCTTCATAAATATCATGTGTCAATGGCTTTTGAACATACACATGCTTTTTTAATTGCATGGCTGCCATGGCTTGCACAGCGTGTTGGTGGTCTGGGGTAGACACTGAACAAGCATCAATAAACTTGTGTTCTTTATCTAGCATCTCGCGAAAGTCTTTGTAGACTTTGGCTTTTGGATAACGTGCACGGCTCTTAGCAGTTTGACGTTCATCTACATCACAGAGAAAAGCAATATCGGCCTTGCCACTTTGGAAAAAATTCCAAAGATCGCTTTCGCCCTTGCCACCGGCTCCTATACCGGCCACTTGTAATTTATCACTTGGTGCGGTAAAACCCCTTCCCAGCACGTGACGGGGAACAATGGTAAAACCGGCTAAAGCCAGTGCCCCGTTGCGGATAAAACCGCGGCGAGAATTGTTGGTTGGTTCGTTTTTTTTCATGGAAGAATCGTTGGTATGGTTGTACTTGTAATTTAGGCTATGAATTTATTGATTTTGCAAGAGATTGCAAGAAGAATTATAACTTACCCTAGTTAAATCTATATTATGGAACAGATGCTTGCCAGCATGCGCAATTATTTTCAATCAGGGGCAACCCAATCCCTTTCATTTAGAAAAGCACAGTTGTTACGCTTGCGCGATGCTATAATAGCGCATGAAGAAGCACTTTATGCTGCTTTGTACCAAGATTTGAAAAAGGGAAAAGAAGAATGTTGGGTTACCGAAAACGGTTTCGTACTTTCTGAATTAAATGCCACTATTAGCAACCTTGAAGCATGGTTAGAACCAACTTCGGTTCCTACTAATTTGCTGAACTTACCCTCAAGTAGTAGAATAGAAAAAGAACCATTAGGTGTAGTCTTGATTATTGGACCCTGGAATTATCCCTTTCAATTATTGTTTACGCCTTTAATAGGAGCCATCGCCGCAGGCAATTGTGTGGTAGTAAAACCAAGTGAATTTGCAAGTGCTACAGAGCAAGTGATGAAAGATATTATTGCATCCTGTTTTGCACCAGAATACATTTTATTTGTTCCTGGAGACGGTGCATCTGTGATTCCCTCTATGATGCAGTCCTTTGTATTTGACCATGTTTTTTATACAGGAAGTACTGCAGTTGGAAGACTGATTTATAAAATGGCTGCTGAAAACTTAGTGCCCGTTACTTTAGAATTGGGTGGCAAGAGCCCCTGTGTTGTAGAAGCCGATGCCAATATTGAAATAGCTGCCAAGCGTATAGTCATGACCAAGTTTTCAAATGCTGGTCAAATGTGTGTAGCACCCGATTATGTATTGGTGCATGCCAGTAAAAAAGACGCATTGGTAAAAGCCATGCGCAAAAGAATTGAACAATATTTTGGGGCATTGCCTGAAGAGAGTGAGAACTATGGCAAGATCATCAATGGAAAACAGTTTGATAGAGTAAGTGCTTATTTGAGCCAAGGAAAAATCTTGTATGGTGGAAGGGTGAATAAAGAGATCTTATTTATTGAACCCACTTTATTAGAAGAAGTATCCTTAGAGGCCAGCATCATGCGGGATGAAATTTTTGGTCCCATCTTGCCCATCTTTTCTTTTGAAACCAAGGAACAAGCTTTGCAGATTATTCAACGTCATCCCAACCCTTTGGCCTTCTATGTGTTTACAGCTTCGGGGTCTGTAGAAAAAGACTGGTTAAAAGCTGTTCCTTCTGGAGGGGCTTGTGTGAACAATGCCAGCTGGCACTTAACCAATCACAACCTGCCCTTTGGTGGAAGGGGTTTTAGCGGCACTGGTGCTTATCATGGCAAGTTTTCTATTGATACGTTTAGTCACAAAAAAGCAGTGATGAAAACGCCAACTTGGTTTGATCCTGCCATGAAATATCCGCCATTAAAAGGCAAGTTGAAACTATTCAAATGGATTATCCGATAATATGAAAAAACTCATCCTGCTAATTGTAGTGCTTGTTGTAGGCCTGCTCTTAGTTAAAAAAGAAAATATGACTTATAGGCAATCCTTTTTAAAAGCTATTTATCCCTTAATCATGTTGCCTGGCAAATTATTTGGATCTGCCAAAGCCATTCAGAAAAATACCTCCAATAAATTACCTGCACTAAGCATTTATGATTTGGAATTGGAGTTGAACAATGGTACAAAAATTAGAATGGATCAATTTAAAGGAAAGAAAATCCTCTTGGTTAATACGGCTAGTGACTGTGGTTATACTGGTCAATATGAAGCATTGGAACAATTGCACAAACAATATGGCAAGAAACTAGTTGTAATTGGTTTTCCTGCCAATGACTTTAAAGACCAAGAGAAAAAAGACGATGCCGCAATTGCTGAATTTTGCAAAATCAATTATGGGGTCACTTTTTTATTGGCAAAAAAATCATCTGTCATCAAAGGGCCTGAGCAGAATCCATTATTTGCTTGGTTGTCTCATGCTGAGCAAAATGGATGGTGTAAGCAACAGCCTGTTTGGAATTTTAGTAAGTACCTTGTGAATGAAACAGGCGTGCTCACCCATTTTTTTGCACAAACAGTTTCCCCACTTGATACGGCTTTGACAGACCAAATTCAATAAACATGTTAACAAAGACAATCATTGAAAAATATTTTCTGGCAGAGAAGCATGAGAGTTTACTCTTTATTGGTATTGGCATCCTTGCTATTATTTTAGCTGTTTTGGGTTGGCTTTATTTTAAAACAGCTTTTTGGAAAGGGGCTTCCATTCCTTTTTTAGCCATTGCATTGTTACAAATCATAGTAGGCTATACCGTTTATTCGCGGAGCGATGAACAAAGGATTGACATGGTCTATAGTTTAGACATGAACCCAGATCAGCTAACTAAAGTTGAATTACCTAGAATGGAAGTAGTGAATAAAAATTTTGTCATTTACCGTTGGGTAGAAATAGCTTTAGCCTTGGTAGCCATGGGACTCTATGTCTATTTTAGGGAAAATGCCCTTCAAGAATTCTGGAAAGGTTTTGGATTTGCACTCTTTATGCAAGCTCTCTTGATGTTGGGAGCTGATTTTTTTGCCGAGAAAAGAGCACATGAATATACCGCAGCGCTTAGCTCATTTTCTGTTAAAAAATAAGCTGTTTTAAACTGTAATTGGGCCTAAGAGTCTTAAAAAAGAAGATTTCCCATCCATTGGCATGGATTTTGGAATTCTAGTAACTTGCACACGATAAATTAATTATGATGAAACAATTGAAAAAAGCATCCTTGTTCTTATTGCTCTTGATGGGCATGGGCTTGGCTGCCATGGCCCAGTCTGATTGGCCTAAAGAAATTCCCTATGGGTCAGGAGGGAAAATTACTATTTACCAACCCCAACCTGAAAAATTAGATGGGGTAAAACTATCCGGAAGGGCGGCCGTTTCAATCCGCAAAAAAGCTGGAGAAGAGCCCATTTTTGGAGCCATTTGGATGGATGCTTTGCTCAATACCGATAAGGGAAATGGAACAGCTACTTTAGAGAGCTTAACCATTACACAGTCTAAATTCCCAGGAATTGATGATGCCAAGCAAATTGAAGCATTAGCTGCTGCTATTGAAAAAGAAGTACCCAAATGGGATTTGGTGATGTCATTGGATAGGTTAAAGGCAAGCATTAAGCAAGAGCAGACTATTAATAATCCCAATCTGAAAAATGATCCTCCTAAAATCATTTATACTACCAAGCCTTCTACCTTGGTAACCATTGACGGGGAACCCAAGATTCAGCAAGACAAGAACCTGGGTATGGAGCGCGTAATCAACACACCTTCGCTGATTATTCGTTATCCAGAAGACAAAAAATTCTATTTGTATGGTGGTGGAAACTGGTATGTTTCTGAGAACGCTACCAATGGCTATAGTCCGGTAAAAAAGCTGCCAACCAAATTGAAAGAGTTGGATAAAAAAATCAAAGAACAGGAAGCTAAAGCGGCTAAAGAAAAAGAGCCGGTAGAAAAACAAACTACTCCAACTGAGATTGTGGTTTCTACCGTACCTGCTGAATTAATTCAAACTGAAGGAGAAGCTTCTTTTAAAAATATTTCTGGTACCAGTTTGCTTTATGCAGACAATACTTTAGACGAGATTTTCAAAGACATCAATTCTCAAAAGAATTATATCTTGATTGCAGGACGTTGGTATAGCAGTAGCTCTATGAACGGTCCTTGGGATTTTGTGGCCGCAGACCAATTGCCTGCTGATTTTGCCAAAATCCCTGCTGGCTCAGAGAAAGATGGGGTACTAGCAAGTGTAGCAGGCACAGACGCTGCAGAAGAGGCCAAGGCTGATGCAGTAATTCCTCAAACTGCTAAGATTGATAGGGCCACTGCTAAGTGTACGGTTACCTATGATGGTGATCCTAAATTCTCACCCATTGACAATACCACGCTCTATGTTGCTGATAATAGCAATATCACCGTGATTAAAGCAGGCGATAAATATTTTGCGGTAGAAAATGGCGTCTGGTTCCAAAGCAAACAAGCAACTGGTCCATGGGAAGTGAGTACAGAAAGGCCAAGTGATGTAGAGAAGATTCCACCAAGCAGTTCTGCCTACAATACCAAGTATGTCTATGTTTATGAAAGTACCCCACAATATGTTTATACTGGTTATACACCTGGTTATATGGGAGGTTATATTTACGGACCTACTGTAGTTTGGGGTACGGGTTGGTATTACCGTCCTTGGTATGGTAGTATTTACTATCCTCGTCCTGTAACCTATGGTTTTGGTATGCACTACAATCCTTATTCCGGATGGAGTATGAGTTTTGGGATGAGCTTTAACGTGGGCTGGTTCCATTTTGGCTATAGCACTGGTGGTTATGGCTATGGTTATGGCGGTGGTTGGTTTGGCCCCCCAATGTACCGTCCTCCATATGGTGGATGGGGTTACCATGGTGGATACTATGGTGGTGGTTATGGCCGCCCTGGATATAGACCAGGTGGTAATAATATTGTGATTAACAATCCCAATATCAATATCAACAGACCCAATAATAGCATCAATATTGGCAACAACAACAATATCAACAATAACCATAACAACCTGTATAAAAACAGGAAGGATGTGATTAGTACTAATAATGTTGACCGCAGACCAGGTAGTTTGAATAATAGCAAACCTGCCAATAATAGCAGACCAAGTAATAATGGCAATAGCAACGTAAACAATCGTTTGCCAAATAACAATGGAAACAATGGCCGTCCTAGTGGTTTTGACAGACCTGATGCTAAACCGGCCGCTGGTGGATCCAATAATATTTTCTCAGACAAGGAAGGAAATATTTTCCAGAAAGACAATAAGGGTAATTGGAACCAACGCGATAAAAATCAGTGGAAACCCGCTGACAATAGTCGATTACCCAATGATATAAGCAGGGATGACCGCAGCCGCGATAGGGCCAATACTCGCGAGCAAATGCAACGTCCGTCTTTCCCATCAAACAATGGAAATTCAACAAGACCTAGCATGCCACAAAGCCGCCCAACACCACAGGCAAGACCTACACAACAGTCTAGACCAATGCCTCAGAGCAGACCAGCTCCAGCTGGCGGAAGAGGTAGGGTAGGAAGAGGATAAAATTTCAAAATTGTAATAATGAACCGCTCCAATTTGGGGCGGTTTTTTTGTAAAAAAGTGGAGGGCTGTATTTTCTTTCAACTAGAATAAAGCCTCGTATTTATTTACTATGTTGAGGATCTCGCCAAAACTATTGTCCCTAAGATTTGAAATGGCTATTGCTCCTTTTTTTGTTTTAGGATTGAAATAGATAAAACTATATACGCCCGTATTACCACCAAAATGAAATATAGTTCCTTTGGCAGAAACTGACCATAATGTGGCAATATTGTATTTGCCATTAAATGTACTTGAATCAGTTTTATTCAGCCCCTCGCAATTCAGTTGTGGTTGGAATAGCATTTCATAAGATGATTGGCTAAGTAATTTACCTTGACCAGTTGCGCCTCTAATCATTTCTATTAGGTATTTACTTAAATCAGTGGCATTGGTTTTAAGACCACTTACTGGATAGTTGGTCATATAATATTGTGGATGCTCAACCACGCCAGAGGGCTTTTGTTCATCATTTTGGGCGTAGATCTTACTTACTAATTTTGCATCTACATCTTCAAAATTCCAACCTGTATGATTCATTTGTAAAGGCTGGAAAATGTATTTTTTTGTGAAGTCGATAAATGACAATCCTGATTTAATTTCCACTATTCTAGCAGCTATGGCTGCGCCTAAATTGGAATATTGGAAAAACTTTCCAGGTTCTTTTTTCAAAAAACTACTATCGGTATACCAACTGGCTTTGGGTTGCGTGTATTTTCGGATATGCTCATCCAAAGAGATTTTTTTACCCATTCTATAGTAAGCAAGATTAGGTTGTAAGTAGGCAGGTAAACTATCATATTGTTTACTGTCATTGACTATGCAAATATCTGCTTCACCAATATAGTAAGGGACAAAAGCGTCATCAATAATGCTGGATGTATGCGTTACAAGATGCCTAAGGGTAATGGGTGTATTTGGGTAGTGCGGATTAACTATTGAATATGGGAGTATTTGATTAATGGGTTGGTCTAAATTCAATTTTCCTAGTTCCACTAATTTTATAATAGATAATGCCACAAATGTCTTGGAAATGGAAGCCACCCAGTTAATGCTTTCTGGACCAAATGAAATTCCCTTTTTCATATCGGCCATTCCAAAGCCTTTTGTATATAATATTTCTTTATTATTGACAATGGCAACCGAGAAACCTGGAATCAAGCTTTGCTTAGAGAATTTGGTTAATGCAAGGGTAAGACTGTCTTTGTATTTAGCTTGGTTAATCTTTTTGATTGATTGGGCATTGGTCTTTCCTGTCATTCCCCAAAAAAACATCAATATTAGCAAGACAAATTTTTTCAGCATTTTCAAGCAGTGTTTAGTAATAACCAAACGTCCATTCTTCAAAAAAGTTACAGACAACTAATGATGTCTTGCATAACCAAGTCTTTCAAGGTCTTCCAAGTTTTTGGTTACATGTGTTTTTCCGTTTGATAATACATATAGGTTGTTGCAGATGTCTGTGACAGATTGATGCAGATGATCTGTAATTAAAATTCCCTTGTTGGTTTTTTCTTCCAAAATCAACTCTTGGGCCTTTTCAATTTGGAGTGGACTTAAATGGCTAAAGGGTTCATCCAATAAAGCAAAATGGGTATTGGATTTGAGAATGGTAAACAATTCCATCAAACGGCGCTCACCCCCTGATAAGCTTCCAATACTTGATTGGTGTTTTGATCTAAACTCAGGAAAACGGTTTTCAAATAGAGAATAGTCTAGTTCAAAATCCTGAAAGACCCTTTTTAAGCTAAGCTGTTTTGGAATAAAATTAAATTGAGGAAGGTATTTGATTAAATATGGCAGTTGGAATGCAAAAGGCTGTGATTGATTGTCAAAGCGAACCGATTTCTC
>CALRXZ020000094.1:0-15852 GCA_943372255.1 Chitinophaga pinensis
GTATGGAACACGCCAAATACCTCTTGTATGAGAAGGGTTTGAGTGTAACGGATGTGTCTGCATTATTGGGTTATTCATCTATCTCGCATTTCTCTGCGGCCTTCAAAAAACACACTGGTTTAAAACCTTGTGAATTGCTCAAGTAAGTATTGAGGCATCCCCCTAACTTTATGGTTCTAAAACCATACTATGCGGCTAATGACTTTTTGCGCCATGCTTTTTACATTGGTAGCTTGCAAGAACCAACAAGTAGATACCCTATTTTTTAATGCCAAAATTTATACGGTAGACAGTGGATTTACTGTAGCGGAAGCCATGGTGGTAAAAGACGGGCAAATTCTGGCCATAGGAACTGAAAAAGAGATTCGAGAAAAATATCAGGCCAAGGAATCCATTGATTTTGGAGGAAAAACCATGTACCCAGGATTAATAGACGCCCATGCCCATTTTGTAGGCTACGGACAGTCTTTGTTCTATGCTGATTTGTATGGTACCACTAGTTTTGAAGAAGCAGTTGAAAGGGTCAAAGCTTTTGCAGCGGCGCATCCAGACTTGACATGGATTCAAGGAAGGGGATGGGATCAAAACAAATGGCCTGGAAAAGTTTACCCCAGCAATGAATTATTAAACAAGGCTTTTCCTGATAAACCCGTGATCTTGCAAAGGGTAGACGGTCATGCATCTATTGCCAATCAAAAAGCCTTAGATCTTGCAGGTCTTAAACCAGGACAATCCATTGTAGGAGGTTCTATAGAAACAATCAATGGCAAACTCACAGGGGTTTTAATTGATAATGCAGACAACCAAGTCTATGCACAGATTCCAGCCCCCGATAAAGCAGTCTATAAAAAATGGTTGCAAGCAGCGCAGGAAAAATGCTTTCAACAAGGGTTAACAACCATTACCGATTGTGGTCTAAGCGCTGCCGATGTAGACGCTATTGACGCTTTGCAAAAAGAAGGCAGTTTGAGCATGCGTTTGTATGTAATGCTGAGTGACAATGACGCCAATTTGGAAAAATATTTGAAGCAGGGACCTTATAAAACAGATAAGCTATTTGTCAATGGTTTTAAGGTCTATGCCGATGGTGCTTTAGGAAGTAGGGGTGCTTGTTTACTGGCCCCTTATGCAGACAAAGCAGGTTGGAGTGGATTTTTGTTGCGCAATCCAAATCATTATGATTCATTGGCCAAAGTGCTTGCGGGGTCTGCATTTCAGATGTGCACCCATGCCATTGGCGATAGTGCTAATAGGGCCATTTTGCAGATTTACAATCAATATTTGAAACCCGGAAATGACAAGCGTTGGCGCATTGAACACGCACAAATTGTGCACCCAGACGATTTTAAATTGTTTGGATCTGCCGCCATTGTACCATCCGTTCAACCCACCCATGCTACCAGCGATATGTATTGGGCAGAGGAACGGTTAGGCGCCGAAAGATTGAAAGGAGGTTATGCCTACAAACAACTCTTGGAACAAAATGGTTGGCTGCCTTTGGGTACAGATTTTCCGGTGGAAGATATTTCTCCCTTTAAAACCTTTTTGGCAGCTGTGGTTAGAAAAGACGCAAAAGGTTTTCCTGCAAATGGATTTCAAATGGAGAATGCTTTGACTCGTGAACAAGCTATTAGGGGTATGACCATTTGGGCGGCCAAAGCTGGATTTTTAGAAAAGGAAGTGGGGAGTTTAGAAGTGGGTAAGAAAGCAGATTTTATGGTATTGGATCAAGACCTAATGACCATTCCAGATACGGCAATCTTAAACAGCAAAGTGCTTCATACTTATATTGGGGGTAAGCGCGTGAACTAAGATAAATTCCTAGCAATTGTTTGATTTGTTTTTTGAAGTACATTTCTATTAACTTTAAAGACAAACTAATGCAATGCCCTTGCCCAAACCCACAAAATTAATTTGGACCTTACTATGTCTTGGCCTAGTTGTTCTAGTCTTTGTTTTTTTTATTTCTAGATCAAAAGTTGATTATAACGCAGAGGTAAAACCCATTCTGAATAAGCACTGTATTAGTTGTCATGGAGGAGTGAAAAGACAGGGTGGTTTTAGTTTGCTCTTTAGATCAGAAGCTTTAGCTGTAAACAAATCTGGCAAAGCTGCCATTATTCCAGGCAATGCATCTGCCAGTGAAATGATCAAAAGACTAACTGCCAAGGATCCAGAAGAAAGAATGCCTTATAAGCATCCGCCATTAGACAAAAAAGATATTGACCTACTAACTGCTTGGATCAACCAAGGTGCTGAGTGGGGCAATCACTGGGCCTATGTTCCTGTTGTAGCTCCAACAATTCCCAATAACAAATCGGGTTTCTTGGGGCTTGGTGGAAAACCAGATTGGATCAACAATAATGTAGACCAATACATTTTTGAACAAATCAGTGAGCATAAATTAAGCATATCGCCGCAGGCAGAAAAAGCCATCTTACTCAAAAGAGTGAGCATGGATTTAATTGGTATGCCCGCACCCAATGCTATTGCACAACAATACTTGCAAAGCAATCAGGCCAATGCTTATGAGCAATTGGTAGACCAGTTATTGGCTACTCCACGTTATGGAGAAAGATGGGCCGCCCTTTGGATGGATCTTGCGCGTTATGCAGACACCAAGGGTTATGAAAGAGATGATTCTAGAACCATTTGGCGCTATAGAGATTGGTTAATCAAAGCATTTAATGAGAACAAACCCTATGACCAATTTTTAGTTGAACAATTAGCGGGAGACTTATTACCTAATCCTTCTGCAGCAGAATATATTGCCACTGCATTTCACAGAAATACCATGACCAATGATGAGGGTGGTACGGATAACGAAGAGTTTAGAACAGCAGCTGTAATTGATAGGGTGAACACTACTTGGGAAACTTTAATGAGCACCACATTTGCTTGTGTACAATGTCATAGTCATCCTTATGATCCATTTAGACAGGAAGAATATTATCAGTTTCTAGCTTTCTTTAACAATACCAGGGATGAAGATACTTATGACGAGTATCCCACTTATAGAGAGTTTCACAACAAAGACAGCGTGCAATTTTTATCATTGACAAAATGGTTAAACCAATACGGCAAAGAACAATCAAAAACGTTGCAATCTTTTCTTAAAACAGGTCAGCCAACCATCAATAGTATTCAAGCAGACCAATTAGTGAATGCGGCGCTGGCCGATACCAAATGGTTGGTTTTGCGTAACCATGCCACAGCAAGACTGCCTCATGTTGACCTAACAGGAAAATCAGAAATTTTATTTAGATACACCAGTGGCAAACCAGCAGGCATCTGGGAAATTAGAATAGACAAAGCTGATGGTCCTGTAATCGGAAGATTGCAAGTGCCGCCTACCAAGAATGGTTGGAACCTTGGCACCATGCCCATTCTAGCCACCAAGGGTGTACACGATTTATTTTTTCAATATCAGAATCCAAGTCTTGCTACTCCTGAAGAATCAGGTATGCAATTTGATTGGTTTTACCCAACCAATCCATTTCCCGGAAAAGGCATGCCTGGTTATGATAGCGCTTTTGCGCAATTCAGGTACTTGATACAAGCCAAAGATGTAACCAAGACACCCATTATGATGGAGAACCCTGCTAATATGCAAAGACCTACTCAAGTTTTTGTAAGAGGCAATTGGTTGGTCAAGGGTAAAGCTGTGAATGCGGGTGTTCCAGCATCTTTGGGTAAGATACCTGCCGGTCTTCCAAATAATCGATTAGGCATGGCCAAATGGATGACTAGCACAGAAAATCCATTGGTTGCAAGAACCATGGTGAATAGAATTTGGGAACAGTTTTTTGGATCAGGAATTGTAGAAACTTTAGAAGACATGGGTACACAAGGAATAGCTCCAACGCATAAGGAACTATTGGATTATCTGTCTTGGCAATTCATGCATGACTACCGTTGGAATTTGAAAAAATTGATGAAAGAAATAGTGATGAGTGCTACCTACCAACAAGCTTCAAATCAGAATCAAGAGTCCTTACAAAAAGATCCTTACAATAAATTATACGCTCGTGGTCCAAGGGTCAGATTATCTGCAGAACAGATGAGGGATCAGGCTTTGGCAGTGAGTGGTTTGATGAGTGATAAAATGTATGGTCCTGGTGTGATGCCTTATCAACCAGAAGGAATTTGGAACTCACCTTGGAATGGTGCATATTGGAAAAAAAGTGATAGTGTTGACCAATACAGAAGATCCTTATATACTTATTGGAAAAGGTCTGCACCCTATCCTTCCATGATTAGTTTTGATGGTGCTACCAGGGAAGTTTGTACGGCTAGAAGAATTAGAACCAATACGCCTTTGCAAGCACTCAATACATTAAACGATTCAGTCTTTGTAGAAGCGGCACAACATTTTGCTTTCAAAGTGCAAGCACAATGTCCCAAGGATAGCAAAGCCCAAATTAGTAAGGCTTATGAGATGGCCATGAACCGGCCCTTGAAACCCGCTACTAGTTTGGCTTTTGAAAAATTATATGCAACAGCTTTTGATCAATTTAAAAAGAATCCATCTAGTATGAAAGCCATGACAGGGCCGTTGCCCGTTCATCAAGAACCAGCAACTGCAGCCTTGATTGTGGTAGCACAAGCTATGATGAATACAGATGAATTTATTACCAAAAATTAATCCATGAGTCAACATAATCAACAACTCATTGATGCTGCCAACAAAGCCATCTTAGAGCAACAAACCAGAAGACATTTCTTCAAGGAATGTGTTACAGGAATGGGCGCCATGGCCATGGGTTCACTCTTGAGTGGTTGTAATTGGTTGGGTTCAAAAGACCAGTCTGGTCTTGCTGCAATCAATACCAATCCACTTATGGCACAGGCGCCGCATTTTGCACCAAAAGCAAAATCAGTGATCTATTTGCATATGGCAGGAGCTCCCTCTCAATTAGAATTGTTTGATTATAAACCAGACTTGCAAAAATTAGATGGGCAGGACTGTCCGCAGTCCTTATTAGAAGGAAAGAAATTTGCCTTTATCCGCGGCGTACCAAAGATGATGGGACCCCAAGCTAATTTTAAACAAAGGGGCCAATCCGGTGCTTGGATCTCAGATCACTTACCGCATTTGGCCACTGTTGCAGATGAATTGGCTTTTTTAAAAGCAGTACAAACAGACCAATTTAACCATGGCCCTGCACAACTTTTAATGCATACGGGTTCTGCTAGATTGGGTAGACCCAGTATTGGTGCCTGGGCCACTTATGGATTGGGCTCAGAAAATAGTAACCTACCAGGATTTGTGGTACTCACTTCTGGAGGCAAATTTCCTGATGCTGGAAAAAGTGTTTGGGGTAGTGGATTTTTGCCATCGGTTTATCAAGGCGTACAATGTAGGAGTGAGGGTGATCCCGTTCTATTTATCAAAGACCCAGCGGGTATGAATCGGGATTTGCGCAAAGCTTCTATTGACGCCATAAATGAAGCCAATAGACAAACCTATGAAGAATTCAAAGACCCAGAAACCGTTGCTAGGATTGCCCAATATGAGATGGCTTATCGCATGCAAATTGCGGTACCAGATGTGATGAATATTAATGATGAGCCACAGTCTATTCATGAGATGTATGGCACACAACCAGGTAAGTCTTGCTTTGCCAATAATGTGTTGTTGGCCAGAAAACTGGTAGAAAAAGGCGTGCGTTTTGTGCAATTATTTGACTGGGGTTGGGATAGTCATGGCACAGATGAAAATCTAGCTATTGATTATGGATTTGTCAACAAATGCAGAAGTACAGATAAACCAGTTACCGCACTTTTACTTGATTTAAAACAGCGTGGACTCTTAGATGAAACATTGGTGGTATGGGGAGGAGAATTTGGAAGAACCCCCATGCAAGAAAATAGAGACGGAAAGAAAATGCCTTTTAAAGGAAGAGACCATCATACAGAAGCATTCACCATTTGGATGGCTGGTGGAGGCATTCAAAAAGGCGTGAGTTTTGGTGAGACCGATGAGATTGGATATAGGGCCATAAGTGGTAAGGTAGATGCATATGATATTCAAGCTACCATCTTAAATCAATTGGGTTTTGATCATGAAAAATTGGTCTATCCTTTTCAAGGAAGACCGTTTAGATTAACGGATGTACATGGAAGAGTCATTAATGAAATAGTAGCCTAAAACAAAACACATGAGCCTAAACAGAAGAAAATTTTTAAGCATTGCAGGGTCAATGGCAGCAGTAGCGGCAACGCCATTTGAATCCTTAATGGCTGCTAAACCTGTTGTTCATTTACCCGCCAATTTCTCTATAAAAATATTGGCAACCAATTGGGGTTTTGATGGAAGCGTTGATCAGTTCTGCGCCAAAGCCAAACAAGCTGGTTACGATGGAATAGAAATGTGGTGGCCAGGCACTAAAGCTGGACAAGACGAATTATTTGATGCATTGAAAAAGCACCAATTAGAATTGGGTTTATTATGTGGTGTAGGTGAAACAGATCCAGGAAAACACTTGGACGCGTTTAAGACCATGATTAATGCAGCAGCAAAGCAGGACAGACAAAGACCCCTATATATTAATTGTCATTCCGGGAAGGACTATTTTCCAGTTGATACCAATAATGATATAATAGAACATACCATTTCTTTGTCAAAGAAAACGGGTATTACCATTTGTCATGAAACACATAGATCCCGCATTTTATTTGCTGCGCATGTGGCCAAACAGTATCTAGATAAAAACCCGCAAATGCGCGTAACACTTGACATCTCACATTGGTGTAATGTACACGAGAGTTTGTTACATGACCAAGAAGATACGGTACAAGGGGTTCTCAAAAGGGTAGATCATATTCATACAAGGGTTGGGCATCCAGAAGGTCCGCAAGTGAATGATCCTCGTGCTCCTGAATGGGAGAGTGCTTTAAAAAGACATTTAGGCTGGTGGGACAAAGTAGTGGAATTAAAAATTGCTTCCGGAGCCAAACACTTAACCATGCTTACAGAATTTGGTCCTCCAGACTATATGCCAACCCTGCCCTATACCAGACAAACTTTGGCAGATCAGTGGGGTATTAATGTGCACATGATGCAATTATTGCGCAAAAGATATCAGGGTTAATTGGTTCCGTTAATTTCTTGTTGCTCAAGTATAAAATTGTCAGATGTTCTTATTTGCTTTCACAGATTTTATTGGAAGATTTCATCCGCTACTGGTGCACTTGCCCATAGGTATTTTGCTCTTCACCATTGTCTTGCAATGGTTAAGCTCAAAAGAAAAATGGGCGGCATTACAAGCCGTGATTCCATTGGGTTATTTATTTGGCGCTGCTAGCGCGATAGCTTCTTGCATCACTGGTTATCTATTAGGATCTGCAGGCGAGTATGATGAAACAGTTCTGAACCTACACCAATGGATGGGCATACTAACCGCATTTACAGCCATTGCTGGATATCTATTTTCTCATAACCAACAAAACCTAAAATATATTGCTTTTTCAATCTTAGTCTTAGTAAGTATTACAGGGCATTTGGGAGGAACCCTCACACACGGTGAAGGTTATTTGACAAAAGTATTTGCTAGCTCCGGAACTGATAGTGTTGCAACAAAAAAAGCGCTAACAAATGCACAAGATGCTTTGGTCTATGCCGATGTGATTGAGCCTATACTAAAAGAAAAATGTTATTCCTGTCATGCAGCTAGCAAACAAAAAGGGGGCTTGCGTTTAGACAATCCTGATTGGGTTGTAAAGGGTGGAAAAAATGGTGCAGTTTTAAAACCAGGTAATGCAATTGGTAGTGAGTTATACCATCGGGTTATATTGGATCCCATTGAAGAAAAGCATATGCCACCAAAGGGAAAGCCGCAGATCAGTGAAAAAGAAAGAATCTTATTGGAATGGTGGATTGCACAAGGTGGTGATTTTAAAAAGCAATGCAAACAATTAGAACAAAGCCCAGCAATCAAACAGGCCTTAAGTTCCTTGGAACAACAGAAAGCCAAAATTGATACAGACCTCCCCAAAGAGGAGGTTCCAGAAGCTCCAATGGCCAGTATCAATTTGTTGCGCAGCAAGGGTGTGACCATTTTGCCCATTGCTCAAAACAGTCATTATCTCAGCGCCAATTTTGTAAACCTTACGCAATTAGAAGCTGTAGTGTTAGATGCATTAACTTCTTTAAAGCAACAATTGCTTTGGCTCAAAATGCCCAAGATGCAAATGTCAGCGGCCGATTGGAAAAAATTAAGCGCTTTAACCAATTTGAGAAAACTAGATCTCTCATATAGCAATCTGGATCAGGAATCCATTGCAAGTCTTGCTTCATTAAAACAGCTAGTATATTTGAATTTGGTAGGCACAACAATTAAAGCAAGTGCATTAGTTTCATTGAAAGATTTAAAGCAATTACAAGAACTCTATTTAGCAGGTACAAAAATGACTGCTACAGATTTTGAAACACTAAAAAAGGCTTTAACAAAAACAACCATTGACACTGGCGGCTACCAAGTAGCAACCCTAGCTTCTGATACAAGCCTAGTTAAAAAACAAGCCACAGTAAAATAAAAATCCCGGTTGTATTAGCAACCGGGACTATCAATTCTCTTCATTCTTCACTCTTCACTCTTCACTCTTCACTCTTCACTCTTCACTTTTATCTCTTCACTTTTATCTCTTCACTTGATCTCCCCCACCATCTCTGAAGGAACAACCCATTGGTCAAATTCTTCAGGAGTTACATAGCCCAATTTCACGGCCATTTCTTTTAAGGTAGTTCCTTCTTTATGTGCAGTTTGAGCAATCTCAGCTGCTTTGTAATAACCAATCTTGGTATTCAACGAAGTAACCAACATCAAGCTATTGTCAACGTGCTTTTTAATATTGGCTTCAATAGGAGCTAGACCAACTGCGCATTTGTCATTAAAGCTTACACAACCATCACCAATTAAACGGGCGCTGTGTAAGAAATTATAGATCATGACAGGTTTGAACACATTGAGTTCAAAGTGACCGGTGGCACCACCAATATTAATAGCCACATCATTACCCATTACTTGGGCAGCAATCATGGTCAATGCCTCACATTGCGTAGGGTTAACTTTACCCGGCATAATAGAAGAACCTGGTTCGTTATCTGGAATATGCAATTCTCCAATCCCGCTTCTTGGTCCAGAAGACAACATCCTAACGTCATTGGCAATCTTCATCAAGCTAACGGCTACGGTTTTTAAAGCACCATGGGCTTCTACAATCGCATCGTGCGCAGCAAGTGCTTCAAACTTATTTTCAGCAGTAACAAATGGCAAACCGGTAAGGTTGGCAATATGTTTGGCTACGTTTACATCATAACCTTTTGGTGTATTGATGCCTGTTCCTACAGCGGTTCCGCCTAGGGCTAGTTCACTCAAATGCGCAAGGGTATTGTTGATGGCTTTTAAACCGTGGTTTAATTGAGAAACATAACCACTGATTTCCTGACCCAAGGTTAGGGGCGTAGCATCCATAAAATGGGTTCTACCAATTTTTACTATGTGCATGAATTCTTTGCTCTTTTGAGCCAGGGTATCGCGCAGCTTAGTAATGCCTGGGATAGTGGTTTCCAACAAAATTTTATATGCCGCAATGTGCATAGCTGTTGGGAAAGTATCGTTAGAAGACTGTGACTTATTCACGTCATCATTGGGATGTAAAAATTTATCCTTGTCAGTAAGACCACCACCCTTGATCACATGACCACGGTAAGCCACTACTTCATTTACGTTCATATTGCTCTGGGTACCAGAACCGGTTTGCCAAACTACCAATGGAAACTGATTGTCCAATTTTCCTTCCAAAATTTCATCACAAACTTGACCAATCAAATCTGACTTTTCTTTTGGTAATACCCCTGCGTCAAAGTTGGTTAATGCAGCTGCTTTTTTCAAATAAGCAAATGCTTTGATAATTTCCTTGGGCATTTTGTTTATGTCCTGAGCAATTTGGAAATTCTCAATACTGCGTTGGGTTTGCGCACCCCAATAAACATCGGCGGGTACTTTTACCTCACCCATGGTGTCCTTTTCTATACGATATTCCATATCTATATTTTTTAAAGATGAATTTGCCCCGCAAAGGTAGTATAACAGACCATTCTCAGCGCCATCATTTGCCAGTAAATGAGGCTTTTCGCTTCTCCAAAAAGGCAGTTGCTCCTTCTATTCGGTCAGCAGTGTCAAAGCTTGTTCCAAATCCAGCTACTTCAACTGCATAGCCATCCAAAGTTTCATTATAAACGGCATTTGCCGCTTTAATGCATTCAGCCACTGCAATAGGTGCTTTTGTTTGAATCAGGCTTAGGATTTCAACAGCTTTATTAATTAATTGATCAACTGGAACCACATGATTTACCAAACCAAATTGTAAAGCGGTTGGAGCATCAATCATATTGGCCGTGAGTAGTAATTCCATGGCCCTTCCCTTACCAACCAGTTGTACCAATCGTTGGGTGCCACCATAACCAGGAATCAACCCTAGATTTACTTCTGGTTGGCCAAACTTGGCATTCTCTGAAGCAATTCTAAAATGGCAACTCATGGCTAGTTCGCATCCACCACCCAAGGCAAATCCATTTACACAGGCAATAATGGGTTTAGGCGCATTTTCAATTCTAAAGAAGGTATCCTGTCCAGCTTTAGACAAATGCATGATTCCTGATTTGTCTAAGTTGTTGAATTCAGAGATATCGGCGCCAGCCACAAAGGCCTTGGGGCCAGCTCCTGTGATAATGACAGATTGTATAGCTGCATTGCTATAAACCTCATCCAATGCCAGATTTAATTCAGCAAAAACAGCGGCATTTAATGCATTGAGTTTGTCTGGTCTGTTAATGGTAATTGTAAAAATCCCGTTTTCTAAATTGGTTAAAATAGTAGTATACATGGCAATATTTTAAACTTTAAAAATTACGATTGGCAGCAACCCAATCTTTAATGTAATCAGCAATTTCTGTGGTAGTAGCTCCTGGTGCAAATAGTTTGCCCACACCCATGGCTTGTAATTGGGCCATATCATCTTCTGGAATAATTCCGCCCCCTGTAAGTAGCACATCATTCATACCCTTGTCTTTCATGAGCTGAATGATTTTAGGAAAAATGGTATTGTGCGCACCAGATAAAATGCTCACACCAATGGCGTCAACATCTTCTTGCAATGCAGCATTCACCACCATTTCAGGAGTTTGTCTTAGACCTGTATAGATTACTTCCATGCCCGCATCTCTTAAGGATGTGGCAATGACTTTGGCACCACGGTCGTGGCCATCCAGTCCAACTTTGGCAACCAGTACGCGAATAGGTCTAGACATAGCTTGTATTTTGCAATCGTTGAAAAAAAATTATTAGAAATTGGTATTAGTTTTTGGCAGCCTGTTCCAAGATCCCTGTTACTAGTTTAATTCTATGAACCGATGCTTCTTTTCCAATAGCTGCTGCAATATCAAATACACCTGGTCCAAATTTGCCACCCACCAACATGATTCTTAAGGGCAACATTAACTCGCCGGGTTTTAATTGGTGTGTTGCAGCCAATTCTTTGAACGTTGTTTCTAAATCATGAGTCTCCCAAACACTGCTCAATTCATAAGCCCTAATCAGTTCTACAAAGAATTGATTTTTCTTATCATCCCATTTTGGCTGAATGGCAGCAGTATCAATGTTTTCAGGCATTTGGAAAAAGAAAGAACCTTGCTGAACAAAATCATTCAGAAGGGTGCAGCGGTCTTTTACTGCATCAATCATCTTGAGTAGTAAAGCTTCATTGGTAACTTCAATTCCTTTGTCTGTATAGATCTTAGATACATAAGATTTTAAATCAGCAGCTGTTGATTTTTTGATCCACTCGTGGTTGTACCATTTGGCTTTTTCATAGTCAAATTTGGCACCGCCTTTGTGAACACGATCCATGGAGAAACGTTGAATCAATTCTTCCATGCTAAAAATTTCTTGATCCGTACCATCGTTCCAACCCAACATAGCTAATAAGTTCACAAATGCCTCAGGCAAAAATCCGTGTTGTTTAAAACCAGTGGTGGTTTCATTGGTCTTGGGGTCTGTCCAATCAGATGCAAATACGGGAAAGCCCAAACGGTCTCCATCGCGTTTGCTGAGTTTGCCATTGCCGTCTGGTTTTAAAATCAGCGGTAAATGCGCCCACTCGGGCATATCGGCCTTCCAGCCCAACCATTTCCATAATAATAAATGCACGGGTGCACTGGGTAGCCATTCTTCTCCACGGAACGCGTGAGAAATTTGCATGAGATAATCATCCACTACTACGGCCAAATGATAAGTAGGCATTCCATCGGCTTTTAATAAAACCTTGTCGTCTACTTGAGAGGTATTAAAACTTACTTCTCCACGAATCATGTCTGTGAAAGAAATGGTTTCATTCAAAGGCATTTTAATCCTAATTACGTGAGGTGTTCCCTGCGCCAATAATTCCTTTGTTTCAGCTTCAGAAAGGGTTAGCGAGTTGCGCATTTTTTCACGAATGGGCTGATTGTATTGTGGAGATGGATTCTCTGCAGTTTTAAATTCAACACGCATGGCTTCTAGGTCTGCTGGCGTATCAAATGCATAATAAGCATATCCGTCTTTCACTAATTGCTCTGCATATTGTCTATATCCAGCTTTTCTTTCACTTTGTCTATAGGGTGCAAATGGCCCTCCATGTAAAGGACTCTCGTCTGGAATAATGCCACACCAAGCAAGGGTGTCAAATATATAGGCTTCGGCTCCTTCTACAAATCTGGTCTGGTCTGTGTCTTCAATACGGACAATAAAATCACCACCCTGTTTTTTGGCAAACAAGTAATTGAATAATACGGTTCTTACACCGCCCAAATGCAAACCACCCGTGGGGGATGGGGCAAATCGAACTCTAATTTTTCTGCTCATAAGACTACAAAGATAAACTTAAGCATTCCGTTATGGATGCTCGAACCCGAAAATTCTTACTTTCAGCCCATGAAGCGTTTTGTTTGGGTTCTGGTCCTGCTATTCTTGGAAATTTCTTTGTTGCATGCCCAATGCACATCAAAGGAATTGTTCCTTCAGGTAGACAGTGCTTGGACTTTTCAGAAACTGCAATTGGTGCCCTTTAGGTTTAAGCAAATGGGAAGGGCTCAAATAGACTTGTTAGAAGGGGCCAAACCCTTGCTATCATTGAAGGATGCCCTACAGCACGGAAAAATTAAAGTAGCTGAATTCTATAGCAATCATGACGCGGATATTCGCGTATTAACCGTTAAAAATCTCTCCAAACAAGCCATTATCATTAACGAGGGAGACTTATTGGCTGGAGGTAAACAAGACCGAATGGTGGCCGAAACCAAGATTTTGGCACCCGGCACGGAAGAATTCTTAAATGTGTTCTGTGTAGAACCGGGTAGATGGGATTCAAAGCCCAAGGCTTTTAAATTTGGAGGCTCCGCCGATTTGTCTTTGCGTAATACCATGTTGGCATCAGGCAGGCAGTCTGAGATTTGGAAATCCATTGAAAAGCAATTTGGCGTTGGTCATGGTTTGCCAGAGGGTTTTAATTATATAGCCAATCAGCAAATCTTGTCTGATTCTGCTAAAATCTACTTGGCTTATTTTAAAGAAAGGCTCAAATATTCTGATAGTAGTTATGCGGGTTTTCTTTCTATTACGGGTAATAAAATCATTGGTTGCGAATTGTTCTCAGATCAAAATTTTACCCTGCTCTCTATAGACAATATTTTTGAAGCAGCCATCGCGCAAGCATTACAACATGGTTCTTTGCCAGTGATGAAACAGGAAGAAATGGAAGCCGCTATTAAGCCCTTGATTGAATCAGAGCCTTCTCAAAAGCATTTTCTAGAAAAACACGGCAAGGCTTTTTATTATAGAAACCGCATTGTCCATATCAGGGTCTTTGATTTTTAATCCTTTGGTCAGATTATCTTTACTGCATGTATCTTATTAAAGCACCTTTTTGGATTCGTTGGGTCTATCCCCAATTGCTATGGCGATTGCCTACCCAAGAGAAACTGCTTTATTTGAGTTTTGACGATGGGCCACATGAAAGCGCAACGGATTTTGTGTTAGATCAACTAAAATCTTATCAGGCCAAGGCCAGTTTTTTTTGCATTGGGAAAAATGTTGTCAAGCATCCAGAAATTTATCAGCGCATTTTAGACGAGGGGCATAAAGTAGGTAATCATACCCAGCACCATATGAATGGATGGGAAAATGCTGAGGCTGCTTATTTGCAAGAAGTTGCTGCTGCTGCAGAGTTGATTCATTCTCCTCTTTTTCGGCCACCTTATGGACGCATTAAACGCTCTGCTATTTCAAAGGTAAAAGCCTTATTAAATGATTGCTATATAAGTCTTGGGTCTTCTAAAATTGTCATGTGGGATGTATTGAGTGGAGACTTTGATACCAATATCTCCGGAGAGACTTGTTTTCAAAATGTGATCAAGCACGCAGGCCCGGGATCCATTATTGTGTTTCACGATAGCACAAAGGCATGGGATAGAATGTCTGTTGCACTTCCAAAAGTCTTGAAACATTTTTCTGAATTGGGCTACAGGTTTGAGGCCATTCCAACTAAATAATAAATTTTCTGAAAAAAAAAATTGGCTCATTACTAGGCAAAAAAATGGCCAGGGTAGAAACCCCGGCCCGTTTTTAATCCGTACCCTATGAAAACACTGGTCATAACACTGGCTGGGCCAGGGTTAATCTTTTTATTATTACTTATTAGGGGTAATGCGAAAAAGGTTTTGCCCGTTTTCAGCAGCAGTTCTTGTTTGCGATGCTTTCAAGTGTGCTGCATCTATTAAACGGTGGTCAATTCCTTTTTATTTTACCAGCCTCAAAAAAACTTTAAAAAATGCTTTAAATACCAATCAATTGGTAGGAGGGTAGTTTCCAATTAAAGCCCCAAATTTGCAGCATGAAATTGATAGACACACATACCCATTTGTATTCCGAAGAATTTGCGCAAGATATTGATGCTGTGATGGATAGGGCAATTAAAGCGGGTGTTACAAAATGTTATTTGCCTGCTATTGATAGTTCGGAAACCGAAGGCATGTTGGCCCTAGAAACAAAATTTCCTGGTATTTGTATAGCCATGATGGGTTTACATCCCTGTTATGTAAAGGCAAATGTGCAAGAAGAATTGGCTCATGTAAAATCATGGTTAGACAAACGAGATTTTGTGGCTATTGGAGAAATTGGTTTGGACTTTTATTGGGATAAAACATTTGAAAAAGAACAATATGAGGCATTTGATCTTCAAATGCAGTGGGCACTAGATGTAAACCGCCCCATTGTGATTCATACCCGAAATGCCATGCAAGAAACCATTAATCGAGTCAAGCCTTTTGCCAAAAAAGGACTCAAAGGTATTTTCCATTGTTTTAGTGGCAGTGTAGAATCTGCTCGTCAAATCATTGATCTAGGATTTCATTTAGGAATAGGAGGGGTGCTTACCTACAAAAAGGCAGGGCTCCCAGAAGTCTTAGAAGAAATTCCCTTGGAATGGCTGGTCTTGGAAACCGATGCGCCTTATTTAACCCCAGTACCATTCAGAGGCAAAAGAAATGAAAGCAGCTACTTGGTCCATGTTTTAGATAAATTATCAGAAGTAAAAAGGCTTCCCAAGGATGAAATTGCTCAAATCACCACCGCCAATGCCGAAAAAATCTTCGGTCTCTGATATCAAACTACTATTTTTGCACTCCAATTTTACAGAGAGGTGTCCGAGTGGTTGAAGGAGCACGCCTGGAAAGTGTGTAAACGGGAAACTGTTTCGAGGGTTCGAATCCCTTCCTCTCTGCACTAAAATAATTAAGTAAAAACCTGACGCAGT
>CALRXZ020000095.1:0-15827 GCA_943372255.1 Chitinophaga pinensis
GATTCGGGTATTTGTTTCTTGAATAAAAAGTATTTTATGAAAACGCAATTTGTCCTTTTTATTATCATCCTATCCATTATTTGCAAAAATGATGTATCGGCTGCTGATTTAAACTACAATAAAACAAATTTTTCAAATCACTTTGGTCAGGTGAATGTTTCCATTACACCTAGTAAACAAAAGGGGGTTTTCACAAAAAGAACCCAAGTAAGCTATGATTTTTCTGTAAAAAATGGAATAGCTATTGATCAAGTAGGGTATGTTTCTTATACTGTTACCGATTCAGAAGGAACAACCGTTTTAGAAAAGTCTTTTGACGTTAATGTTCCAGCAAATCGCAAAATGGCTACAACTATTGTAGTTCCACACACAATTGAAGGAACTTTTACAATTGTATTTAATGTTGAATTAAACAATATAAAATCTGTCTTTAATTTTAAATTTACTTTTAGCATTCTCAAGGATCCTGCTATTAAACCAGTAGTTGAAAAAAAGCAGAGAATCAGAGAAGTAGAAACAGATAATTCTGAAATAGAAGGCGAGATTAAGACCACATTAAAGCCAAAAAACTCAGATGGAATCTTTATTAACAAAGAACCTATTGAATATAATTTAGAATTACGTAACACATATCCAATAGCACAAGAAGGTACATTTAGATATAAAGTAAAAGAAGCAATCAACGGTACTGTAGTTTCAGAAAAAATATTTGATGTTAAGCTTCCAAAAAAAGGTAGTAAAAGTTTCAAATTAAAAATACCATCACCAGGACAAGCTGGAATATATAATTTAGAATTTTCAATTAATACCACTACTTACGACGATACAACCCATTATGCATTTGGCTATAATATAGATAGAATAAGCTCACCCTTTCACCGTCCAGATGATTTTGATCAATTTTGGAGAACAGCAATGGAAGAGCTAGCTGAAGTAAACCCAGCATATAAAATTCAAGAAGATAAAGATTTAAGTAATCAAAAATTTAAGGTTTATCAAATTGAAATGTCTTCGCTTGGAGATATTAGAATAGGAGGAATTTTAACCATTCCACGAACAACCATTGGCGGAAAATTTCCTGTATTGGTAGGTTTTGGCGGATACCAAGTAATGGCAAGGCCTCTGATGTTTGATGAGTTTGTTTCCTTTACAGTAAACGTTAGGGGAGCGGACAAAGAAAATAGCGAGGATATAAATCCAGAAAAACAAGAACTACTCACTTTAAACATTACAGACCCTTTAAAATATGTTTATCGTGGAGTTTACATGGATTGTATTAGGGCCATTGATTTCCTAATAGCAAATGAAGACATGGGAATTGATGTAAATAGAATTGCTGTTTTTGGGGGAAGTCAAGGAGGATCATTTGCGCTGATTACCTCGGCTCTTTTGAACAAGACAATAAGTACCTGTGTTGCTGATAACCCCACATTTTGTGATTACCATGTAAACTTTTTAATGGAGCCTCAAATTAGAGAGAACAGCTTTATTTTAGAATACATGAACAAATACTTAAAAGCAAATGAAAATACAGTTACAAGAAATGATTTATTACAATCCCTGAGTTATTTTGAAGTTCAAAACTTTATGCCAAAAATAAAATGTCCAGTATTGTTTGGAATTGGTTTATTAGACCCACTTGCTCCAGCGGTAACAACCATAGCGGCGTATAATAAAATGAACCTGAATATCATAAAACAAAGCGAGATCTATATTTTTCCTGAATTAGCGCACGAGGTTCCGGAAAGACACAATACATTTAAAAGCACTTGGTTTTTTGAAAAACTAGCTAAGAGCAAAAATTGATTATATGGCAATTAAAAAATTACTAACCCTTCTACTACTTTTTTGCTTTACTAATATTGTAAAAGCAGATTGGCCTGTTGGTAAAAAACGGATGATTTTAACCCCATCCCTTACCTATTTTCATTCTAACAGACTTTTTGATTCAACTGGAAGAATCAGAAGCTCAGCAAATGGCGACCAGTTTAGTTATACAACACTTGGTATTTATGGAGTTACGGGCATAACAAGAAGCTTGGACTTCGTTTTTAATGTACCTATCTCAAATTTTGTAACAAAGAATATTTTTGTAAAAGAATCAAAGACGGGCGTAGGCGATGTAATGTTTGGACTTGCCTACCACACGCCATCAAAAGATTTGAAGAAATTTTTTACACTTAAGGGTTTGTTGATTGTTCCAATGTACAGTAATTTAAAAACACCTTATATGGGCTATGGTTCAAAGGGTATTTTACTAGGAGCAAATTATTCTTTTAGTCCAAAAAAAGGCTCGTTTTTTATTGGAGAAGCCAACTACACAAGATATTTTGATGATGAGGATGGCCCCAATCAATACGCACTAAACCTTACCTATGGTAAAGAATTAAACAATGGTTATATGGTATCATACGCGTTTAATCATATTTCATCAGTTAGTGATAACAAAACATTTAGTACAAACCTGAATATTAACAAAGACTTCATGGTAGGTAAAGTATCTGCTGCGGTTGGAAAAAAAATTAGTAGAAATGTTACACCATATTTGCAGGCCTTTTATTTGATTTATGGAAGAAATTCAGGTCAGGGATTTGGTATTACTTTCATGCTTAACATAAAGATTCCATAGAAACCAAGGTTGTGATATAAACGCTCAAAAAAGATTGATCTACCAACTACTCAAACCTTTTATCAGATTAGCAGTTGCTATATTTTGTCCGCAACTCCTGATTTCAAACAAAACAGCACAATACTTAACTGGCCCTATATTAATTACGGCCAACCACCCCAACAGTTTTCTTGACGCAATTATTATTGCAAGGGTATTTAAAAAACCCATCCACTTTTTAGCAAGGGGCGACGCTTTTCACAAACCCTGGCACAATGTTTTATTAAGAATGCTTCACATGTTCCCGATTTATAGAATGAGCGAGGGAAAAGAGTTTCTTGGATTAAATGCGGCTGCATTTGAAAATAGTAGAAACGTATTGAAGGAAAATGGAATTGTACTCATTTTCATAGAAGGAATCTGTGTTAACAAACACCAATTACAGCCTTTTAAAAAGGGAGCAGCAAGAATTGCGGCTACCTGTTGGAAAGAAGGTATTCCGCTTCAAGTGCTGCCACTTGGAATTGGATATAGTTCCTTTAATCAAATAGGTAAATCGGTTCAGATTCAAACCGGAGAACTTCTTAACCAAAAGGATTTAATGCCCCTACAAGAAGAAGCAAAGAACTATATATTCTTCAATCAGGTTTTGTTCAAAAAAATGAACGAGCTAATTACTATCCCCAAATTCAATCCCAACAAATCTACTATCAAATGGATTTTGGGTAAAATTGGAGCGATTTTAAATCTACCTCTGTATGTTTTATTAAGCAGTTTTGTTTCTAAGAAAACAAAAAATACTGTTTTTTATGACTCTGTTTTGTTTGGGCTATTATTTTTATGTTATCCAGTTTATCTTTTAATCATTGCTCTGATTTTATCAATTTTTTCTGTTTCAACAATAACAATTATGCTCATTGTATGCCTTCATCCAATATTGGCTTATTTAGCAACCAGTACCAAAATGCATACAACGAGTTCAATTACTAATTAACTTCATAGGGCTATAACAGCAATATAATATTATGGCTAATACAAAAATGCTGGGCAAAAGAAAGCGAATTGCACTTGTTGCACACGATCATAAAAAAGCAGACCTAATTGAATGGGCTATATTCAACAAAGTGGAACTGGCCAAGCATGAATTGTTTGCTACAGGAACTACTGGAAAATTGGTTGAAGAAGCACTTGATAGACCGGTAAAAAAATTGTTGAGTGGACCACTGGGTGGTGACCAACAAATAGGTGCCATGATTGCTCAGGGAGAAATTGACGTGATGTTGTTTTTCTGGGATCCAATGGAAGCACAACCACACGATAGCGATGTAAAAGCTTTATTAAGACTTTGTGTAGCTTGGAATATTCCCATGGCCTGTGACAGAGCAACAGCAGACTTTATCATGACATCTCCGTTTATGCACGAAGAATATTTGGCTGCCCAACCCGATTATACGGGATATCTAAACAGAGACGTTAAGGAAGAACAGCAATAAGCTTATGGAATTAAGACCATGGCGCAAACAAGACGCACAAGCACTGGCAGTAATTGCCAACAATAGGAATATTTGGAACAATGTAAGGGACCGTTTACCCAATCCCTATACTGTTATGGACGCCTTGGAATGGATTGGACATATTAGCCAACAACAGCCCCCACAAAATTTTGCCATCTTAGTAGATGGCTTGGTGGTGGGCAATATTGGTGCGGTTTTACAAGATGATGTATATAGAAAAACGGTGGAGATTGGTTATTTTGTAGGTGAACCACACTGGGGAAAAGGTATTGCCAGCAAGGCCCTTGCTTTATTTGTAGCATATGTGGAACAACAGTTTAATCCACTCAGAATTTATGCAGGTGTATTTGCACACAACAAAGCCAGCATGGAAGTATTGAGGAAAAACGGATTTCATTTAGAGTCTATTAAAAGAAAAGCCGCCATTAAAAACGGTCAAGTGCAGGATGAATATGTTTGGGTAAAATTGAATAAGAATTAGTTTCCCGTAATATTATAAAAGCAACCTATGGAGAATCCCATTCAAAACAATAGCAAACACCTGATAGAACTTATTATCCGCCTTGCGGCCCTCTTTCTCCTTGTCTTTTATTGTTTTCAATTATTGTCTCCCTTTATCATGCCCGTTTTATGGGCGGCCATTATTGCTGTAGCGGTTTATCCCATTCATAGTTTTATGGAAAAAAAATTGGGCGGCAGAAAGGTATTAGCATCGGTTATACTCACTTTGGCCATCCTTGCATTCATCTTTGTTCCTGCTGGTTTATTCTTGGCCTCCATTACAGATACCATTGTAGATTTTAAACAAAAAATAGAATCAGGGAATATTAGTTTGGATCATCCTAGTGAAAATATCAAGACCTGGCCGCTAATTGGTAATAAGCTCTATGATTTTCTACACAATCTCTCTGATCAAGTTGTTGGTATTTTTCAAAAATATCAGTCTCAGGTATTGACCGTGGCTAAAACCATTCTCATGGCCATTGTTGGAACAGGAATGAGTTTTTTACAAGTGATTTTTTCCATCATCATTGCTGGTGTTTTGTTGGCGACCAATGGAACAGAAGCAGCTATGGAAACCATTTTCAACCGCATGGTGGGTAATCAGGGAAAGGAATATTTACAATTGACTACCTCTACTATTCGTTCTGTGGTAAAAGGAGTATTAGGAGTGGCGGTGATTCAAACCTTATTAGCTGGCTTTGGATTTTTTATGGCAGGTATTCCGCACGCTGGTATCTGGGCGGTATGTGCATTGGTATTGTCCATAATTCAAGTTGGTCCTGGTTTGGTCATCATTGGTGTAATTGGTTTTCTCTATACACAAGAGAACCATTTTTTTGCTACCGCTTGGACGGTCTATTTTGTCTTGGTCATGTTTTCAGACAATATTCTCAAACCCATATTATTGGGTAAGGGTGCAAGGGTTCCCATGCTAGTCATCTTCTTAGGTGTGATTGGGGGCTTTTTGTTACAGGGTTTTATTGGTTTGTTTACTGGTGCCATTGTGTTATCCATTGGGTATAAATTATTCCTCTTGTGGATGCACGACCAGAAAATTGTATCTTAGGAACCATGCAAAAAATATTTTTTTGCCTGGCGCTATTAGCAGCAAAATGCTCCATGGCTCAGGACAGTATCCGTATTGCCGACCTTAGATCGGCCGCAAAAATCATAGACATCTCTTACACCCAAAAAGAACTGGACACCATGTACAGTGGGGTAATGGAGAATTTTGAAAATTATCGACTTATGCACAAGCAGCATTTAGACAATGCCGTGCCCATGAGTCTTTGGCAAAACCCCGTGCTACCGGGAATGAAATTTGCCAGCAAGCAAGAGCCCATTGTTTGGAATCTTGCTGCCTCTGTTTCTCTACCTAAAAACGCACAAGACCTGGCTTTTTATTCAGTAGAAGATTTGGCTTCCCTGATCAAAAACAAAAAAATCAGCTCCGTACAACTGACCCAATTTTTTATAGCGCGTTTAAAAAAATACAGCGATACCCTGCAATGTGTGGTAAGCCTAACAGAGGAACTAGCCATGCAGCAAGCCCGGGCCGCTGACGTGGAAATTGCCAAAGGAAAATATCGCGGACCGCTACACGGAATCCCCTATGGTTTAAAAGACCTGTTTGCTGTAAAGGGTACCAAGACTACCTGGGGCGCTGCTCCATATAAAGACCAAGTGATTGAAGAAGACGCTTTTGTTTATACCAAACTTAAAGAAGCCGGAGCCGTATTGATAGCCAAATTTACCATGGGTGCATTAGCCATGGGCGATTATTGGTTTGGAGGCCGTACCAAAAATCCTTGGAATCTGAAAAACGGATCTTCAGGTTCCTCAGCCGGATCTGCATCGGCCACCACCGCTGGACTAATCCCCTTTGCCATTGGCACAGAAACATGGGGTTCTATTACTTCTCCATCTGCTACTTGTGGCGCCACAGGACTTAGACCCACATTTGGAAGCATTAGCCGCTCAGGCGCCATGACCCTAAGCTGGAGTCTAGACAAAATTGGTCCCATTTGCAGAAGCGCTCAGGACGCTGCTATGGTTTTTGCCGCAATTCACGGAACCGATGGAAAGGACCAGTCTGCAGTAAACATGCCCTTTAATTATAGTCCTGCAGCTAGTCTAAAAGGCAAAAAAATTGCCTATGCCAAAAACTATTATGACAAAATCACTGATACTTCTAGGAACGAGTGGAAGGTATTAGATACTTATCGCAAACTTGGGGTAGATCTGATTCCCGTCAATTTCCCAGATAGCGGATTGTACAATTATAATATCATGGACGTAGTCATCAGCGCGGAATGTGCCGCGGCATTTGACGAGTTTACCCGAAATGGTGTTGATGATGAAATGACCCGTCAAACCAAGTTTGACTGGCCCAATAGTTTTAGAATTGCGCGGCTCATGCCAGCAGTAGAATATATCAACGCCAACCGTCAACGCTACCTACTCATGCAAGCGGTTAATAAAATAGTGGAGCAATATGACGCCATTATTTGTCCCAACAATTGGGGTAATCAATCAGCCATTACCAACCTCACGGGTCACCCCGCCATTTGTTTTCCCATTGGTTATAATGCCCAGCAATTACCAAGAAGTATTACCTTAATTGGAAAATTATATGACGAGGCAAGCATCATCACCGTTGCAAAAGCCTATCAGAACGCCACTCAATGGAACAAAGAACACCCCAGTCTTTTCAAATAATAGTAATAGAACCAGATGAACAAGTCTTACAGAACCCTTAGCCTAATCTTAAGCGGCGGATTGCTTAGCCTTAATGCTTTTGCACAGACAGCACCCAATCCTATCCCTAGAGTCAACAGTGTTTCCAAACAAGAATCGGATGCTGCCCAGAGAAAACAATTGGAACAACAGTTTGATGCCGGACTAAGTGCAGAGCGTATTGGCAAGAATATCAAAGACATGTCTGCCATACCCCATCATTTGGGATCACCTGGAAGCAAAGCAGTGGCAGAGAATATTCTGGCTCAGTTCAAACAATATGGTTGGGACGCTCAAATAGAAACCTACCAGGTCTTGTTTCCCACACCCAAAACAAGGGTCCTGGAAATGACGTCTCCTGGGGTTTTCAAAGCCTTATTAAAAGAGCCTGCTTTAAAAGAAGACGGTACTTCTAACCAAGAAGGTCAATTACCTACCTATAATTGTTGGAGTGCCGATGGCGATGTTACGGCTGAATTAGTGTTTGTGAACTACGGTGTTCCTTCTGATTATGAAACTTTAGAAAAACTGGGCATTGACGTAAAGGGCAAAATTGTGATTGCCAAATATGGCCGCTCTTGGAGGGGAATCAAACCCAAAATTGCCCAAGAACATGGCGCAGTTGGTTGTATTATTTATTCTGACCCCAAGGATGATGGTTATGGCGCGGGCGATGTATATCCAAAAGGCGCATTCAAAAACGAATATGGGGTGCAAAGGGGTTCCATTATGGATATGGTAATTTATCCAGGAGACCCTCTGACTCCCAATATTGGTTCTACCCCCAACGCAAAAAGACTGGACCGTTTGTCTGCTCCTAATTTGCTAAAAATTCCTGTTTTACCCATCAGCTATCATGACGCTAAGCCTTTGTTAGAAGCTTTAGAAGGTCCTGTGGCTCCCGAAGATTGGAGGGGTGGTCTGCCCTTTACCTATCATGTGGGTCCTGGTAAAACCAAAGTTCACTTAAAAGTTGATTTTAACTGGAACACGGTTCCTGCTTATAATGTGATTGCCAAAATCAAGGGATCTACCTACCCTGACCAATGGGTTTTGCGTGGCAACCACCACGATGCTTGGGTAAATGGCGCCAATGATCCCGTGAGCGGGATGGCGGCTGAACTTGAAGAAGCACGTGCCATTGGAGAACTATTAAAAACGGGCTGGAAACCAAAACGCACCCTGGTTTATTGCGCTTGGGATGGTGAAGAGCAGGGTTTGATGGGTTCTACAGAATGGGTAGAAGACCATGCTGCAGAATTACAAGAGAAAGTTGTGGTCTATCTGAACTCCGATAGTAATGGAAGGGGTTTCTTAGGCGCTGAAGGTTCCCATGCTTTGGAATCCTTTGTATTTGAAGCAGCAAAATCTGTAAGGGACCCACAAACCGGTGTTAGTGTTTTTGACAGAAAAAAAGCACAAGATGTAGCTTCTGCCTCAACACCAAAAGCCAAGCAAGCAGCTATGATGGAAAAAGAACTGCACTTGGGTGCCATGGGTTCTGGTTCTGACTATTCATCCTTTATCCAACACTTGGGAATCCCTGCTTTGAATATTGGATTTGGTGGAGAAGACCCCGGTGGCGAATACCATAGCATTTATGATAGCTATGATCATTATAGCCGATTCAAAGACCCTGGTTTTAATTATGGCGTAGCATTGGGTCAGGTAAATGGTAGAATTGTTCTGCGCATGGCCGATGCAGAAAAACTTCCTTTCAATTTTGCCAGCCTGCAAAAAACCATTGCTGGTTATATCAAAGAATTGAGTAGTACCACAGATCAACTGCGCGAAAATACCCAAATTGAAAACGAAGTCATCAATAGCAAAGCCTATCTGTTGGCTGCAGACCCAACGGAAAAAGAACAGCTTCCAAAAATCAAACCTGCGGTGCCTTTTCTAGATTTTTCTCCTGTTCAAAACGCTGTTGCTGAATTAGAAAACGCTTCTAAAACCCTGAATCAATGGGTAGCTAAAACGGGCACGCTTAGCGAGAAAGCCAATGCTGGCTTATATCGCGCCGAGCAACAATTGTTGTCTGCCAACGGTTTGCCTAGAAGGTCTTGGTTCAAACATACCATCTATGCTCCAGGTTTTTATACAGGATATGGCGTGAAAACCATGCCCGGAATTAGAGAAGCTATTGAACAAAGAGATTGGAAAGAAGCCCAAGAGCAAATTCAAATTGCTGCTTCCCAAATCAAACAATTGGCAGCTCATTTGTTGACCATTACCCAATAGGATTGTATGAAAAAAATAGGTCTTGGTTTATTAGCCCTTGTATTGTTGGTATCCTGTGCCACCAGAAAAGCTACTGCCCCAGTTGAATCCAATATTGGCCAGTTAAAGCTATTGGGTCATTATAACGTGGAGCATAACAAGCCCTTTATGGGCACCACCATTGGTGGGCTTTCTGGTATTGACTATGATGCCCAAAATGATCGGTATTTTCTGATCTGTGACGATAGGTCCGCAATCAATCCCGCCCGATTTTATACCGTAAAACTAGCATTGGGTAAGTCTGGCATTGACTCGGTGAAGTGGTTGAGTGTTCAGTCTTTGTTGCAAGCGAACGGGAAGCCCTATCCTTCTTCCAAAGAAGACCCCGCCAAAACGCCAGACCCAGAATCTATTCGCTATGATGCTTCTAAGAACCAATTGGTTTGGACCAGTGAGGGGGAAAGAATTATCCGAGACAAAGAAATAATCTTGGCCAATCCTGCCATTACCCGGATGAGCTTGAATGGTCAGTATCTAGATACCCTTCCGCTTCCGGAAAACCTGCTCATGCATGCCACAGAAAAAGGTCCCAGACAAAACGGTGTGCTGGAGGGAATGACATTTGATAAGGGTTTCAAAACCCTGTATGTAAATGTAGAAGAGCCCTTATATGAAGACGGGCCAAGGGCCGATTTAACTCCAAATAAGGCATGGATCCGCATCTACCAATATGATCTCAAGTCTAACAAGAATACTGCACAGTTTGCGTATTTATTGGATCCGGTGGCCTATCCTGCTACACCGGCAACGGCTTTTAAAATTAACGGGGTGCCCGATATCTATGCCATTGGAAACAACAAACTCCTGGTCATGGAGCGTTCTTTTTCTACCGGAAGACTGCCATGTACCATCAAGATTTTTGAAATAGACCTTAGCGACGCTGAAGACATAAGTAAAAATGCTTCTCTGATAGCATCGCCACCGGCAAAACCCTTGACCAAGAAATTATTATTAAACATGGATTCCTTGGGTGTCCATGTAGACAATGTAGAGGGTATGTGTTTTGGTCCCACCCTACCCAATGGTCATAAAACCTTGGTCATGGTTGCTGACAATAATTTTCAACTCTTTGAAACCACCCAATTTTTTCTGTTTGAAATAATACCATGAGCACCCGTTATTCCATTATCATCCTTTTTGCCCTTTTCCTAGGTTGTAAGCCCAAACCCGTTTATGAGAACCCGCACGTGCTTATTCAAACCAAGTATGGTGAGATTGAATTAGAGCTTTATCCAAAAAAAGCCCCAAAAACCGTTGCAGCTTTTCTGTCTTATGTAGATTCAGGCTTCTATTTCAATAGTGGTTTTTATAGAGCCCTCAATATGGAAAACCAACCATCCAATGCCCCAAAAACTGAGCTAATTCAGGGTGGTATCTGGAAAACCAACTATAAAAAAGCGGTTTCCGTTAAGGGTATCCCGCATGAGAGTACCAAGGAAACGGGCATTTTACATACAGAAGGGGTTATTTCCCTAGCTAGAGCCGCCCCCGGCACCGCCGGCACAGAATTTTTTATAGTCATTGGTAATCAACCCGGTCTGGATTTTGGCGGTGAAAACTGCGAGGATAGGCAAGGTTATGCCGCTTTTGGCAAGGTAGTGAAGGGGCTGAATCTGGTTTTTAAAATCTCCGGCCAGAAGCTAAATGGCCAGTATCTTTCTCCACAGGTTGATATTTACAACATTGTAAGACCCTGATAATCAATTGTTTTTTTAGTTTTGTGTTTTCTTTAGGTTTCATTTAAGACTTGTTGGCACGCTGATTGGATAGGTATAGTAAATAAGATTACTAAACCTAAACAGTTAAGATATGAAAAAGCAGTTTGGATTATTGACCTTGGTCAGTGTCTTGATCTTCTTAACCAGTTGCGGAACCATCGCAAGGGTACAAAAAGACGATTCAGTAGATTTTAAAAAAATAAGAACCTATGCTTGGGTTGATCCAAGTTCAAAAGATACTGGAAAACCATTGTCTAAATCAAATGACTTGGTTGATAGGAAAATCAAGGAAAGCATTGACAAGAATCTTCAAGCTACTGGCTGGCGATTGAGCCAGAAAAACCCAGATGTTTTATTGGTGTATGAGATTGACGTAGAAAAAGAGAAGCGCAACCAGCGAACTCCCGTTTATTCTGACCCCCAATACAGGTATTTGTATAGTCCATATAGTAGAAGATGGATTCCGGTTTACTATCCTTCTACCCTAATGGGATTCCAGAACAATGTTCAAACCGTTCAGGAACATACCCTTACGGTGACCCTTTTAGATGCCCAGTCTGATAAAACCATCTGGCAGGGCTGGACCACCATGGAGACTGATTCTAGAAGATTGACAGACAAAGAGATAGAAAAGAATGTAAAAGCCATTGTGCAACAATTGGATAAATAAAAATAACCCTTAACCATTCCCCCCGAGGTTTTAACAAAAGCGGCTGCCGGCTAATAACCGGTGGCCCTTTCATTTATGACCAGTTCTTAAAATAAAATATTAAGTAGCTAACAGGACGCAACAGGATAGATGTAAAACTGACAATTGTTAATTTGGGCTTAAATACAACTTAAAAGGTTGTACTAGCTGCTTGTCGATTGCCATAAAGTCCATATCTGCTCCGCTTGAGATTTTCATGCAATTCCCCATACGGCCGGAACCTATTAAGTTGTCATTTAAAAATTGGACGGTGTTTTACCCAAGACACCGGTAAGATAAACACAAACGACAGCTACTGTTATGAGAAGAGTTCTAAGTTCCGTTCTTGTCATCGTGACCCTTTTGTCCATTGTTGGTACTGGATGTAAGAAAAAGGCATTTGATGAATTTTATGGTAGACCAGATACCCTGGCTCAACCTATTTACCAAGTTTTACAACAAAAAGGGAATTTTAATACCCTGCTTGCCTGTATAGACAAGGCCGGATATAAAAATATCCTAGGGGCTTCTGGTTATTGGACCATGTTTGCTCCTAATGACGCGGCTTTCCAGAAATTTTTTGCAGAACAAGGAATCTCAGGAATTGATAAATTGGATTCTGCTACTGCACAAGGTATTGTCACTTATGCTTTGGCCTACAACGCTTTTACAAAAGCTAGGTTAAATGACTACCAAGCTAACACAGGATGGATTCCCAACAATAGCTTCCGCAGAAGAACCGCTAATTACAATAGTTTTTATGACGATACCACCAAAACGGGCACAGTAGTAAAAGCTTTGGGTTCAAATAGAAATAACAGTTTTGTCAATAATGACAATAACAATAAATACATTAGCTATTTTACCGATGTCTATTTTACTGCCAAAAGTCTTCCTACATCTGATTATACTTATTTCTATCCTAATAGTAGTTTCTCTGGTTTTAATGTAATGGATGCAGCTGTTCTAAAATCTGACTATGTAGCAGAAAACGGATATATCCACGAGATTGACAAGGTAATTCTTCCAGCCAAAAGTATTGACCAACACTTAAAAACAACGGCTCAATACACGGAGTTTAAAAAACTCTTAGACAAATACATTGTATCATTTGTAAGCAATGCAGACGCAACTAATCGTTATAAATTATTAACTGGTAAGAACGATCCTGTTTTCATCAAACAATTTGCACCAACCACTGCTTTCTCCCCCAACAACGAAAACTTTTTAAAGGCGCAGGATAATGATGGTCAGTCAAATGCCTTTACCATGATAGCACCCAACAATACAGCTACATTAAATTATATTCAAAATGTATTGTTAGAAAGATATAGTTCTTTGGATGCGCTCCCCACACAAATCATTCAAGACTTTGTAAACGCACATATGTGGCAGACTGCTATGTGGCCAAGTAAATTTGCTGTGACCAATAATGCACAAGGAGAAGCCCCAACTATTAATTCCACTTCTGACATAATAGAAAAGAAAGTATTGAGCAATGGCTTCTTCTATGGTTCCAATAAAGTACAAGAACCCAATGTATTTAGAACCGTTTATGGTAGGGCTTATTTGGATCCTGCCAACTTATTAATGACAAGGGCACTTGATCAAAACTATCGTTTTTCAGTTACCATCCCTTCTATCAAATACGTGATGATTATGATGAGCGATGCGGTGTTAAAAAGGAGAGGTTATGATTTTAGTACGGTTGCCAATGCTTGGACCTACACCACACCTGGAACAAGTACCACTACTACAGGTAACGTTCCAAGAGATAATCTCCAAAGAATTTTGGGTACCCATATTATTCCCATCACTACAGGTGAGCTAGACAATATTACTGGAACCGGAATCATTGAAACCGCTTCTGGTGATTATATTAAATGGAACAATGGAGCATTTTCTTCTGCTGGTTCTCAGGACAGTGCTTATACCGTGAACACCAGTTCTACCAAAACCTCTTTCAATGGTAGGGTTTATTATGCCGATAACCTGCTCACCTTTAGTGTAAGAAATTTTGGTTTGAATTTGTTGACATTAGGTGGTACTTCTGCAGCAACTTCTCAGTTTTTCAATTTTGTTTCTTACCTAAGAAATGCAACCATTTTCACAGTTGCTTCTGGGGCTATTCTTGGTGTTCAACCAGGCGTATTTTACACTTCTTTTGTTCCCAACAATGCAGCCATTGTTCAAGCGGTAAAAGATGGTTTGTTGCCAGGAACTGTTGCAACAGGTGTTCCCAACTTTGCGCCCACCCTTCAAGCAGACAGAGACAAAGTGAACAACTTTATTCTCAATCATATTTTGAACAAAATAACAGTTGTTCCTGATGGTAAGAAAACAGGAACTTTTGAAACCCTGTTCAAAAATGTAAGTGGAGATGCTGGTCAAGTAAGTATCACTAGCGCTTTAAACAGCATGCAAATCAAGGATAATTTTAATAGAACCTCCAATGTTGTTATTGCTAATAGCAATAACCTAGCAGACAGGTGCGTGATTCACTTGATAGATAACTATATCAGATACAATCCAAACTAGACCAAGCGAACAGTTACCCAAAACCTAATTCCCATTTACACAAAGTCATATGAAAAAATTAGTTTGTTACTTGTTCCTACCCTTGCTAGCAGCCTGCTTTCAACCGGTATTTGCACAGGATGCACCCGCTGCTCAAGTATTGAGGGGAAAGATCACAGATAAAAAAGACAAGTCTCCTATTGCCCACGTATCTGTTGCAGAAGTGGATAAAGATGGTAGGATTGTAAGGGGTGTTACTACCGATATTGATGGTAACTACGCCCTCAAAATTTCTAATCCCAACCACAAAGTGTCTATCTCTTATATTGGTTATAAAACAGAGGAACTAGACTTAAAAGGTAGAACCACTTTGAACATGGCTATTGAAGCCAATACCGCCAACTCTTTGAATGACGTTGTGGTAGTTGGGGGTAGAAGAACCGATAATGGTAACCTTTCTATTGCTGATAAAAACCTGACCATTGCTACGGTTAAAATACAGGCAAAAGATCTTGAAGAACTTGGAGCTGCTTCTATTGACCAAGCATTACAAGGACGTTTATCTGGGGTAGATATTACTTCTACTTCTGGAGATCCCGGAGCAGGTATGAGTATACGTATTCGTGGTACTTCTTCTATTAATGCTGGAACCAATCCATTGATAGTAGTAGATGGTATGCCTTATGAAACAGCCATTCCGTCTGACTTTAACTTTGGTACAGCAGATGACCAAGGATATGCGCAGTTATTAAACATCGCGCCAGCAGATATTAAAGAGATTGTGGTGTTAAAAGATGCCGCCGCTACCGCAATGTGGGGTTCAAGAGCCGCTAACGGAGTTTTATTAATCAGTACCAAACGTGGTATCATTGGTAAGCCTACCCTGAACTATTCATTTAAAGGTATCCGTTCTCAACAACCAGCTACCATTCCTATGTTGAATGGTGATCAGTATTCCAATCTGATTCCGGAAGAAGTGATGAACCGTACTGGTACGCCTTTGAATACACAAACAGTTAAAGAATTTGCCTACGATCCTAATGATCCATACAATTATAATAACTATGGTCAGAATACAGATTGGATAGGTGCCATTACCCAAATTGGATACGCACAAGACCATAACTTATCTATTACGGGTGGTGGACAAAAAGCCAGGTATTTTGCTTCATTGGGTTATTTTAATCAAACGGGTACTACCATTGGTACTAGCTTAACAAGGATCAATACCCGTATTAACTTAGACTATATAGTTTCTGAAA
>CALRXZ020000096.1:0-15771 GCA_943372255.1 Chitinophaga pinensis
TAATACCCTTAAAAAAGGTTTATTATCTGTATAGGTAAACTCAAATTTTCCTTTCAAGTCATCGCTCAGCGAATAACCATACAAGGCTAATAATTTGTTTTTCTCTTTATCCCAGTTTCGAATGCTATCAAAATAATTGGCGCCAGATTGCTGTAGTAATTGAAGCAAAACTACACTCTTGTGTACGCATAAGGGATGCTCAGAGTCTGAGTCACAAGCGCAGCTGGTATCAAAATTCCTTTCCTCATTTTTTTGAATCAGCACTTTGTGTGCAGTTCCATCCATATCCATGGTGGCCAATACCCGCTCGTCTTTTGCTTCTAAAATAGTAGCTTTTGCCGTGCGTAGATAAGTTTCAGCTTTTTCAAAGTTTTCTTGTTTGGTCAAGAGTCTAATCAGCTTAAGGTCTAATTGTTTCATCTTAACAACAGTATGACTTTGTTGATAGACAGTTTCCTTATCTCCAAGTAGGTTCTTGTCTAACAAGTCTTGCAAATGAAACAAAGCACCTGCTTTGTGTCTACAAATTTCTGAGAGATTATAAGGACAAGTACATCTAAGGGATAAAGTCTTGGGATCCTTGAATTGGGTAATATGTACTTTGTAAAAAGTTGCATATCCATCATCCTTTACACGGAATATGACAGTTCCCATTAGGTCATCATATTCCAGCAATTCAACATTGCCTAATGCATGAATTTTCTTGCCTCTACGGATTACTTCTTCAGTGCCGCTATTGTAAATATGCTTGACAAGGTATGGTAGTGCCATGGTTTTTCAAGAGGGCCCACGTTTTGAAAAGGGCAATTTGCAAAACTAAAGAAAAGCAAATGGCTTTTAGCACAAAAATGAAAGGAATGTGGATGATTTGTTGGTTAAATAGATACTATTTGGCAACTAGGTCCCCATTTCTGTAAATTGGCAGGATATTGGCTTGGTCTGGAGTCACACAATATTCCAAATCCTTTTCTAATCCATATGCTGCCAATCGGTGCCAATGGGTAGTTTTTTGGATAAAATTGGTCATGCTATCTTTTTTAGACTCATATAATTCAGCTGCCATTAAAGAACTATCACAATGAATGGTAAAATGATCTTGAATTCTATTGATGACGGCGCCTGCAAAAAGACTATCTTCTAAGTTAACCCGGTCTTTCCAAGCTGAGCAACCTAGAATTACATTGTTTTTTGATTCCACTAGGTATTCACAAACAGCAGACAGGTTGGGGAAACTACCAGTAATAATTTCTGAAGCACCATTATTAAGTGCCATATGTAGTAATTTAGTGCCATTGGTAGTGGTAAGCACCAAGGTCTTACCATTGATGAACGCTCGAGGATATTCTGCAGGAGAATTGCCATGAGATAAACCTTCAATTACTTTGCCATCCCGCTCACCTGCTGTAATGCCCCCAACTTTTTTTCCTATTTCAATACACTGTTGTACTTCTGCTACTGGAATAATTCTGCTAGCACCATTGTACAAGGCAGTGGCAATAGTGGATGTAGCTCTAAAAACATCAATGATAACAACAACGCTATTGCTCACATCGTAAAGATTCAACAGCTTTGGAGATAATAAGGTATGCAGGGTTGGTTTCTGTGACATGGGTGCAAATATAATCAATCACCCATAAAGCTTAATTAGCAGCAAAAAAATGGCTAAAATCTGGGTTATGCTTTAGTTCCATAATATGTTTTGGTTCCAAGGGCTTAGATATATATTTATAGACTAGGGGATGCGCACTAGCCATTTCTACTTCTTCAGGATGAATAGCAGAAGAAAGTACAATGATTTTTGACTGTGGTTGTAAATCGGGAAAATTCTTACTATACTTATCCAAAAAGTCCCAGCCATCAGAAATAGGCATACTAATATCCAAAAAAACCAAGCGTGGAATTTGTTGATCCTTGCTTTCCAATTTTGATTGCTCACAGAAATACGCTAAGGCGGAACTTCCGTCAGGTGCTTTTACAATTTCCTTACAAAATTGATGGTCTGTAAAAATTATTTCACTCAACATTTGAACCATGGAGTCATCATCAATACACATTACTAGGGGAATCATGTTATTATGGTTTAAAAACAATGCTAAATGTTGTACCCACATCCACTTGGCTATTTACACTGATACTTCCTCCTAGGGAGGTGATTTGAGCATGAATCAAATATAAGCCAATTCCCCTGCTTTCGGGGTGGTGGTGAAATTTTTGATGTAATCCAAAAATTTTGTCTTTTACAAGCGCCATGTCAAAACCAATTCCATTGTCACTGTACACAAAATGTATGTCTTTTTGATTTCTAAAACTACTAATTTGAATTTTTGGGATCCTATTTGGACTCCTGTATCTAATACTATTGGTAATTAGATTTTGAAAAATACTTTCCAAATAGGAGTGATTAAACTTAACTTTTGGGGCACTTGAAAAATCAACATCTACTATAATACCAGTTGCCTCCATTATTGCAGCAATAGATTGAGTTACTTGATCAAGTACTTCTTGGAAATCTAATTGATGAATATCAATATTAGTATTATTCTTAACCAGAAGAATATGAATTAGATCATTTAGAGTATCGTTTAACCTTGTGGTCGTGGTTTTGAAGCCATGTAGTAGCTTTAGACTTCGCTCATCATGGATGGTAGTCATGTCCAATAAATTGGTCATGGAAATCAAGTTGGTTAAAGGGCTCCTGAGATTATGCGAAACTATATAGGAGAACTGTTTTAAATCAGCATTGTTTTTGGTAAGTTCTTGAATGAAGAATTGTTTTTCAGCCTCGGCTTTTTTTCTAGAAGAGACATCCCTGGAAGTAACTACAATGCCTGCAATACTTGGATTATTTAATTGATTGGTAGCTTGTGCTTCAATATAAAAATATTTACCATCGTTATTTAAGAGTCTGAATTCGATTAACTCAGTAATTCCTCCAGTTTGTACCAAATTTTGAAAAGTAAACATGACCAATTGAAGATCATCTGGATGCACCACTTCCATGATGTTGCGCTTTTTTAGGCCATTTTCTTCGTAGCCCATAATCTGTCTTGCCGATGCGCTCTGGTACAAGATTTCTCCATTTGCGCTTATAATGGTAATAATATCACTAATATTATGAACCAGAGACCTGAACTTCTCTTCGCTGGCAATAATAAGTTCTTCTGCTTTTTTTCTTAGGGTAATATCCCTTGAAATCATGATAATAGACTGCAAGGCAGGATGGTGTAGTTGAACATTTCCAATGCCTTCAAAAGGAACATAAGAGCCATCTTTAGCCCTTAAACTAAATTGAATTAAAGTACCAGGGCCTTTGCTGTTGAGTTGAAACTGAAACCTTTCTGAAAGACGTATTTGATCATCTGGATGAACCAAAGTTAAAAAATGAATCCCCAAGAGTTCTTCTGGCTGATAACCTAATATTCCTTCTACTGATTGATTGGTATATTTAATAATTCCCTTTTTATCAATCATGTTTACTATGTCAGTAATATGATCTATTACAGTATTGAATTTATTCTCACTATTTTCAAGTGCCTCTGCCATTTGCTTTTTCTCATGAATATCAGACAAGGAACCTATCATTCTAATTGGTTTTCCTTCTTTACTCCAAATAGCCTGACCTTTAACCAAAAACCATCGATAGCTGCCATCAGAAATTCGTAAACGATATTCTGCTTGCATTTCTTTTCGCTGGAACAAATGGAGTTTGTATGCATTAATGGTACTAGTGATATCATCAGGGTGCACGTAATTTACAAAAGCTTCCATACCTGAAATTCTAGTATCAAATTGTTCACCAACCATTTCTTGACAGCGATTTGAAAAATAAGCCATATCATTTTCAATATCCCATTCCCAAATACCGTCTTTGGAGCCTGCCAATGTTAATTGGTATCGCTCTTCACTTTTTCTAAGATTTTCTTGAATTTTTTTTAGTTCACTAATGTCTTCTACCATAGAGAAAACAGAGCGCATTTTACCATTACTACTTCTTAAAATAGAATTATGCCATTTACAATGAAGGATAGTCCCGTTTTTATGACGGTTTTTGTTTTCTATAGCTAAAACAGTTAAATGACCCTGGATAATTTGATCAATATCATCTTGAATTCGCTCGGCTTCCTTTTCTGGTAAAAAGGAAAATTCATTAAAATGTAAACCTATTACTTCTTCTGAGCTCCATCCAAAGATCTTTTCAGCTTTTTGAGACCATCTTGTAATTCTAAAATCCATATCCCATTCAATAATAGCAAAAGGACCATTATCTAAATGGTAAGCCAAAATAGATTCTTGGCTAAGGTTGCTTTCTAGTGTGAAAGTTTTGTTTGCTTCACTCATGTATTGAAAATGATCTGGCGGACCAATCTGCGGGGGGAGAGACAATTGGGTTATATAAATGTATGAAATAAGATGCTTTAATACAAGTAAAATTATTCTAGTAGCCGCAATGGCAGTTTTCTATTACAATCAGTAAACTATACAATTTAATGACCCCCCTATGTAACAATAGACAAGTCTGTTTGAACCAGTTTTGCAGACATCAAATGAACCTTTAAAAATAGAACATGAAAATATTATTGATTTTTAGTTTTTTACTGATTGGATGGATGATACCCTCTAATTCAGAAGCGCAAATCAAGTTTGGAATCAGCTTTAACATAGGAAATCAACCTGTTTGGGGGCCAGTTGGATATGATTATGCGGAGTATTATTATATGCCTGACATTGATGTTTATTACAACGTATCCCAACGCCAATATATTTATCTGCAATCTGGCAGATGGCGTTTTTCTTCAAGTTTACCCTATAGGGCAAGAAACTATAACATTTATAGCGGTCATAAAGTGGTAATCAATGAATCAAGACCCTATTTAAGAAATAACTACTACAAACAACAATACGCTAATTACAAGGGAGATAGAAGTCAGCCAATTATTAGAGATAGCCGAGAGCGTAAGTATTTTGAATCAAAAGGACATCCTGAACACAGAGAATGGCAAAGACAAGAACAGAAAAAAAGTAGAGAACAATGGAATGAGAATAGAAGAAGAAATGACAATAGACGCGGAGATGGTAATAAAAGAGATGATGAAAATAAAAGAGGAAATGATAAGAAGAAAGGAAATGGTAAAGACTAGCAACTAAATATATAAAACTGATTTATGAAAAAAAGATACAACAAAACAATTCTAATAGTATACTTGATGTTAGCAACATCCATGTATGCTTTTTCACAAGAAATTCCAAGTAGTTCAACAGTTGAAAACCCGGAACTATTTTCTGGAGCTAAAGTTTTCAGAACCTGGTCCATTGGACTAAATGCCGGAATGTTAGCTCCATTTTCAGCCGCTGGTGGAAAAAATGATTTTTCCAAGTGGGTGCCCCAACTAGGTTATGGTGTATATATCAAATACCAGGCGTCTCATACTATTGGTTTTCAATTGGATGTTATAAGAGGTACGCTAAAAGGAAACAATGACAAACTTTGGGCTGGTGCTCCACCAGTGAGCGATCTTGCTTCTTTTGAAACCAATATTAATTGGGCAAGTAGTTTAAGTTTGGTATTTAATATGGGAAATATCAATTGGTCTCAATTACATACCAGTATTCAACCCTATATTTCTGTTGGTGGAGGTGGCATTAATTTCAATCCTCACACTACTAGTAAGACCGGAGTAGTTGTAGATATGAAACCTACAGGTAGTCTTACAGAATTTTATCTTCCTTTTGGCTTAGGTGTTAGGGCAAACTTAGGTAAATCAGTGAATTTGAATGTAGGATATACTATGGCATATGTTGATGCAGACAATCTTGATGGCTATTTGAAATCACCTTATATTGGAGATAAGTTTTCATACGCCCATGCTGGTTTAGAATTTGTACTTGGTAATTCTAGAAAACCACAATTGGCTAGACATAATCCACCAGCTGCATTAGCAGAAAAAGTCAAAGACAAATACAATTCATTGCAGTCTGAAATTGATGCTATGGAGCAAAAGCATAAAGCAAAAATGGCAGAAATGGAAGCCATGCGTTCAGAAATGCAACGTATGAAAACTGATACTGATGGTGATGGTGTTTCTGATTATTTTGATAAGTGTCCTAATACTGATAAAGGTGTTCAAGTGGACGGTGCGGGTTGTCCATTGCCGGTTGTATTGCCTTCAAAAGATACTACCATTATTAAGAATACCTATATTGTAACAGATGCTGATAGAAAAATTGCTTCTGATACATTTGCTAACCTAGAATTTGATTTTGGAAAAGCAACCATTCGTCAACGTTCCTTTAGATACATGGACAATCTTTCTGGCTTATTAATTCAAAAGGGATTTAGACTTAAACTTTCTGGACATACAGATTCAAAAGGTTCTGAAGAATTTAATATGCAATTATCTAATAACAGAGCAAATGCTGTAAAAGATTATTTGGTTTCAAAAGGAGTAGACGGCAATAAAGTTGAAGCCATTGGCTTTGGAGAAACTCAACCAATTGAGACAAATAAAACTGAAAAAGGTAGACAAGCAAATAGAAGAGTTGCATTTATCTTGTATTGATCCATATCCATTTTGATGCACCAAGGAGTTTGCGGTCAGCAAACTCCTTGCGTCAAAAATTTTTAATTAAATGAAGCGTACAGCTGATTTAAGCGTAGCTTTCAAGGTATTCTGTTCTAGAATTCTCCAATTCAAGCCTCGAAATTGAAAATCTATATCAAATACATGGTAAGCGCCCGTTGTAAAATGGTAGTGAAAGCCGAATTAGAAAAGTTAGGTATAGTTTATAATTATGTAGAACTAGGTCAAGTAGATCTTCCTGGAAACCTTTCCAGTATAGAAAAACAGGCATTAAGTAAAGTATTATTGTCTTCTGGTTTAGAATTAATGGAAGACAAAAAAGCCGTATTGATAGAAAAAATCAAACAGGTTGTAGTTGAGTTGGTTCATTATTCTGAAGAGCCCTTAGAAGTAAATTTTTCCGAACACCTTAGCAAGAAACTTTCTTATGACTACACCTATCTTTCAAATTTTTTTTCAGAAACAGAAGGAACCACTATTGAGCGTTATCTGATGATTCACAAAATAGAGCGCGTTAAGGAATTGATTATTTACAATGAATTAAACCTGACCGAAATTGCTTGGAAGATGAATTATAGCAGTGTTGCACATCTTTCACATCAATTCAAAAAAATCACAGGGCTTACTCCTTCATTTTTTAAGGCTATTAAAGACAAGAAACGTACAGGCTTAGATAACGTGTGAATCTTGTAAAAGAGAACCGTCTATCTGTAATAGAATGCTACTCATCTATTGCCAACTTTACATGGCAACCAATCTTATTAGTCTAAATGCAAATCATGAAAAACAATAGATGTTTGGGGGTTTGGATGAATCATCATCAAGCTCACTTAATGGAGTTCTCATTAGATCATCCCAGTTTAAAAATCATTGAATCTAGTTTTAGCCATGAGCAACGGGGCGAAAGTTTGGAAAAAGGAGAAAAACTAATGCATCACAAAGAATATCAAATGCAGGAATCTTTTTACAAACAACTGGGTGATGCAATGCAGGCGTATGATGAAGTGTTGCTTTTTGGACCAACTGAAGCTAAAGTTGAATTGTTTAACAGATTGCGTGAAAATAAAGCTTGTTCACACATTCATTTCTCTCTTAGACAGGCTGATAAAATGACCGAAAATCAACAACAGGCTTTTGTAAGAGAGTTTTTCAAAAAACCAGTAATGCACTAAGTCCTAGACAAACAAATTGAAACTATGAAAGCAAATATTGGAATCTCAGAAAAACACTTGTTAAAATCTACTGGGTTACTTTCAGAGATACTTTCTGATGAAATGATACTTTATGTGAAAACAAGGAAATTTCATTGGAATGTTAGTGGTGAAAGCTTTTTAGAGTTGCATAAACTTTATGAGTCTCAGTATAAGCAAATGGAACATGCCATTGATTTAGTGGCCGAACGTATGGGAAAGCTAGGCCAAAAAACGCCTGGTACTATGGAAGAGTTTCTTCAGCATGGAAGATTAAAAGAATCTCCCGGAAAATATCCTACATCAAAAGAAATGCTAAAAGAATTGTTAGATGATCATGAAAGTTTGGTCATGTCTTTAAGAAAGTCAATTACGCAAATAGCTGACAAAATCAATGATGCAGGAACAGCCGATTTTTTAACAGGATTGATGGAAGAACATGAATCAATTGCATGGGTTCTTAGACGGTATCAAGAATAATTCATTCAATAAAATACACTCCATGGGAAATGATAACAAATGGTCTATTGACCAAGCACATTCAGAAATAGGATTCAAGGTAAGGCATTTGATGATCTCGCATGTAAAAGGGTCTTTTAAAACTTTTGATGCTAGTATACATACAGAGGGCGCTGATTTTAGCACGGCGGATATTGATCTTTGGATTGATGCCAATTCTGTTTCAAGTGGTGACAAGGATAGAGACAATCATTTAAAAGCGGATGAGTTTTTAGATGTAGAACACCACCATCAAATTACTTTTCAATCTCATACTATTGGAAAAGCTGACAAAGACGGTAATCATACCCTATGGGGTGATTTAACCATTAAAGCAACAACAAAACGCATTTCATTAAATGTACATTTTGGTGGATTGATTGTTGATCCATGGGGTAATGAAAGAGCGGGTTTTACAATCACAGGTATGATTAATAGGAAGGATTGGGGGTTAGAGTGGAATCATATTATAGCGGCAGGTGGGTGGATGGTGGATGAAGAAGTTTATATTTTTTGTGAAATGGAATTAACCAATCTAGGTGCAAAAGTGCTGCATATGGATTTAGTTCCTGAAGTAGACCAAATAGTTGACCAACAAAATTAATATCATGAAAAAAAAATTTACCTAGTTGCCATGCTTTTGGCAATAATCAGTTTTAGTGCTTGTGGCCCAGCATATGTTAGTATTGAGCCAGCTTATGTAGAATATGAACGCCCTATGCGTCCTAGTGTCAATCATATTTGGATAGAGGGTGATTGGCTATGGAGTAATCAATCAAGAACCTATCATCAAGGCAGGGGAAGATGGGAACAGTCAAGAAATGGAAGAACCTATCAACAAGGGCACTGGAAACAGGGACCTCGTGGAAAAACATGGCAAAAAGGAAGATGGAATTAATTAAATCACTAAAAACAAAATAAAATGAAACAACCAATCACAATACTCTACCTTGCCACCATTCTTATTGGCGGTATATCCTTTAACGGATGCAAAACTCCCGATCAAAAAGTAAATGATGCCCAAATACAGGTAGACAATGCCAAAGAAAATCTTGAGAAAGTAGAAACCAAAGCGGTTGCTGCAGAAATTAAAGCAGCAAATGCAGAGGAATGGAAGATTTTCAAAAACGAATCTGAAGCCAAGATCAAGACAAATGAAATCCGCATTAGCGAATTGAAATCAAAGATCAAACGTTCTGGTTATCCAATGGACGATTTGAATGCTAAAAGAGTTGACACACTTGAAATGCAAAACAAAATGTTGCAAACCAAAGTTGACAATTATAGTAAAACTATGACTGATTGGGAAATCTTTAAAAAGGAATTCAATCATGACTTGGATGGTCTTGGAACAGCATTGAAAGATTTTACGGTGAAACATAATAATTAATGCATAGCAATCTTTCAATCATGGACAACAGCGAATTGGAGAAATCCAAAATCCATATTACAGTGGAAATTATTGAGTATATCCCCAATTCGGTGGTTATTAAAACCATTCTAAAGAAAACAACTGGCAATATCAGTGTGATGTCTTTTGACAGCGGTGAGGGCTTAACTGAAAAAACCACACCATTTGATAGTTTTATCCAAGTGATTGAAGGGCAAGCAGATATTGTAATCAATGGTCAATCCCATTTACTAAAAACGGGTGATTCTATTGTAATTCCTGCGCACGCATCAAACTTAATTAGGCCAAATGGCCGATTTAAATTGGTTCAAACCGTTATCAAAAGCGGTTATGAATAACCTTACTTGACATGGAAGAAATATCCAAGCAAACATTTGTCATGCAGCAATTGAGGGAATTGTTCATGGCAATGGGAAAAGCAACCCTGTTTAACTTAAGGTTTTTCAGGGAGCTTTTTTTGCCTCCAGTTGAATGGCAAGAAACCCTAAAGCAATGTTACTTAATGGGTTGGAAATCCCTTCCATTGGTGTCTATCACTGGTTTTATCATGGGGTTAGTTTTGACACTTCAGTCTAGACCCACTTTGGTAGAATTTGGTGCGGAATCATGGTTGCCAGGTATGGTAGGAACATCTTTGATAAGAGAGATTGCGCCGGTGGTAACAGCTTTAATCTGTGCCGGTAAAATTTCTTCTGGTATTGGAGCTGAACTGGGATCTATGAAAGTAACGGAGCAAATTGATGCTATGGAAGTTTCTGCAGTTAATCCTTTTAAGTATTTAGTGGTTACTAGAATTATTGCAACCACCTTAATGGTACCCTTATTGGTACTTTTTGCTGACCTAGTAGGAATTTTAGGAGGGTATGCAGGAATCAGTATTAAGGGAGATGTTAGCTTGATTAGTTACGCCAGCAAAGTAATTGAATCCCTTGATTTTATTGATATAGTTCCAGCTACTATTAAATCCTGTTTTTTTGGCTATTTTATTGGAATGATTGGTTGCTATCAAGGTTTTAACGCATCTAGTGGAACAGAAAGTGTAGGAAGAGCGGCTAATTCAGCAGTGGTGATTGCATCACTCTCCATTTTTATTATAGATATGCTGGCGGTTCAAATTACAGATTTAATCACCTAATGCAAACACCGTTGAACCATATTAATGAAGAGCCTGTTATCTCTATTCAGGGACTATCTAAATCTTTTGGTGACAACCAAGTCTTAAAAAACTTGGACTTAGAAGTTAAAAAAGGGGAAAGTCTGGTATTGCTTGGGCGATCTGGTTCTGGTAAATCTGTTGCCATTAAATGTATGGTAGGTTTAATTTCAGCTGATAGTGGCTCAATAAGTGTTTTTGGAAAAGATGTAGTATCCATGAACGCTTCAGAACTAAATGAAGCAAGATTAAAAATTGGATTTTTGTTTCAAAGTGCTGCCCTCTATGATTCAATGACAGTATCAGAAAACCTGGGCTTCCCATTAAGAAGACATTCGCCGGAGCTTTCGGAATCAGAGATTAACAATAGAATTAAGGAAGCTTTAGAAAGTGTTGGATTGTTAGAAGCCATTCAAAAAATGCCATCTGCATTATCAGGAGGAATGCGCAAACGTATTGCCATGGCAAGGACACTGATTTTGAAGCCTGAGATAATGCTCTACGATGAACCAACAACAGGATTAGATACCATTACTTCAAGGGAGATTAGTGAGTTAATGTTAAAAATTCAAGCAGAATATAGTAGCAGTTCTATTATTATCACTCATGACCTAGCATGTGCTAAAAGAACTGGGAATAGTGTGGCTTTATTGAATAAAGGAGCAATTGGATTTCAGGGTACTTATGAGCAAGTGTCTAATGCTGAATTACCCTGGGTACAAGATTTTTTTATAGACTAGAAATAATATCAAATGAAAGAAAATACCGGATATGTTTGGAAACTGGGCATGTTTGTTGCCATAGGGCTAGGCATTTTGGTAATAGCCGTTTACTTGATTGGAATACAAAAAAACTTGTTTGGAAATACTTTTCAGTTAAAAACAGTATTTAGATCTGTAAGTGGTTTAAAAGAAGGTAATAATGTACGTTTTGCTGGAATTAATATTGGTACAGTAGATGAAATTGCTTTGATCACTGATAGTTCAGTAATGGTTTATTTAATTATCAAGGATAACGCTAAACCATTTTTAAGAATAAATTCAATAGCAAGTATAGGATCAGATGGACTAATGGGAGACAAGGTTTTGACTATTAATCCAGGAAATGCTAATGCGGCATTAGTAAAAGAAGGGTCAATGATTGGTTCTATTGAAGCTGTTGAAATGCAGGATATTATTGCTAGTTTGAAAAAAAGCGTAGACAATGCTACCATCATCACTGATCAACTGGCAGGATTTACATATAAAATGAATAATGGAAAAGGTGCGTTGTCAAAATTAATATCAGATGAACAATTTTCAGAAAGTATTAAGGGTACTATACTTAACCTAGAAAAAAGTTCAAAAGAATTTGCTCAGTTTACATGGAAAATGAATCATGGGAATAGTGCATTGTCAAAATTGGTAAGCGATGAAGATTTTGCCAATTCATTGGATAGCACAATGACCAATCTTAAAACTGGATCCAAGGGCTTAAGTGAGAATATGGAAGCAGCAAAAACTAATTTCTTACTCAAAGGATACTTTAACAAAAAAAAGCGAGAAGAGACAAAAAAACAGGCTGAACTTATTAAACAAGAAGAGTTAAGACAAAAGAAATTGAAGCAGAAAGTGAAACAGCCCCATCCTCTAAAAGACAGCATTGGTTAAATAATGCTCCCAAACAGTGAATTTTACAATTTTTAGGTTGAATTGTGAAACATTTAGGCCTCTGAATGCATGGAACTTTACACAAACAGTAAAGTCCTTTTGAAATTATATATCAAATACATGGTGAGTACTAGTTGCAAGAATGCAGCTAGGGACGCATTAAGAGAAATGGGTTTGCATTTTATCATTGTAGAATTGGGGGAAGTGGAATTAATGGAAACCCTCAATTTGAGTCAAAGAGAAGAACTAAAAACCAAATTGTTATTGTCTGGGCTAGAATTGATGGATGACAAACGTTCGGTGTTAATTGAGCGGATAAAGAATGTGGTTATTCATATGGTGCACTATTCTGAGGAGGCTTTATTAATTAATTTTTCCGATTATTTAAGTGAAAAACTGCAATTAGATTATACTTATATGTCTAATCTGTTTTCTGAAGTTCAGGGAACAACCATTGAGCAATACATTATTTCTAATAAGGTTGAGAAAATTAAAGAATTGATTATTTACAATGAGTTGAACATTACAGAAATAGCTTGGAAAATGCATTATAGTAGTGTAGCACACCTTTCTAATCAATTCAAAAAAGTAACTGGTCTTAGTCCTACACATTTTAAACAGCTAAAGGATAGGAAAAGAAATCCTATTGAAGAGCTATAAAATTTCAATCAGATTGTATGAATTTTAAAGAGCTGGGATATGCCAGAAGTTTGATTGAAGCCAGTTTGGATCCATTGGTAACAATTAGTACGGAAGGTAAAATCATGGATATGAACCATGCCATGGAAATTATTACGGGGAAAACAAGGGCACAATTAATAGCAACTGATTTTTTTGAATATTTCACAGAGGCTGAAAAAGCTAGGGAAGTATATGAAGCCGTATTTGCCAAAGGCTTTGTAAAAAATTATCCATTGGTCATGCGTGACCATAAGTTAACAGATGTGCTTTTTAATGGTTCCGTATTCAAAGATGAGCAAGGAGAGATTTTAGGTGCGGTTGTTGTGGCTAGAGATGTTACAGAACAAAAAAGAAATGAAAAAGAGTTAAGGGAAGCAAAAGTGTTTGCAGAATTGGCTACTGAAATTGCTCAACATGCCAAAGATACTGCTGAAGCAGCATCCTTGATTGCTGGTGAAGCGGTAAGGGCCAAACAGCAGTTTTTGTCAAACATGAGTCATGAGATTAGAACGCCTATGAACGCCATTATTGGTTTCACAAAGGTTTTATTCAAAACAGACTTATCTGTCAAACAATTAGAATATCTAAATGCTATTAAAACTAGTGGAGATGCATTGATTGTATTGATTAATGATATTCTTGATTTAGCAAAAGTGGATGCCGGAAAAATGATTTTTGAGCATATCCCTTTTAATATTGCCAATTCCATATCTGCTATGTTGCATTTATTTGAACCAAAGATCCAGGAAAAGAACCTACAACTTATTAAGGAATTTGACCAGGCCATTCCTGAAGTATTATTGGGAGACCCAGTAAGATTGCACCAGATCATTATCAACCTATTAAGCAATGCTGTAAAATTTACAAGTGAAGGTTCCATTACCATAGGTGTAAAACTAGTGAGCGAGCAAGAAAATGATGTATTAATCCGATTTTCTGTAAAAGATACTGGTATTGGTATTCAAGATGCCAAGCTTCAAACCATCTTTGAGAATTTTCAGCAAGCATCTAGCGGTACTTCTAGATTATATGGCGGTACAGGTTTAGGACTTGCTATTGTAAAACAGTTGGTTGAACAACAGGGTGGATCTGTTTCTGTGATTAGTCAAATAGCCAAAGGGTCAGATTTTAGCTTCTTGTTGGAGTTTCAAAAAACTACAGAAACTGCTGAGGCTTTAATTAGTGATGAAATACAAGAGAATCTTGTTGGGCATTTAAAAATCTTGGTTGTAGAGGATATTCCTTTAAACCAATTATTAATGAAAACTGTCTTAGACGATTTTGGATTTGAGAGAGATATTGCCGCAAACGGAAAAATCGCCATTGAAATGATGGCAGAAAATCATTATGACTTGGTGCTAATGGATTTGCAAATGCCAGAAATGAATGGATTTGAAGCTACTCAGTATATCAGAAATGTAATGCACTTGAATATTCCTATTATAGCCCTCACGGCCGATGTGACAACTGTTGATCTAGCCAAATGTAAATTGGTAGGGATGAACGATTATATAGCAAAACCAGTAGACGAAAAGCTCCTGTATGCAAAAATAGTTAGTCTAGTCAGAAAGCATCCGGAAGGGAAAATTTGGAAAACAGAACTTATTCAATCAATGGTTCCCGCTTTAACTAAGTGTACCGATTTGGATTATTTGGAAAAAAGAACCAAATCAAATCCATTATTGATGTTAGAAATGATTGCACTCTACTTGGAACAGACACCTACCTTGATAGCCGCAATGAAATTGAGTTGGCAAAACAAAGATTGGGAATCATTGCACGCTGCCATGCATAAATTAATACCTTCTTTTTCAATTATGGGTATTAGTGCTGATTTTGAGAATATGGCTAAACAAGTAAAAGAATTTGCACTTTCGCAACAACAAATAGATGGTATTCAGTCTTTTGTTTTGCAGCTAGAGGCGGTTTGTGTACAAGCCTGTGTAGAATTACAAGACGCATTTAAATTGATAGAAAAAAACAAAAATAATTCCGGCCCAATTGACTAATAAATAAATAAACCCGCTATGGGAAATCCCCCCAAGATCAAATTATACCTAGTAGATGATGACGCAGTTTTTCTAAAGTCCTTAGAAATTGATTTTTTAAGTAGTCCTTGTTTTGAGATTCATTGTTTTCAATCCGGCGAAACATGCATGGAAGCAATGGACGGTAAGCCTGATATCATCATTCTTGATTATCTCTTAGACGGGATTAATCCTGATGCTATGAATGGAATAGAAACACTTGATCAAATCAAAGCCATAAATCAAGATCTGCCGGTGATTGTTCTTTCAGGTCAGGATAAAATTCAAGTTGCAGTTGACTGTATGCATCATAAAGCATATGATTATATAGTTAAAAGCGAAACTGCATTTTTAAGAATTGAAAGGAATATTGCGGATATTTTAAGAACTCAAAAAATGGCAGCTCAATTGGAGTGGTATATGGACAGGATGTAAAATAATAAACATGAGTATACAACACCGTTCCGAGCAGATTTTTGAAAAAATCAGTTTGTTTGCTATTGGGGTAATGGGAAATTCACTCACTTTTGTCATTGCTTTTATTTTAGTAGGGTTTTGGTTAATTAATAGGGTGTCTTTTACTG
>CALRXZ020000097.1:0-15771 GCA_943372255.1 Chitinophaga pinensis
ATATGGTTGCCCTCTGGTGTTGGCTTATTACTTTTCATGATACTTGGTTATTCTGCCATTTTTTGGGTATTTGTTGGAAGTTATATTATTAACGCTTTTTATTTTGTTGTTTTTTTTCAGCAAAGCATTGATACTAACCTTTTATTCTATAGCCAACTATATGCGTTAATTGATGTTTTAGAAGCCTATTTAGCATGGAAGATTGTTTTATATCTTGAAAAAAAAGACAAGTACCCCTTATTTACACGTAACAATCAATTGATTAATTTTGGGATTTGGGTTTGTCTTTTACCCTCATTAATTGCAGCCATTAGTCTATTTGGTGTAGAGATCATTCGTGCTGGAAAAATGCTCGCACCTTCTTATATCCTAAAAACAATCGTTTATTTCACCGTTGGAAACACTAGTGGGTTTTTGTTGGTATCTCCCATATTTTGGGCAATAAAAAATAAAAAATATTTTCCGAAATCCTCTTCTAAAAATATTATTAGCACCATTGTACTAATCATAAGTATTATTTTAGTTTCCTTTTTTACAAAAACTCATTCCATTGTATTTGTCATCATTCCAGTTCTGGCCAATCTAGCTAAATATGGAAATTTGTTTTACTCCATTATTACAGCTTTCATTATTTGTATAATGCTATCAATTGGCACTTCTGTCAACTTGGGATATTTTGCCTTACACATGGAAAATGATTCCGCTTTTGAAACAGTTCTATTCTTAATGTCATTAATATCCGTGTTGCTTTTCTCCACAATTGCTTTTGGCGAATTAAACCTACATAGAAATAAATTACAAATGCTGGTTACTGAAACCGTAAATACTTTGGAAGTAAGTGAAGAGCGTTATAAAGTCTTGGCTGAGAACGTGATTGATGTAATTTGGGTATTAAATCTAAAACTGGGCAGACTCAGTTTTGTAAGCCCTTCAATTTTCCAATTAAGGGGATATACCTCAGAAGAAGCCATACAGCAAAGGCTTGAAGATAGTTTGACTCCTGATTCGTTTAAACGGGTTAATGAAAGAATTGCTTTGGCCAGTAAAGAGTTTCTGTCAAATCCAAACAAGCTGGTTTATTATTATGATGAGTTTCAACAATACCATAAAGATGGAAGCACTATTTGGATTGAGACTGTCACACACTTGATCAAAAACAAACAAGGCGAGTTAGAAGTTATTGGTATATCAAGGAATATTAGCAAACGAAAAGAAGCAGAAGCTATTCAACAAGCTACCAACAAAAGACTAGATGAGTTAAATGCCACCAAGGATAAGTTTTTTTCTATAATTGCTCATGACCTCATGAGCCCTTTTAATACTTTAATTGGTTTTAGCAGTTTGCTCAACAAACAATCAGCTAAAAACGATATGGAAGGCGTTGCCAAAAGCGCCAAGTTCATGCATGATTCAACAGAAAAAACAAAGCACCTTTTAAAGAATTTATTGGAATGGTCTCAAACCCAAACAGGAAGAATCAAATTTAATCCTGAAGCCATTAACCTTTCAGAACCTGTTAATGAAGTCATGGATTTATTCAAAGAAACAGCAGATCAAAAGGGGATTGAAATGAAAATAGACATTCCCCAAGAAGGAAAAATTATAGTGGACAAATACATGTTGAGTACTATTCTGAGAAACTTGGTGGCCAATGCCATCAAGTATACATACCCTGGTGGATTCTTACAATTGACAGCACAACAAACAGAGCAAGAATGGTTGTTTCAGGTTAAGGACAATGGGGTTGGTATGGAGACTGAAGTGTCTAAACAAATTTTCCAAATAGGAACACACAAATCAGAAGCTGGCACACTGAAAGAACAAGGAACTGGCTTAGGTTTAATTCTTTGCAAAGAGTTTGTTGAAAAACATGGAGGAAGCATTTGGGTAGAAAGTAAACCAGGAGCTGGAAGTGTTTTCGGATTCAATATCCCCATCAAATAAATTACAAAGAACCTCTTTGAATTAGATAAAATGGATTCACAATTTTTCTAGTTTCCCCTTTTAAAATACAATGTGCAGCAGACACACCCATTTCCTTGAAATTGGTAGTAACAACTGTAATATCCAATAGTTCCTTTAATACAGATTCATTAAAAGAAATGATACCAATGTCTTTTCCCAATTCCATTTTAGTCAATCTTGCCTGTTTAACAACCAGCGCCAAATCATCCTCAGAAGTTACAATATAAACGGTCTTTTTTTGTAAGCAATTCAAACTTGATCTAGATGAAATATTGAATAACTTATCATTTTCAAGACAATACTTTTTTATTCCAGTTTTTAATTCTTGTGGATGGTGATCTGTTTCATCTAACAATAGATCAATAGCATTATATTTTTTTAAAAATTTCCCCGCAGCAATCAATGCACTATAAATATCGTGTTCAAAGTCTTGGTGAATAGAGGTTGTATTGCGTCCCAATCCAGCAAAAGACTTATCTAATATGATTAATTCTTTTTCTGGAATACGCAAGAGAATATCCTTGCATTCTTGTTTGTTTGCATTTAAATAAAAATGAGGCATCACAACATAATAATGGTATTTACCCAAGTTAATATCAACAATTTCTTTAAGCGTTTTGGGGTTGTAGTAATGAATCTGCAAATCTACTTTAGCTTTCTTACCTAGGGTTTCAACTATTGCATCATAGACCATTTTCTTATAAGAACTAAGCTTATTAAAAATCAGCAATACTTTAATTTGGGTATCGGCCTTTCCAATAACAAAATATCCCTTACCCCTCCTAGAACCCACTAATCCTTTTTCCTTGAGTAGATTGTATGCTTTTTCAATAGTGTCTCTAGCCACTTTATAATCCTTGCTAAATGCATTGATAGAGGGCAATGACTCGTTTTTAGCTAATAACCCTTTCTCAATATCCCTTTGAATAGACTGAGCAATTTGTTCAATCTTAGAAATGCTATAATTATCTATTATTGTAAAACGGTGCATGGATTAAAGTTACAAGAAAGCAAATAGTGACTAATGAAGATTTTCTATGAATTAATAAATTCAGTAAAGAACAACACTGTCATGAATGATGCTAGGTAAAACAATTCCATCCTTTTTTATTTTTTGATTCTACAGCCCAATTGAATCCCCCATTTTGTTGTACAACTAACAAGCCCAATAGGCTTATCAGCTTTAGCTATCCATCAACCAATTTAAGGAGCCAATTTACCCAATTCTCCGCGTCCTTTTTTCCAAGTTTTATTTGGAGCCATGTGACTTAGGTTTTAAGATCAGTAAATACACATAAGTAAATAATGCAAATGATAGGCCTTACTCTGTAATTTTTTTGAAAGAGCCTTACCTAATTTAGTGTAATATAAAACTTGCAAATACAGCTCACCTTTTGACTGAACTATACTGCTCAATCAACAGTCTTCTTTTAAATTAATAATACAATTTATGAAAAAAAATCTTTTCTCAGTCGAGACAGGCAATCTATTGTCTCCCCCCAAGCCGTCCAATCTTTTCTTAAACAAGTGGTTGTATTTGGCTTTTGCCTTTGTACTCTCATTTGGTTGTAAAAAAGCGGTTGAAGAAACCGGGCTTGTTGGCATCTGCCCTCAAGTAATGTCAACAAGTCCGTTGGATGCATCTAGTGGAATTAGTTTAAGTACTTCCGTAAGTGCTGTTTTTAATGAACCCATGGATGCCTCAACTATTTCCATTGCAAACTTTACCGTAAAAGAAGGTAATACCCCCATTGCTGGGGTAATTGGTTTTGCAGGAAATACCGCAACATTTTCCCCAACTAAAGCATTAACCCCCTTTACAAAATATACTGCAACCATCAATGCAGGTGTAAGGGACAAAGCTAAAAATGCCATGGTAGCTGATTATGTCTGGAGCTTTACTACCGGACCAGACCCTGCTCCTACTGTAACATCAACAGATCCATTGAACTTTTCAACTGGGGTAGCATTTAATAAAATGATCTCAGCAGCATTTAGTAAAGCAATGGATTCTTTATCCGCTACAAAGAGCATATTTGTTACCAATACCTCACTAGGAGGAATTGCCGTTGCAGGAACTGCCACTTATACTGGAACTACTGTTGTATTTTCAGCTGTTGGTGGATTATTGCCTAGCACTTCTTACTCTGCAACCATTACTACTGTTGCAAAAGACATTGCAGGAACTTTTCTTAAGTCAAATTATGTTTGGCATTTTACAACCGGTAAAGCCCCAGATATTATTCCTCCAATTGTAGTTAGTACAGACCCAATCAATTCCGCTACTGGCATTCCATTTAACCAAAAACTATCTGCCACATTTAGTGAAGTAATGGACCCAACAACTATGATTGCGGCAAATTTTAAATTAGCTAATACAACATTAGGTGGCAGCAATGTAACAGGAAGTATTTTGTATTCAGGATCTACTGCAACTTTTACTCCAACTATTGCACTTCAACCCAATACTACTTATACAGCAACAATTACAACAGGTGTAAAAGACCTTGCGGCAGTATCGCTTAGAAGTAATTATACATGGAATTTTACAACTGGTAATGTAGCTGATGCCGTATCTCCTTCCATAGTTAGTACAGACCCTGCACGTTATGCAGTTGCTGTTCCATTTAATAAAAACATTGCCGCATTATTTAGTGAGTCAATGGATCAATCAACCATTACAACTGCTACTTTCTCCTTGGCCAATACCACTTTGGGTGGAATTGTCATCCCAGGAACGGTAAGCTACACTGGAGTAACGGCAGTATTTAATCCGTTGGTTCCATTAGATCCTAATACTACTTATACTGCATCTATAAATACTGGTGCCAAAGACTTAGCAGGCAATTCCATTGTGAGTGATTATTTCTGGAGTTTTACAACAGGAGCAGTCATTGATGCAACAGCCCCAACAGTTATCTCTACTGATCCAGCCAATAATGCTACAGGTATTGCTCTTAATAAAAAGATAGCTGCAACCTTTAGTGAAACAATGAATCCTGCAACTATTTCCATTACCAGTTTTCTTTTAAAGAATGGATCAACCGCTATAACTGGTACGGTAACTTATGTTGGAAATATTGCAACCTTTACACCTTCGGCTAATTTGGTTTCAAGTACATTATATACTGCAACCATTACTACATTAGCAAAAGACTTAGCGGGAAATGCCATTGCTAGTGATTATGTCTGGACTTTTACAACTGGTGCTTTATTAGACATTATACCACCAACAGTTATCTTAACAGACCCATTGAACAACGCCATTGGTGTAGCTGTTGACAAAAAAATAGCCGCAACCTTTAGTGAATCAATGGATCCACTTTCTATTTCAACCGTAAGTTATACATTGAAAAATGGTAGCACATCAGTATCCGGAAACGTAAGTTATTTGAACAATGTGGCTACTTTTTCTCCATTATTCAATTTATTGCTGAATACAGTTTACACTGCAACCATTACAACACAAGCCAAAGACTTAGCAGGCAATACCATTTTAGCTAATTATGTCTGGTCATTCACTACTGTCTTACCCATTGTACCTCCAATTAACTTAGGAACGGCAGCCAATTTTGGGGCATTTGGTGGAAGCGCTGGCGCAACCAATCAAGGATTAAACACAGTAATCAATAATGGAAACTTGGGAACCACTGGTGCTTCAACGCTGATTACAGGATTCCATGATGGCCTTACAGGCGATGTTTATACTGAAACACCTCTGAATAAGGGTAATGTAACAGGTGGTATTTTCACCGCACCACCAGCACCTGGCACTGCAAGTTCTGCAACAATTGCAACCAATGCTTTGAGCGATGCTAACACAGCTTTTAATAGCATTTCCCCTGCATCTAAACCAGGTGGATCTGATCCAGGAGCTGGTGAATTAGGTGGTTTAACCTTAGCACCGGGTGTTTACAAATCTGCAAGTGGCACATTTAAGATAAGCAACGGAGACCTTACATTAGACGCTAAAGGAGACCCGAATGCTACTTGGATTTTCCAAACTGCATCTGGATTAACTGTTGGGATTGCAGGTCCTGCAGGAGCCAAATCTGTCTTACTAATCAATGGTGCATTACCAAAGAATGTTTATTGGTATGTAGGTAGTGCAGCAACCATTAATGGTGCCGGTGGAGGTGTCATGGTTGGAACCATCATAGCATCAGCAGGAGTGAGTTTCTCTACTGCTGGAAATGCTGTTCAAACTGTCTTAAACGGTAGAGCCATTTCATTGAATGCTTCTGTAACCATGGTAAACACAACAATCAACGTACAATAAAAACATATTTATGACACAGTTTTATATTAGTAACAAGCCTTTCAAATTCTTACTATTCCTTTTTGTTCTGATTGGAAGTACGGGATTAGCACAAAATCTTAAAAGAACAACACCCAAATGGTGGTTTGGATTATCTGGTGCTGCCAATTTTAACACCTATGAAGGCACTACCCAATTATTGAATTCATCCATTGCGGTTCCTACCGCTTTTCACAAAGGAAAGGGAGTCAAGCCCTATGCGTCTTTGCTAACAGAATATAGGCCAAATAAAACAGTAGGTTTCATGTTAAATGTTGCTTACGATAATAGAGGCGGGAAATTTGATGAAGTAATTGCACCTTGCAATTGTCCTGCGGATTTATCTACTGCTTTGTCTTATGTAGCAGTTGAACCCAGTTTTAGATTGGCCCCTTTTTCCAATGCATTGTACTTTTTCATTGGACCAAGTTTTAATTTTAATGTTGTAAAGACGTTCTCATATGACCAGAACAAACAATATTATATTAAAGGAGATTGGAGTGAATTACGTAAGACCATGATTAGTGCACAAGCAGGACTGGGTATAGACATTCCAGTATCCAAAAAAGCAAGTGCTACGCAAATGACCATTTCACCTTTTGCTTCTTTTCAGACCAATCTTTTTCAATCGCCTAGAACCATTGAATCATGGACGGTGTATACCATTAGAGCCGGGATTGCTTTGAAATTTGGAACAGGTAAATCCAATCTAGTAGCATTGGTACCAACTCCAGAGACCATTGCCCCAGTTGCTCCAATAGTCATTGTTGAAAAGGGAGTACAATTTTCAGTTCGTGCTCCAAAATTTATACCAACACAAAGACCAGTTAGAGAAAGTTTTCCAATTAGAAATTCTGTATTCTTTAATGCGGGTTCAGTTGAAATACCCAATAGATATGTTTTATTAAACGCTAGTGCTGCAGCCAGTTTTAAAGAAGAACAATTACAAGAGGATCAACCTAGTAATTTGACCAATGGTAGGTCTGCACGTCAAATGGCTGTTTATTACAATGTGCTGAATATTACAGGAAGTAGAATGCGAGCAAGTTCAACCACTACCATTGTATTAACTGGATCATCTGACAACAATCCAGTAGAAGGCAAGCAAATGGCTGAAAACGTAAAATTGTATTTGGTAAACAATTATGGAATTGGGCCATCTAGAATTAATACCGAAGGTAGAGACAAACCTGTCATTCCTTCTGAGTTACCTGGTGGAACCAGAGAATTACCCTTGTTAAGAGAAGGAGACCGTAGGGTAGACATTACCAGTAATTCTCCAGAATTGATGTATCAAATTGGTGGTAAGAACTCACCATATATGAGACCTGTTGAAATTAGGGCTTTTCAACGCAATCCGCTTGACAGTCACGTAATTTTCACAGCAGATGGCGCTTCATCAGCATACAAAAATTGGTATATAGACCTAACGGATGAAAATAACAGCGTGCAAAACTATGGTCCATTTACTTCTGATCAGGCTTCCATACCAGGTACAGTAATTCTTGGCACCAGTTTACAAGGAAATTATAAAATTGTTATGACAGCACAAACCAATGCAGGATTAACTGTTAAAAAAGAAAGCTTTGTAAGTCTAATTAAAGCAGAGAATCCTAAGCAAGAAGGATTGCGTTACAGCATATTGTTTGATTTTGACAAATCAACCACCATTGAATCTTATGAAAATTTCTTACTAGAAGTGGTTTGCCCATTAATTACAGATAATGCAACTGTAATCATTCATGGACATACTGATATTATTGGAGATCCCGCATATAATATGATTCTTTCTAAAGAACGCGCCGTTTCTGCACAAAAAATCATATTAAAAAATATGGAAAAAACAGGTAAAAAAGGCATCAAATATGAGAATTATGGGTTTGGTGAAGAGCCATCTATGTCTCCATTTGAAAATAAATACCCAGAGGAACGTTTCTATAATCGTACCGTGATTATAGACATCATTCCAGATAAATAGCAGTGGTTTTATTTGGTAGTCAAGTCCCCGTTCATCTGCAAGAATGACGGGGATTTTTTTATGCTTTCTTATTCAACTCATTGATAAAGGGCTGGTGATAAAAACGCTTACCAGTGGCTTTATACAATGCATTGGCCAATGCCGCAAAAATGGGCGGGAATGGGGGTTCACCCAAACCAGTTGGGTCAATATTGTTTTTCACAAAATGCACTTCTATTTTGCGCGGTGCTTCTTTCATTCTGATCATTCGGTACTGATTCAAATTTTGTTGGGTAACAACACCCTTGTCAAATTTGAGCCCTCCAAATAAGCTATTACCAATGCCGTCAACTACTGCACCTTCTACCATATTTTTGGCAGCGTCAGGGTTAACTACTATACCGCAGTCCAAAACAGAAACAACATTCTCAATCACGGGCTGACCGCTTTTCATACTAACATCTACCACATGAGCTGCATAAGAATTATGACAGAAATAAGCAGCCACTCCCCTATTAGTTCCTTTGGGTGAAGCAGTCCATTTAGATTTTTCTTTCACCAATTCCAATACACCAATATATCTATCTGCGTCGTATTCATTGTTCTTACCTATAGGACTAGACTTGGCTTTTTTCAACAATTCAATTCTAAAGTCAATAGGGTCTTTGCCAATGGCTTGCGCTAACTCGTCTAAGAAAGATTGTTCAGCAGAAGCAATAAAATTTGACCTAGGTGCTCTAAAAGCTCCAATGGTTATATTAGAAGGCAGTTCCCATCCTTCAGCCAAATAGTTTTCAAAAGCACCTGCTGGAAAACGGTTCTCATGAACCGCGTGTTCAGGTATACCTCCACCTTTTATATGTATAGCGGTAATATTGTTATTGGCATCAAGCGCTGCTTTGTAAGTAACTATATACGCGGGGCGATAGACTCCGTTAGTCATATCGTCTTCTCTAGTATAAATTAACTTTACAGGGGCTTTCATTTTTTTAGAAATCAAACCCGCTTCAATAATATAGTGACCATAAGCCCTTCTTCCAAAGCCACCACCCATACGGGCTAGCTTCATTTCAATTTTGTCTGCAGGCACATCTAAATTGGCCACAATATTCTGCTTCATCATATCAGGAATCTGAATAGGCGCAACAAAAAACGCTTTCTCGTCTGTAATATGTGCAAAGCAACTAATGGGCTCCATGGTATTGTGCGGCAAGAATGGAGCAGTATATGTTTTTCCTATGATTTTTTTTGCAGCAGCAAAAGCCGCTTCTGGATCACCATCCTTTCTTAAGACTTTGGCATTTTGCCCTTGTAGCTCCAGCATTTTTTGCATGTGCTTATCAGAACTTTCTAGTCCTGCTGGTATGGTCTCTTCTTTTTTTCTTCCAAAACTATTGACCATTTCTTTGGTCTCTACAATGGGCTCCCATTGAGCAACTACTTTTTTTCTAGCATTGATTACCTCCCAAGTACTATTGCCCACCACTACTATCAAGTGATTAAAACTGCGGGTATCAAAACCTGCGCGCTCATACCCTTTCTTATATACTTCTATATCAAAGACATCTTTGATCCCCGGCATTTTTTTAGCTTCTGTGGCGTCATATGATTTGAGTTGCATACCAAATGCAGGTGGATGAATGGCCATGGCAATGAGCATCCCCTCCACTTGATAATCCATGGTAAACAAAGGCTTACCTGCAACCACCTTAGGGCCTTCCACATTTTTCTGTGGTTTGCCTACCAAATTAAAATCAGTGGATTTCTTAAGTACTGGATTGGAAGGCACGGGCAATTTAGCAGCAGCATCGGCCAATTGGCCATATGTAATGGTTCTATTAGAAGTTTTATGAATAACTGTTCCATTAGAAGCGGTTAATTCCGCCACAGGCACACTCCATTGATTGGCCGCAGCTTGGAGCAACATAAATTTGGCAGTAGCACCAGCTTTTCGCAAAGGTTCCCATGCAGCTCTAATAGATTGACTACCTCCTGTAAATTGACGCTTGAATCTTGGCGTATCATAATCGCCCATTTCAATGGTTATTTTCTTCCAGTCTACTTCAAGTTCTTCAGCAATCAACATAGGAAGAGAAGTCATCACGTTTTGACCAAACTCTGGATTAGGGGATAAGATCTTGATTTGGTTATCGGCCATGATTTTGATAAAGCCAGTAAGCTCTATCCAGTCTTTGGCTCCTGTTGCCGCACCCATTACTTCGGTAGGTTTCAAACTGGCCAACCAACTAAAACCCAATAACATTCCACCACCGGAAATGGAACTCACTTTCAAGAATGACCTTCTGCTAGTTTTGTTTTCCATGGTTATTTTTTTGACAGGTTAGCGGCTGAATGAATGGCTTCTCTAATGCGGATATAGGTACCACACCTACAAATATTCCCACTCATAAAGTTGTCAATATCTGCATCTGTGGGGCTGGGCTTTTGTTTGAGCAAGGCAGCTGCGGCCATGATCTGACCGGTTTGGCAGTAGCCACATTGGGCCACGTCTATGTCTAACCAAGCTTTTTGAACAGGGTGATCCCCGTTTTCAGAAAGGCCCTCAATGGTGGTAATCTCTTGGGTAGCAGCAGCCGATACGGGCAATTGGCAAGACTTCATAGCCATGCCATTCATATGCACCGTGCAAGCACCACAAGCGCCAACTGCACAACCAAATTTGGTGCCCACTAAATGTAAGTGATCACGCAAGACCCATAGTAAAGGGGTTGCTGGGTCCACGTCAACTGTGTAGGTTTTGTGGTTGACTTGTAGGTTCAATTTTGCCATGGTATGCCGTTTATTGCGCTTTTCTAAGCTTGCTTAAAAATAGCAAGATTATTGGCGTTCACATTACGAAAATCAAAGTATTTCCTATACTTGGGAAATCTCATCAATCTTTGTTATTCCTATTTTCACTAAACGAGATTACTATTTTACCTGAAAATCATTTTCTTCTCCATCACTAAAATTTCCGGAACTAGTCATTATTTTCCAAGTCAGTTTTTTGTTAAACCCAACTGGTAATTTTATGTCAAATTGCATTTTAATTGGCATACCAGGTTTAGCTAAAAATTGATGATTTGCTATTCCCTTATCAATTAACCCTTCTATTTTTTGCATGGTTGAAGCATCAAACAATTCTAACGTAACGTTACCTTGCATTTCTGTATCTGTTAAATTAGTAATGGTGGCAGGAAGACTGGTTGATTTACCAGCAACCAACATGGCTGGAAAATTAGGCTCAATAAATAATTGTTTTTGCGTTTGGATAATTTGACTACCAAAATCAAAGAATAGCTCTTTAGAATGCACCATGGTCAACCATTTCCATTTGGTTAAAATATTGGGAAATTCAAATTGCATTTGAAATAATCCATTTTTATCTGCCCTTATCTGAGGAAAGAAAAAGACTGTTTCTTTTATATCGGTTGATTTACTGGATTCATTGGAAAGTCTGATCACTGATTTACTTTTTACTTCGTCTATTGTAGGTTCTTGTGTTGAAAAGTATTTTCTAGGACCTGATCCAGTTGGCTTCTCATAGATATCCGTTTTAAATAAAATATTAATCAAAGATTCATTGAAAGAAGGTTTTTTTGGGGTATCATTTGATTCTTCTTCTTCATCCGGAGCTTTTTGACTCTGCTCCTGTTGATGCTTATTTCTATATTCATAATAAGCATCTTGGGGAATTTCAGGTCTCCCATAATTAAAGCCATAGAAGGTAACAATATTGTAAAATGGCCCAATATTGTTTGTCCATTTCCAATGCAAACTAGACCAATTGATATCCAAATTTGCATCATACATCACAGTCATCAATTCCATGGAGGCTGGATCTAAATTTTCGCCTTCTAAAGCTACTGTCCATGTTTCTTTTGAGCCAATAAAATTTTTCTGTCTATAGGATTTATATTGAATTTTTATTGGATCCAAATCAAAACGCGTTGTAAATTTTATTTCCTTTTCATAAAATCTACCCTGCCAAATAAAGGCGTCCCTAATAGTGATTCCTCCCCTATCAGATTGGGTAATTTTTTCTTGGTTAATCCCCTCATCTTGATTACTCCATACATAGGTATCCGGAAAACCCTCATTCCCCCTAATCCATGTTCTTTGCTTAAACAAGGATTGATTGGCAACAAAACTTCTCCACTGAATGCTATCTCTGGATAATGAATTTTGCTTAAACACATGTGTTTTTCCAAATAAATAAGGATCATCTACCTTCTTTGGATCATAGAGATACACAAAAGCAGAATCATTTGCTTGTTGGCTCATTGAATCATTGGCTTGGAGGCAAACCTTATACAAACCCGGTTCTTTAGGTTGACCTTGAATGGGAATTGCTTTCAGCGTAGTAATATCAGTTTCTCTATCATATTCATCATGTGGAAAATAGCTGATAAACACTTCTTTACTAAATAAGCGCAAATCTGGTTTATCCCATTGTCTTTTTCTAATTAGTCGATTCTCTGTTTGTATTTTATACCATATTTGTTGTACGGGAACATCTACTTTTTTATCTCCATACTTTTCACTTACCTGCCATTGCAATTCTTTATTTAGATGTGCAAGCTCCACTATTTCTGGAACCATTACTTTCAATTGTAAATTTTGATTACTTGCGTACACAGAAAATTCAGTAGTCTTAAATTTTTTAGCCGATGTTTCAGCAATAACATGTACCAAAAAATACAAACTAGATGATGTGTCTTTTGCACTAGCGGGAAAGTTAATTTGAAACCCTCCAGTAGCATCTGTAATGGTATTTCCTTTTAACCAACCATCATTGACGGAGGTAATCATTTTGTTAGACTGATACCTTTGATCAATGGAATAACTAATTTTAGCCCCGGCCACAAGATTCCCTGCAGTACCTACTAATTGTCCATTTACAAAAACAGTATCATTAATTTTATAGCAAGATTTGAATCCATTTAAATTAATAGACAAACCACTGGCAGCAAAATCTTTCACGTATAATTGGTAGTTGTCAATTCTAAAGCTATTACACTTGTTTTCTGCAACATCCCCTGAAATTGTATACGCTCCAACCTTAAATTTTTGGGGTATTTTAAATTTGCCAGCAACCGAACCCATTTCATTTGATTCTAACAAAACAGAATCAACTTTTTTCCCCTCAGCTTCCTTTAAATAAACTTTAAACCACTTTTTTCCTGTAAAAAGGGTTTCCTGTGGTCTATCTTCAAATTTATCTAAAACAAGCCCTTTAAATTGAATCAATTGTCCTGGTTGATAGTTTGCTTTATCAGTATAAAAAAGCATTTTTTGCACTTTTAATGCTTGCTCATAGCTTGATCTAGGAAACCTATACTTATTAGATCCTAGCCCATCATAAGCAATCACCAAGGAATCAGCAGCTTTTACAATTTTTATCAATGCACTTTTGAATGAAATAGAACTAAGTTTAGAAAAATCCATTTCTCCTTCTGGATTGGTATCACCCAAGTTAATAGAACCTTCTATTCCACTTACAGAAACCCTTGCACCAACAATTGGAAGTCCAGAATTCAGATCCCTTATATAAAGAGTATTCGCTTTATGGTAATTTATGAATGGAGATACAATAAAATAAGTACTTAATATTTGGTCTTCTTTATAATTGAAATTTGGACTATTACTAACCAATAAAATATAGCCACCTTGTTCTAAAGCATCCACTTTAAATTCAGTGCTATGCATTATATAATCATCACTAAATGGCATTTTAACACTTTCAGATCTAGCAGGTATTGCTTGGCAAGCTTTGCTAAATAAATCCCCTCGACTATCCGCCTCCTTATAATCAAGAGGACTTGCCTTAATAATTCGAGTATAAAGTGTATCCACATTTCTAAACTCAATATATACCCGAAATGGCTTCCCTGGATAATTGATATTCTCTACTTGAGGATAACTAATTTTGGATTCAAGAATGGACTTCTCCAAACCAGAGAGTGCAGATTTACTAAACCCATTTGGACCAACTATTTTTTTAATCTTTTGCAAATACTGCATGGACTCTTTATTAGAATGTCTAATTCCATCTTCAGAGTTCACATAATCGTTGGCCAGTTCTTCGTATATTTTAATGCATTCTGGTTGACCTTTGTATTTGTTTGCTAAATTTTCCAAATTCTTAATATACCGCTCATATGCATTTGCCAATTTACTACCAGTATGCCCTCTAGATAGTCTTTCAAGTTCGAATGTTAATAAACTATTTAATTGATGCTTATTAACTTGGCATTGCATCAATTGTTGATAGGATTTGAGTAAAAAATTATCCCATTCAGATTTATTATTAATTGGCATGTTAAGAAAATCATCAAGGGGAAGCAAAAGGTGTTCATAAACATCCGATTTTACGGCTACCTTTTTTCCCATATTCTCTAACAGATCTGCAACCATTTGATTTAACACAAATTCATATAAATTATCACTGGAACTAGCATTACCATGCTCTAATAAGCTTTTATAATTGTTTATTGGAGTGGCTTTTAGTGTAGTAGAATCAGAGATAACAACCTTATATAAAGACAAAACAGCTTTATCAAAATCTTTTCTAACCCATGTTTGAATTTGACTAATGTCTTTTTTAGGTTTGTCCAACCTATCCTCAATCGCATAATGGTCTAATTGATAAATTTGAAGGTATTTCTTTGCTAGTAAAACCCTCAGCAACGCTTTAGACTGGGCAGTTGGGGCTTTGTCTATGGATTGTTTTATTTGAGCAATTGATTTTGATAAAACAAGGTCATTGTTCTGAGGTAAAATAGCCAATTGATAAACCAAGCATTTCACCCATTGATCATCTTTTTTCTCTTTTTGAACTTGTAAGAATAATTGATCAAGCTTTCTAGATGCTTTTATAGGTTCATAGTCATCTATTAGAATATCAATTTCTTTCCAAGCTGTAGCATAATCATTCTGAGCTAAGATACAACCCGAAATAAAAATAGAAACCACTAGCAGCAATAATTGCTTAGGGAAACAATACATTGAATGGATTTTAAAAATCTTAAATAAAATAACAACAGAAAAAACTATACTTTCTGCCCAAATGTAAGTAGGTTATTATCAGGATCAAGCAATGAAAATTCTAATTGCCCCCAAGGTTTGGCTTGCAAGGGCCCATTGGGATGGATAGATACTTTACTATCTAATAGGGTTAGGTACAAGCTCCCGATATCATTGGTTCTAATATAAACCTGTCCATAATTGGTGGCAGGGTCTAAGTCTTTAAACTTAAAAAAATGAATTTCTATACCCTCTTTTTCTACCATCAAATAGGATTTAAAATTAGGATCTCCTAATTCTGTAAATCCTAATTGATTCACATAGTAATCCCTGCTGATGTCTTTGTCACGCATGGGGAGTTTGGGGTTGATGGCGGTAAGCATGGGTGAATTGTGGATGAAATTAAAATTACTCAAATAGCCTTGTTATTGCAATTTCTTATTCACGGTTAGTTCTAGGCTTTTAATGGCGCCCAAAGGTGCAATTTTGATGGCATTATTACCTTTGGCCAAATAAAAATAATAGA
>CALRXZ020000098.1:0-15687 GCA_943372255.1 Chitinophaga pinensis
GCAAAATTGGCTTATCTATAATTTGAATTAAAGGAGTTTCTTTTAAAAGGGTAACTTTTGCCAATTCTAAATTGGTTACCAGTTGAGTTAAGATTGCAGTATTTGCTTGTACATCTACTTGTCTATGTGTACTAGGAACCCGCTTTATATTTAGAGCAGGATTTAAATTGAAAGTATTATCTGCAGCCTGTGCAACTCCTGATATTGCTTCATTTAATTCATTTCGAATACTATCTGTTTGTCTTTGTAAAATAGCAACATTAGTTCTTGCTTTTTTACTCTTTGTATTGATATAATATTCAGAAACTTCTTTTACCAAACTCTCTGAAAGGGCTTTTGAAAAATTTTCATTCTCAGATGCTACGTCAACATTAATAATACTGATTTTCTTATCTTTCTGTGCTACTGTCAACAAAGGGTCTACTTTAATTCCTACTACCTTTTTATATATTTCACCAAGAACACTGTCTTTCTGTATAGAGAACTTGTCTCGGCTTTCATTTAATAGATAATGCACATTTGTTAAACTTTCTTCATCATCTAAGTCCTTCCTTAAATCAGAGAAGTTTATATAGCATTCCGCAATTGTCATTGATTTTCCAGCAACATTTATTGGATTTAATAATGCCCTTTCAACCAAGTTTCTGCTCTTCATCAATTCAATTAAATTAGAACCACTAAAAGCCCCCCCTGCACTTGTTCCTAAATCAATACCCAAACTACTAGCCAATCCAAGGGCACTAGAAAGACCGCCACCAATTGGTTTGTCATCTTCAAGTGCAAAACTTAAAGTTGCGATATATATGGGCTTCTTTAATAAAGCGTAAGTTAATCCTGTTGCAGCACCTAATAATGAGGCTAAAACAATGATTACCCATTTGGTTTTAAGATAATTAATCCAGGCCTTTATTTTAAGGATGATTTCCTTAAAACTAAGTTCCTGTTCTTCGTTTTGATTATTAATATTCATCAGTTCAGCCATTTGAATACTCGGTTTAATTATTTTTTCAACAAGACAAATGTTGTTACTAAACTTGCCAAAACAGTGGCAAATCCTGCAATTTCACCAATACCTGTTGATTTCTTTTCTCTCTTTTTAGGGATAATCAATTCTGACCCCGGCTCAATTTTTGGATAGGATTTAAAGAATAGAAAATGTGAAGTAGATGCCGCCTTTCCATTTGCATACACAACATATACTTTAGACCTTAATGCATTTGAGGTGAATCCACCAGCATAGCTTATATAATCTTTAAAACCATTTTTATTGTCATAAGGAACTTGAGTACTCAATAAAACTTCTCCGCTAACTTTAACTTGAGCATCGTATTTAGGTATAAATAACTCATCATTTTCTTTTAGAAAAATATCATTAGTTGACCCTGGTTTTTGCAAAATACTAACTAAATCAAGCGGTACTTTATCATAATCCCTTAATATATCTTTAGTTACTGACCCTGTACTATCTTTTGTATTTTTTTGCAGTTTTTTGGCAGTTTCTTCTGCTTGCGTTTTTTCAAGAGCCGTTTTATATCTTTTAATAAAAGCTCCTTCGGGAAAAGCATTTGGAGTTAAGCCGCCTACTCTTTTCAAGATATCACTAACACGTTCATTTGAATTACTTAAAGTATAAGGGCCAGGAAATTGAACCTGACCTAAAACTACAACCGATTCCGGTAATTTGTAACCAGCAATTCTTCTTATTGTAACAACATCAAAAGGTTTCAATAAAATATTGTCATTAAAATTCCCGAAACTATCTCTATCTATATTTGTGTTAATTAAAATACTAGAACGATAATCGTTTGTGGCTACACTATCTCTTTTTAATAACCTTGCAATTTCAATACTTTGAAAAGCAGCATCTGTAAATCCTCCTGCTTGTATAATTAAATCTTTCAATGTCAATTTTGAAACATAATCATATTGTCCAGGCAACCTAATCTCTCCTTGTATGGTAACTTTAAAGCTATCTTTCAATTCCTGAACAGAACTTATCAATACCTCATCTTCTTTTTGTAATAATAAATTATGAGCTTCATCTGAATTCAAAGCTTTTTTAATATCAAAAGATAAAATAGATTTTGTTAGGTCTTCCTGATAACGAATAATCTGACCTCTTTCAATAAAGGCATCTTGTTTTAAACCATCCGCTCTTCTGATTAAATCAGCAACTTTTAAATTGGGAGTTAATTCATATACGTCAGGTCGTAAAACAGCACCAGAAAGTGTTACTCTATTTTTATATCGGTTAAGAATTTTAGACGCAACAAATACATCACCTGTTTTAGGTAAATAATTATTAAAATCTGATGACAGTAAATCATGCACCAATCTTTCTCTTTCATTTTGCTGAAAAACTTTTACAGTTGCTTTATAAGCAGTATCTGTAAATCCAGAAGCAAACGCTAATGCATTTGCAAATGTTTCACCGGGTAATATTTCAAAAATTCCAGGTCTCTTTACTTGACCCTGTATTTCTACCCTTGTTTTATAGGAAGGAATTCGAATCACATCATTATCCTTTAATCCAATATTATCAGTTTGATCACCATTCAACAACATTCTATATAAGTCAACCCTTCTTTCTACTTTACTATTTCTTACCAATTCAATTTCTCTAAAGCTTCCAAATGCAGTGGGTCCGCCACTTAAGTATAAAGCATTGAACACGCTTGCTAATGATGATAAACGATAAGTGCCTGGGCGATTGGCACCAATGATGGTGACTTTAATACTTCTGATTTTGGATAAAGTCACCGATAGCTTTGACCCTCCTGATTTCAAATAGGAATAAACACTATTCCCCATTACTGTTTTCATCTTTTGTGTGGCTGCTTCAATTGATAATCCCCCAACTTTTATTTGACCAACATTGGGTACTGAAATATTCCCTTCAGCCGAAACCAATAAATCTCCATTATATTCTTGAACACCGTAAACTGAAACTTGTATTTGGTCATCAGGACCTAATACATAATTACTTGGAGTAGCCATATTCATATTTGGCTCAAAACTTGGAGATACAGATGTATATAATTCAGAACCAAAAATCAAGGGGTTGATCAAAGGCTTTAAAGGTTTGTCTTTGTATTTTTCAGTATCTAAAGTATCACTACTATTGTCAATTTTTTCAATACTATTTTTTTTTCTTTCGGTTTCGGATTTCAATTTACCAGCACCTGATGAGTTTTTTGAAGAAGGCTCTGAAATACGCTGTTTCAACTTTGCAAATTCAGAAGAACTCATTCCCTTTTGTATGGCTTGCTGTTCTACTTGATCTATGGATAGGCCTGTAGCATTTAATTGATTTTTTAACTTAGCAATATCAGCATCAGTTAATTGGTCTACTCTTACTTGACTTAAATCTTTTCCTTTTAAAATATCTTGAGCATGAACATTAGTTGTAAATAACAAGACAATTAATAAAAATAAAAGGCTTTTAAATGGCATTGGTATCTTCATTTTTTTTCAAATTATAAGGCAATTCCCTCTTTAATATTAATCACTTTTGATTTTCCGTCTAATTTTTCATAAACACTATTCTGACTCAAAAACTCCGGTATTAATTCTTTCATTTTAGCCACCATTTGCATATTCTGGTCGCTTACACTTACCATAGTTTGTAAGTCTTTAAATACAGATTCAATAATAGATAATTCCACTGACCGAACTTTAGCAATCATGATTTTTTCATGATAAGTAGGTTGAACATTTTCCCCGTCATTCAACAACTCTTCGTACAATTTTTCCCCTGGCCTTAACCCAGTATAAGATATGGCAATATCAATATTCGGGATCAACCCATACAAACGAATCATTTTCTTTGCCAAATCAGAAATAGTTACCGCTTCTCCCATATCAAAAACAAAGATCTCACCTCCATTACCCATACTACCTGCTTCTAAGACCAATTGACAGGCTTCTGGGATGGTCATAAAATAACGGGTGATATTCGGATGTGTTACCGTAACTGGCCCTCCATTTTCTATCTGTTCTTTAAAGCGAAGAATCACAGAACCATTGGAGCCCAATACATTACCAAAACGAGTGGTAATAAATTTGGTCTTATTATCAGATAAACTAGCAATGCCTTGCACATACATTTCTGCAGCTCTTTTTGAGGCCCCCATCACATTGGTGGGGTTGACGGCTTTATCGGTAGAAACCATGACAAACCGCTCTACATTGAATTTGATTGCCAAATCTGCAATAATGCGTGTACCAATAATATTATTTTTGATAGCTTCAGCTGGGCATAGCTCCATCATGGGAACGTGTTTGTAGGCAGCTGCATGGTATACATAATGTGGTTTGAATTGCTCAAACAAATCATGCATTCTTAATTCTGAAGTGATATCTGCTAAATAAGGCACGCAGTTCACTCGGTATTTATTATTACCTACTTCCAAATCCATGGCATGCAAAGGCGATTCTGCCTGATCACACATAACAATCAGCTCAGGTTGGTAGGGTAATAATTGACGTACAATTTCGCTACCAATACTACCGGCAGCGCCTGTTACTAAAATCCTTTTCCCCTTTACCTGTTTTTTAATCTGTTGGTTATTAATATAAATGGCGTCACTTTCAAGCAGATCTTCAATTTTTATAGACCTTAACTGGCTACTATTGAATTTACCTTCATTCCATTGCTGGTAAGGGGGAACATTCAAAACCTTGATATCATGATCTAAACAAAAATCAACAATTTGATTTTTCCTTTTAGTAGAAATTGTAAAAGTGGCAATGATTAATTCATCAATTGGTTGACTCTGAAGGAGTTTTCCAAAGTCATCAAATGACATGATGGGTATTCCATCTAATACTTTTTTGGATTTCTTTTTATTATCATCAATAAAAGAAACCAATTGAATACTATTATGAGGATCATGCTCAAGAACGCGTTTTGTAGCAATCCCTGCTTCTGCTGCTCCAAAGATCACAACATATTTCTTCTTCATATTATAGTTGCGGGAGTAAGCAAATACTACTTTCACCAAAACACGATAAAAAATTAGTGCCAAGAAACTAAATGTGGCATAAATAATAATAATTACATTAGACAGAATAAATTTCTCAGTATAATTCTGAGAAATCATGCCTACTAAAAACAAAATACCTGAAGAAAGTAATACAGAAACAGATATCCTAATGGCATCTTGAAACCCAGTGAACCTAACAATGCCGGAATAGGTTCTTAAGGATGTAAAAACCAAGGTATTAATAATCCCCACCAATAATATGGTATTGATTAATGATTCCCAGTTTAATCCTGTTAAAGTTAGATTCAGTTTAATCAGAATGGCAAAGAACAATGCAATCTTGGTCACTCCCAAGTCTAGGAAAAAAATAATCCATCTTGGTACAATGCTGACCTTTTTTAGAATGTTTTGCATAATGAAAATTTTAGTTGGCAAAGCTTCGCTTATCTCAGTCACATGCGAATGCTGGGGGAGGTATAAGCAATACAATAAGAATCCTTGGGGGATGTAGATTCTTTTAAAGAATGGCAAAACTAATAGATTTGTCACATATTTCCTTGTATTGCCAGAACAATCTAGTCTTTTAAAATATTGACTGTGTTTGAATTACAGTTGTTTTTTCAAATACAATTGATGAAAAAGTCAACTAAATATTTAATCTTTTATTAATAGACAGTTAGCATAAGCTACCAGTCCTTCTCCACGGCCCACAAAACCCATTTTCTCTGTGGTAGTGGCTTTAATTGACACATCGCGGTCTGTTAATCCTAGAATGGCTGCAATAGTTGCTTGCATTTCTGGTACATAGGGTTTGATCTTGGGGGCTTCTAGACAAAGGGTGGCGTCTATATTCACCACATGATATCCCTCTGCAGCAATTAACTCAGCTGTTCGTTTGAGTAGGATTTTGCTGTCTATATTTTTGAATTCGGAAGATGTGTCGGGAAAATGCAATCCAATATCGCCCAGGCAAAGCGCTCCTAAAAGGGAATCACAAATGGCATGTAGCAAAACGTCTGCATCACTATGACCTAGTGCTCCTTTATGATAGGGAATCTGAACACCGCCAATGAATAAATCACGGCCTTCTACCAATTGATGAAAGTCTACGCCTTGTCCAATCCTTAATCCCATAGAGTCAGTTTTATGAAGGCTCAAAGATAGGATGCTATTGCTTCAGATAAACCAATGATTAATATTCCTCTCCACTCAAGTGGAAGACCAAACCCAGTCTAACGGTATTGGAAAGTGGATTACGGGTAACGCCACTTCCTGATGGAACTAAGTAAGAGATATTTACACCAAAGCTATTGGCATTAAATCCGGCACCTACTGAGAAATATTTGCGGTTTCCACGGGTCTTGTCTTCATAGAAATATCCTCCGCGGAAAAAGAACTGTTCATTATAAGCATATTCTAAGCCTACAGAAGCCTGAAAACTACTGGTAATACTGCTTCCATCGCTAAATGACTTCATCCAGCTAGACATCACACCCATGCTTCTATAATCGGCAAGGTTAGCTGAATCCGTGCTATAAACACCGGTTGCTTTGGGGGCTAGGGGCACCAATAATTTGTTGATATCTATTCCAAAAGTGATTCTATTGCTTTCATCAATGCTGTTTACATAAGACAATCCCAAGCCCATATTGGCAGGAATAAAGTCTTTGTTTTTGGCGTCATTGGTGTAGCCAATTTTACCACCCAAATTGGTTAATGAAATACCCCAGTTTAAACCAGAGCCTTCTTCATTCAAACCATGGTAATAAATACCTAAGTCTGCAGCTACTGTATTTCCAGCTTTGTATACCACTCCGGTTCCTACGTCTCCAGTAACCAATCTAGAATTGATATAGCGCAAAGCACCACCAATACTTAAAAAGTCTGTGATTTTTCTAGAATAACCAAAATCAATGGCAAACTCACTAGGTTTCACCGAGTTTAAAATATTACCTGAATTATCAGTTAGTTGAATATTACCCAAACTGAAAAAACGCATGGTGCTGCTAATGGCGGAACCCTCATCTAGCTTGTAATAACCCGCCATAGATGCTAGGTACACATCGTTCAAACCAAGGTCTTTTAACCAAGGGGTATAATTAATGGCCAAAGAAGATTTCTTGGTTGTAAAAGGAATCTTGCCTAGGTTCCAAAACGCTGAGTTGGCGTCTGGCATAGTGGCAATAGATAAGTCTCCCATACCACCTGCACGAGCATCTGGCGATATGCGTAAAAATGGAACGGCGGTACTAACTATATTAATGGAATCTGTTTGGGCGTTTAGCCTAGGACTCAAAATGGCAAGACAAAAAGCCAATACCAAGAGCGGTTGCAGTTTTCCTTTCATACAATGTATGGTTTATCTCAGGGATTATACCCAAACGTAAATAATAAAAAAATAGTGTAGAGATTATGCCATTCAACTGTTTTAGTAAAGGATCATTTGCCCCGCGGAAACAAATTTTTGTTCTCTTAAGGTAATGACTACGCGGTAAATATAGATAGCTTTTTTGAGTTTTTGACCATTTTCATCCCTTCCGTCCCATTGAATCTCAATATTTCTAGTACCACCGGAAAAAACCGTTTTCCGAATGGTCTTAACCAATTGCCCATTACTTGCAAAAATGGCAACTTCTACAGGAAACTGCTCATTGGGTTGGTTATGCTCAAAACTGATGGTGGTTTTGTCTGAAAAAGGGTTGGGATAATTCATCAGTTTTTGAATCACCACTTTCTCCTGTTTGGCTACTTCAAAATCTAGCAAGACTTGACTGGAATTATTGGCCAGATCCCAGGCTTTTAACCGAATCTGGTGTTTGCCAGGCGCCATGGTGGGTAACTGATAACGAACCCTTCCTCGCTGATAATTATCCAACTGAGAGCTATAATACCCATTCAAAACCAATACATTACGTTCATTTCCGTCTATAACAGCGGTAATATCGTGTCCAATACCTGCACCTGAAACATTGATTCCAGAACTGTCTACCAGATCCATTAAAAGCACGGGATTTTCATGGGTCAGCCCCCCGTTTTTAAAGGTGGAATCATTGAGCCAGGCCTTGATTTCTGGACCTCGGTTATCCGTTAATGCTGGAGCCAGACCGGCAATAATATAATTGGTATCGGCCCCGGCCGCATCCCTTTTACCATCGGTGGCATAAAAGCTAAACCTGCCCTTTCCGGGTTGGTAATTGATGTCTTTGGGCAGGATCAAATTAAACTGGAAGATCCCATTTTTAACCGTAGCCCTTCCCTTGAACAAAATGCTATTCTGCACCTGAAAACTGGTTACGGGGCTAGTTACATCATTACCCAAGGTTTTGATAGACTGGGCTTTGTCATATAAAATGGTTTCTACCTCACCCTGAAAATTGGATAAAGTAGCTCCCGTGCCGTCAGTGATTTTGCCACTTATTTGGTATTTACCCAAGGCTTGCAAACTGTCTTTTCCAGTTGGGGTTTGACCATTTATGCTGGTGAGTTGCACCTGATTTTTGGGGAAAGCCAAACGCATGGCGGGGTCTCCCAGCAGGGTGAATTTTCTATTATTAAATACGTCTCCAAATGACTGATAAGTTTCATTTTTTGCAGCCATCACTGCTTCTCCCAATGTTAGGTATTGCCCGCTGGGCGATGGTTTCAGGGCAATGCGCAAATAATTATCATTCATGATTCTATTGCTATAGGCAAAGACCACTCGGGTAGTTGTCATGAGAGCAATAGCCCCGTTGGCATTGTCTAATAAGAGCGATGAACCCAAGGATTGTTTGCTGGGATCATCATAGGGTGAAAAGTCACAACTAGCGGTAATAAATAGCGGCAGCTTGTCTGGATTATTAAAGCGTTTGACTTCTGTTGCACTCAACACGGCTTCTTCCGATAGTCTCAAATAATTGCCATGCCCACTATAATTGACAATGAGTTTACCGTTGAATACCGCATTCACTATGGCTTCATTCACAGCTGGATACCGGCCTCCCCCATTCCCACTCACCAAAGGATACGCGTCTAAATAAATCTTTTCTTGGTTGAACCTGCTATTGGTGTTATTCACTGCCACATTTAAGGATTCTGCGTCTGAAAGGTGCAGGTTGCCATCTTTATCGTCCGCTATAAATACCGCTTGATTGCGCCAACCACCCATGCTTACAGGATCATGGTAGTGGATAATCTTGTCTACCATGGTGGCGGCTTCCGCGGGGTTACGGGCAGGGATTCTACCTATGCCAATATCTAGCAACCCCGCGGGTGCCACAAAATTAATATCATCTGAGTTGTCTAGGAGTCCAAAAAAATCATCACTGGTATGTGAGACCAAGGGGTCAAAAGACTGAATGGTTTGATAAGTTGGGACCAAATTAATATTGCCTGCCACCCTGCGTTGATAGTCATAACTACCCGTTCCAAAAAGCAATAAAAATCGGGGTCTGCTAGAGGCGGATACAGCTTTGTCAAAATACATTTTTACAAAATCGCGGAGCGATGTTGGGTCTGGGATACCACTGGCAAATTCTTGGTAAATCTGATCCGTTGTTGCTATTACAGATTTGTATCCTTCTTGTTGTTCGTGAAATGCCGCCAGCCTTTTTGCTTCTGCTAATAAACTTGTATGCGTAATAATCAAAAGGTCTGCAGCTCCCGTCTGGTGCAGGTTCTGGTTATTTACCTTACCTAAGACAATGGGACTTGGAAGAGTAGTTTTATCGAATGCTACAAACTCGCGTAAGCTAGCTGCTGCTTGTGAAAAACTAAGTTCAGTGCCGCTCAGAACGCTGTTCATTTTCTGTGGTTGCAGAGGCTGACTAATATCCCATACTTGGGTATTGGCATTGGCATTGCTAATTTGATATTGGGCAATGGCATTGGAGCTAACAGACTCCCAGTCTCGGAAAAAGAGGGGGATGTTGGGGAGTATGCTTAGCTTGCTGCGGCCGTGCATTTCAAACCAATTTAACCAACCTATTGCTCCGGCCGCAGCGGGCTGAAACTGCAACCCAAGACTGAGCCCTGTCTGAGAGGCAACCACGCTTTGCTGGAGGCTCCCCTCCGTAGCAGTGGGGTCTAAAAAATAGCCACTGATTGCGGCCAGACTAACCGGGTTGAGGGCCTGCCCATTGAGTTGCAGATTAAACCTACTAGGGGCGCCAATGGATCTGCCCGCCAGTTTTACACTTACTTGAACAGGACTGGTCAAGATTCTATTGGGCCAGTCAACGCTAAAAGCCTTTGTGCTGGCCGAGCTGCTAAACTCCTCTCCCAACCATTCTTTGCCACTGGCCAGCAGGTTCACCAAATCTTTTTCGTAGAAATATCGCTCATTATAACTATTCACTTGAACGGTAGCCTGACCAAGCGCAGCTGGGGTTTGGACTCTTTTGCCATTTCCTCCAATGCTGATATAATAATAAGCCGTATCGGAATACAGGTTTTTCACGTGGGTAAAGCGTTTGTTCAAACTGTCTTTGACCCATTGGTGGGGGCCAGCAGCATAAAACACCAAAAAATCGCTTCCGCTAAAAATCCCATCGGCTCCGTCTTCTACCAAAATGGCATTTTCTACTAAATCATCGGCCCTTGGGGCGGCATTGCCCTCTGGGAGCATGGCGCCCCCATTGCCATAAATTCTAATAGCGGAAGAAGCTATTGATCCGGAACCAAGCCCCAATCCGCCCAAAGTATTGGCGTCAATTTTATAAATCCCTTCCTTGGCTACCCCAATCTTGGCCCAATTTCCGGTAGATAACACCGAACTTGGGGCATAGACCCGCTGGGAAAAGACATCGGCGCAGCCAAATAATCCCATGATGAACATGCAAATGGCCACTAAATGCCCCTGATTAATTAGATATTTTAAGCTGTTTTTCAAGATTGGACCGCTGCTGGAATTGGGTTAAATGCCAAGATATTTTCAAAACTACTCTATAAGCAGATACGTTAACACTAGGTTTTGGCGTTATATGGGCTAAAATTAGGTTTTTGCTAACAGAAGCGGGGCGGTTGATTTTTAGTTCATTAAGGGAAATCTTATATATTCGCATGGACTTAAATTAGAAAGATCTGATTAAACTCTACTTCAAATTCAATCTACTAACAATGCAGTTATTGAAAACAACCAGGAATTTGGTTTGGTTACTAGCCGTTGCCGGATCATTTAGTGCCTGTGGGATCCTTGGAAAAAAATCAGATAAGTCTACGGCTACCGGCTGGAATTACAATGACAAAAACCAAGGTAATTTCAACGTGGTGAAACCTAAGGATATTAAAACAGCACCCGGTTTGGTCTTTGTTCAGGGTGGTACCTTTACTATGGGTGCTACACAGGAAGACGTGATGGGAGGCTGGAACAATATATCCCGCAGGGTTACAGTTCCATCCTTTTTTATTGACAAAACAGAAGTGGCTAACGTACACTATAGAGAATACCTCTATTGGCTAGAGAATGTTTTTGGCCAAGCGGGTATGGATTCTGTAGTAGAACAAGCTAAACCAGACACCCTTGTTTGGAGAAGCGAATTGGCGTTTAACGAGCCCTATGTAGAATATTATTTCCGTCACCCTTCTTACAACTACTATCCTGTTGTGGGTGTGAGCTGGAAGCAGGCTACAGATTATTGTATTTGGAGAACTGACCGCGTAAATGAATTGGCCTTAATGGACAAGGGTTTCTTGGATAAGAAATCTCAGATCAAGCGTGAATTGAATGGCGCTGGTCAAGACAACTTTAATACCAAGGCTTATACCATGGGTGAGTACCAAGCTACTCCTGGTAAAGAAGCTTCCTCTAAAAAGAATCCTTTAAAAGATGCTCAGGGCAGACCTAGAACCGTTGTAAAAATGGAAGACGGGATCATGCACCCAGACTATAGACTTCCAACAGAAGCCGAGTGGGAATATGCCGCTTATGGTTATATGATGGAGAATCCACAAAGAAAGAAAAGCAGCAAACAACGTGGTGAAGAAGTAGTTGCCAACAAGCAAGTATATGCTTGGAAGAACGAAGGTTTTGATAACCTACGTTATACTAAAAAATCTTCTTTCCAAGGTGCTTTCTTAGCCAACTTTAAACGTGGCTCTGGAGATAACATGGGAGTTGCGGGTGGCTTGAACGATAACGCCGCTATTCCATCAGAAGTTACTTCTTTTATGCCCAACGGTTTTGGCGTATTTAATATGAGTGGTAACGTGAGTGAGTGGGTGGCCGATGTGTACAGACCTTTGAATACTTTAGATGGTGATGATTTCAATATCTATCGTGGTAACGAATTCAAACAAGTTGACAAGAGCGGCGGAGAGGGTAACTTACGTGATGACAAGGGTAGGATTAAAATGGTTGCAGAATCAGATTCTGCTTTAAGAAATAGAAGAAACTACAATCGCTCCTATGCTATCAACTATAATGATGGTGATACCGTGAGCGGTGCTTCTTATGGTTACGGAATAACTTCTATGATTTCAGATAAATCAAGGGTTTACAAGGGTGGATCTTGGGACGATAGGCCTTATTGGCTGAGCCCCGGCACTCGCCGTTTCTTAGAAGAAGAACAAAGCACTAGGGATCTGGGATTCCGTTGCGCCATGACACATTTTGGTGCAGCTGAAAGCACGTCTAGCAAAGCTCAGACTGGCTATTTTATTCCAACCCGCAGAAATAAGCGTTAAGGAAAAGGAAACATACAGCGTAGAAAGAGCCATCCAATTTGGGTGGCTTTTTTTATAGCGCTTCTCGTTGAATACTTTAATTTTGAATCAAATAATTCCCGTGGAAATTTCAGCACTCTACCAATTATATCTCCAACATCCATACATTCAAACGGACACCAGAAAATTACAGCCGGGCGATATCTATTGGGCATTAAAAGGCCCCAATTTCAATGGTAATCTTTTTGCAGAAAAAGCTTTAGAAATGGGGGCTGCTTACGCGATAGTAGACGAGCCAGTTGCTACTCACCCGCGGATTATTCAAGTTGATGAATGTTTGTCCGCCTTGCAAGCATTGGCCAAACACCATCGCGAGCAATTCCAGATTCCTTTTATTGCCATTACGGGTAGCAATGGCAAAACCACTACCAAAGAATTGGTGGCTACGGTACTTGCTAGTCATTTTATAACTGCCACTACAGAAGGCAATTTGAACAACCATATTGGGGTGCCCCTCACGCTGTTGAAAATTAAACAGGGTACAGAAATAGCCGTGATTGAAATGGGTGCCAATCACCAACAAGAAATTGCAGGATACTGCACCTACACAGAGCCAACGCATGGCATTATTACCAATTGCGGGAAAGCTCACTTAGAAGGTTTTGGAGGCGTCATGGGCATAAGAAAGGGCAAGGGCGAACTCTATGATTATTTGCGAGCCCATGATGGCAGGGTACTGCGCTACGCAGATTATGACTATCTGCATGAAATGAGTAATGGCATTCATAACATCTTTGATTATGGTCAAACTGAGGGCCAGGTTCAAGGACAAGTTATTAGTAGCGAACCATTTTTAAAAGTCAACATCACCAAGGGCTTTGCAACACCAACCACCATTTATACTCAGTTGGTAGGCGATTATAATTTACCCAATGTGCTTTGCGCGGTTGCGATAGGCATTTATTTTAAAGTTCCTGAAGAGAAAATTGTTGCTGCTATTGAAAACTATGCCCCATCAAATAGCCGATCACAATTGATGCAAATGGGTTCCAATCAAGTTATCTTGGATGCCTATAATGCCAATCCCAGTTCTATGAAATTGGCCATTGAAAATTTTGCACGTCTCTCTGTATCTAGAAAGGTTTTGATGCTGGGTGGCATGATGGAATTGGGTGAAGAAAGTATTGCAGAACACGAGGCCATTGTTGCGCTCATAGGTCAATACGAATGGGATAAAGTAGTATTAGTAGGTGGCGATTTTTCAAAAATCAAACAACCCTATCTCTATTTTCCAGATTCACTAGCTGCCAAAGAATGGTATCTAGCACAAGATTTTAAAAACGCCTACTTGCTTGTGAAAGGATCAAGAAGCATGCAGATGGAAAAAATAATTCAACCCTAGAATAATTCAACTCTAAAGATTTCTCATGGAAGATATTAAAGCCTTATTCCCCCAATTTGAACCAGAGTTGATGAATGAAATCATTGCCAACGGGGTTATCAAAACCATCCCCGCTGGCGAAGTACTCATGCGTACTGGTCAGTTTATTAAAAGCACCATGCTCATCCTTGAGGGCAATGTAAAAGTATTCCGAGAGAATGAAGACGGTGGCGAATTTCTCATGTACTTTTTGCAACCTGGAGAAGCTTGCGCCATTAGTATTATCTGTGCCGCCAAAACAGAAGCCAGCAGGGTCATGGCCAAGACCACAGAAGAAACAACTGTTTTGATGATTCCATTACAACTTTTAGACCGCTGGATGTTGGATTATAAATCTTGGTACCATTTTGTTTTATCTACCTATAGAAATCGTTTTGATGAACTGTTGGTGCTCATAGATCAAGTAGCTTTTAGAAATATGGACGAGCGCCTGCTCTCTTATTTAGAACGTCATGCCAAAGTGCACAATAGTTCCATTATCTCCCTCTCCCACCAACAAATTGCCGATGAACTCAATTCTTCCCGCGAAGTTGTATCAAGGCTCTTGAAAAAAATGGAGCAGCGTCATATGGTCATCCTGCATCGCAATGCTGTGGAATTGATTTAATATCCCTCCAAACTACTTAGTTTTTGGACTTTTGAAAATGGTCGTTTTTTATACTTGTTCTAGTATAAAAACGGGGGTTCTATTTTATACTAGAACGAGTATAATATTGTGGTGATTTTTTATACTTGAACGTGTATAAAAGCTGTTGCAATTTTTATACTTGAACGTGTATAAAATAGAAGGGCCTTATTTATACTTGTTCGTGTATAAAAATGAGGGTGTTTTAAAAAACTCAAAAAAGTATATACCATAGGGAAGGAGCAGAGAGTGAAGAGTAAAGAGTGAAGAGTGGAGAGTGAAGAGTGAAGAATGAAGAGTGAAAAATGAAGAGTGAAGAGTGAAGAGTGAAGAGTGAAGAGTGAAGAGTGAAGAGTGAAGAGTGAAGAGTGAAGAGTGAAGAGTGAAGAGTGGAGAGTGAAGAATGTTGAGGAAAAAGATATGATGTGTGTGCGGAATGGTTTCTTTGAATGGGTTTTATATAAGTTTTCATAAACAGTTTCTAGGAATATGTTCCGGGATTAAGTTCTGCCGTTCATGCTGGTGTAACTTTTGTCACTGTGCAAGATCCGCGCCGTTCTGATATTTGTAAAAATTATCAGTATGAGCATTTTTAGTAGTTTATTTGGAATGGGTGTAAAAACCGAAGATTTGAAATCAATGGTTCAAAATGGAGCTTTGATTATTGACGTGCGTACACCTGATGAATTTCGTTCAGGTCATATTCCCCAATCTCAGAATATTCCTTTGCAACAATTGGAACAAAAATTGGCTAGCATTAAACAAAAGAACAAAGCTGTGATCACGGTTTGTCAAAGTGGTGCTAGAAGTGGCATGGCTACTACCATCTTAAAAAGAGCTGGTGTAGAAGTGGTAAATGGCGGTGGCTGGAGCTCTCTGCAAAATAAATTGAGATAATCATGTCATGGATTAAAAAGCTGGATTGGGTATTCCTGATCCGCTTCCTAATGGGACTACCCTTTCTATACATGGCCTATGTCTTTGATGACTGGCTC
>CALRXZ020000099.1:0-15397 GCA_943372255.1 Chitinophaga pinensis
ATCAATTGCTCATTGAGATCAATCCCTCTTTCCATATAGTCATCGGCCGCGGCCCCAAAACCCGTAGCATTGGCCGTGGGTACTTCCCATTGGTCAAAATCCTTGCTTCCCTTGTATGTACTACTGCCCCAATCTTCGTTAAACATGCTAAATAAATTTGGTAATGCTAAATTAGTTAGTAAATTTATGCTAAATTAATTATCAGCTAAAATAATCTTCATGCAAACCGCATCCATGCAATATCCTATCAACGCGTTTATACCCGCTAACCAGTTTGCGGAATACTTATTAGTGGCCGTGCCGGCACCGGAGCTCCATGACAAAATCTTATTTGAACAACAGGTTTTTGACCAACAATACCAGCAACGCAACCAAGGAAAGGCCAAACTACACATAGAAGTAGCGGGGTTTCAGGCCAAGGAAGAAATGGAGCCCACTCTCCTGCGTTGGATGCACCGGATCTTCTCTAGTCAGCAGGCTTTTAGTGTGCCCTTGAGCAATTATAGTGGTATCCCGGCAGATTCAATATACCTGCGGGTACCCAGTTCTCAGCCCTTTCAGCAATTGGGTCAGTCCCTAGAACCCTTGAATGACTATATCAAAACCTGTGATTGCCCCAGCATTCGGGTAAACCTCAAACCCAATCTACCCATTGCCCGCAAACTGGGTGCAGATACCTATTTAAAAGCCATGATGGACTATTCCAGCCGTAGTTTCCACGAGATGTTTGAAGTTCGTGAACTGGTGCTCCTGCGCAGAAAACACTTATTTGACCCTTATACCCAGGTGAATAAATTTGTGTTGCAACCGGCCTGATGCTATTATTAAAAAACATTAATATTACCAATATGGTAACAATTCCTATCTTTATATCGTCATGAGAGTTATTGCTGTTAGCACCATCAAGACCAGTTGTAAGGAGTTCCCTAAAGCAGAACAAGCCTTATTATCATGGTTTGAAGAGGCTGAAAAAGCAAATTGGAAAAGTCCCAATGAACTGAAACAACAATATCTCAACGCCTCCATCCTTTCAGACAAAAGGGTTGTATTCAATATCCACGGGAACAGTTTTCGATTGATAGTTGATATTGAGTACAGGCTAAAAATTCTGTTTGTGGTTTGGTTTGGTACTCATCAACAATATGACTTGATTGACGCTAAAAAAGTAGATTATGTTAAGACCAATAAAAAATAAGGAACAGTATGAAGATGCCCTTGAAAGGGTATACAACCTTATGCAAAAAGATATTCAAGTTGGTTCAAAATTATCTGATGAATTAGAAGTCTTATCCATTCTCATAAAAGAATATGAGAACGAGTATATTTCATTGCCTAGGCCCAATCCTATTGAGGCCATCAAATTCAGAATGGAGCAAATGAATATGTCTGATGCAGATTTAGCTCAAATCTTGGGATATCGTTCTAGAAAATCTGAAATTCTTTCAGGCAAAAGAAAACTAAGTCTCGCCATGATTAGAAGATTAAACGATGTCTTAAATATTCCAGCAGAAGCGCTAATCCAAGCTTATTAACCAAATCTGAGTTTCTTTGATGGCTAAGGTTTATTTTCGCTTCAAACCAAGCCAATGGACAAAGTGATTGCGGCAATAGAGACCCTGTTTCAGGAGTTTAAACAGGGCGCTGCCGATAGAATTGAAAAATTACCCCAGAGTGGGAGTGACCGGATTTATTTTAGGATTTATTATCAGGGAGAAACTTTCATAGCTACCTATAACCTGCACGCCAAAGAGAACCGAACTTTTATAGCTTTTAGCAAGCATTTTAAAAAAGCGGGTTTGCCCGTTCCAGAAGTATTTGCTGTAAATGAGGAAGACACTATTTATCTGCAAGAAGATTTGGGAACTGCTTCTTTGCTCAATGAATTGGAGCAGCATGGACATGGAGACAGGGCTTATGGTTTGTTTCAAAAAAGTTTGACCGCACTAGCTGAATTACAAATCAAGGGCGATACGGGTTTGGATTATAGCCTCTGTTTAACCGCCAAGGAATTTGGCAAACAGGCCATCATGAGTGACCTGCTTTATTTCAAATATTATTTTCTAGACACCTTGCAATTGCCCTATGACAAGCAGGCCATGTTGGATGACTTTGACGCGTTAAGTACTTATTTAACTCGCACGGAGAATAAGTATTTTATGTTCCGCGATTTTCAGAGCCGCAATATTATTGTCAAAGATGATGCGGTTCATTTTATAGACTACCAAGGTGGGATGAAGGGAGCGCTGCAATACGATGTGGCTTCTTTATTATGGCAGGCCAAGGCAGAACTGAGTGAGCAATGGAAAGACAGTTTGTTGGATTTCTATATGGATGAGATTGACCAAATCTTAGACCGCAAAGTAGACAGAACCACATTTGTAAGCCAGTACAATGGTTATGTCTTGATTCGCTTATTGCAAGTAATGGGAGCTTATGGATTCCGCGGCTTGTTTGAACGCAAAGCACATTTTCTTGCCAGCATTCCACTGGGTTTGAAAAACCTTAAATTCTTCTTGGATCATAAACGCGTGGGTATTGTGACACCTGAGTTTGACAGGGTCTTGCGTTTGGTAGTAGCTGATGAAATGATTCAGCGTTTTGAACCACCACAGGCCGATGAAAATACCGAACTAGTAGTAATAGTGAATAGTTTTAGTTATAGAAAAGGCATACCCGCAGATCCTTCAGAAAATGGTGGTGGTTTTGTTTTTGACATGCGTAGCATTTTGAATCCCGGAAGGTTTGATGATTATAAAACCTTGAACGGAAGAGACAAACCTGTGCAAGATTTTCTGGAACAACGCACGCGCATGAATGAATATCTAAATTCTGTTTGGGATCTTGTAGATATTGCGGTAGAAGATTATTTAAAACGTGGATTTAGCAACCTGATAATCAATTTTGGATGCACAGGTGGACAACATAGAAGCGTGTATGCGGCAGAACAAACTGCCCGTCACTTGCGCAACAAATACAAATTAAAAGTGGTGTTGACCCATACCAATACGGCCAACTGGTTTCTAGGATAAAATAGACAACATGAAAGCAATCATCTTTGCAGCAGGATTGGGTAGTAGGCTAAAACCTTGGACAGACCAGCATCCCAAGGCATTGGCACCTGTAAATGGAAAATCTTTATTGGAGCGCAATGTTTTGTATTTGCAGCAATTTGGCATTAGGGAACTAATTGTGAATGTGCACCATTTTGCAGACCAGATTGTTCAAGCCATTTCAGATAACCATGGATGGGGTTCTACCATTACTATTTCTGATGAAACTGATCAGGTATTAGAAACCGGAGGTGGTTTGCAAAAAGCAGGATGGTATTTTACAAATGAAACTGATTTTGTGGTGATGAATGTAGACATCCTCAGCAACCTAAACTTGGGAGACATGATTGCAGCGCATCAGCGCAGCGCTTGTTTGGCCACATTGGCTGTTACGGAGCGGAGTACTTCTAGGTATTTTTTATTTAATCCAAAAGGGGAACTCTGTGGTTGGCGTAATGTGCAAACTGGAGAAGAGAAGCCTGCGCAATTGGCTAACCATCCAGACTATGCAGCACTGCAACAAAAAGCATTTAGCGGCATCCATGTAATCAATAGCAGTATCTTTTCCAAGATGCAACAACAGGGAAAATTTTCCATGGTAGAAGTATACTTAGACCTGATGCAAAACAATTCCATTCAGTGTTTTGACCATAGCCAAAGCAAATTCATAGACGTGGGTAAACCAGAATCTGTTGCCAAGGCAGAAGCCCTATTTATTTAATAATGAACCTACATGAAGGCTACCAGATTTGCCATACTTGGGTCAGGCCATATTGGTCAAAGACATGCCCTGCATGCTGCCCATCATGGACAGTTAATAGCGGTCTGTGATCTGGATCAATCAAAAGCAATAGCGCTTGCTAATACTTATGGCGCAAAAGCATTACCCAATCTTGAAAGCTTATTGGCAATAGCACCAGGCTTAGATTTGGTGGCCATCTGCACACCCAATGGCTTACACGCTGAACACGCCATCGCTTGTATGCAAGCGGGTTTGAACGTATTGGTAGAAAAGCCTATGGCGATATCGCTTGTTGATTGTGTACGCATGATGGAAGTAGCCAAGCAAACAGGAACAACCATTTTTACCGTTGTGCAAAATAGGTTTAACCCACCAGTAGCGGCTTTAAAAGCAGCCATGGATGCGGGCAAACTGGGGCAGATTCAAAACATACAAATCAATTGTTTTTGGAATAGACCAGCATCTTATTACCAAGACTCCTGGCATGGCACAGCAGACCTTGACGGGGGTATTTTGTTTACCCAGTTTAGTCATTTTATTGATTTGCTGTATTGGCTTTTTGGCGATGTACAATCCGTTCATGCATTAGCCAATAATTTTCAACACCAAAGCAGTATTGCCAAAGAAGACGCGGGTGCGGTCTTGTTGCAAATGGCATCGGGTGCTATTGCAAGTATTCATTACTCCGTGAACGCCTATGCAAAAAATGCGGAAGGATCTTTAACCGTACTTGCAGAAAAAGGAACGGTAAAAATTGGCGGCGAATATTTGAATACCATTGCTTATCAGTCTTTGCAATCTGGGCCCTTATTGGTGAGTGATGCTACCAATGCCCCCAATCAATATGGTACCTATCAGGGCTCTATGAGTAATCATGGCATGGTCTATGCCAATCTGGTAGCGGCATTGCAAGGAACAGCAACTTACTATGCCACGGCCGAGGAAGCACTGAAAACGGTAGAGATTATAGAACGCATTCATCAATCCATTAATTTGCAGTCATGAGTTTTCAAGAAAAACAAATCAGCATTCGCGATGTGCAATTTGGTGAAAATGTAACCATTGTACAACCCGTGAATCTCTATGAATGCAGTATTGGAAATGAAGTCTTTATTGGACCCTTTGTTGAAATACAAAAGGGTGTTCAGTTAGGAGACCATACCCGCATTCAATCACATAGTTTTATCTGTGAAGGCGTAACCATTGGCCAACACTGTTTTATAGGCCACGGCGTTATGTTTATCAACGATACCTTCTCCACCGGAGGCCCCGCAGGCAACCCTGCTCTTTGGAAAACCACTAACATTGGAAACAACGTCTCCATTGGTAGCAATGCCAGTATTCTACCCGTAAACATTTGTGATCAAGTAATCATTGGCGCCGGTGCCGTTGTAACCAAAGACATTACGGAGCCTGGGGTTTATGTGGGGAATCCTGCAAGAAAAATCAAGTGATTTAAATTTGAAGACTATGCGAATCCCATCGCGCAGCTAAACCTTGATATAGATTTTCTTCTTATCCAACACATAGACAATTAACCAAAAGAAACTGATCATGCAAAGCGCATAGAGTAAGGAACCAACGCGCAGGTCTGTTGAGATGTTTTTGCAAACATGCTCGTAAAACCAAGGGAAGAAAGAAGTATAGATTTTTTTGCCGGTTTCGTCTACATGGTCTACCCATCTGCATAAAGCGGTAACACGAGGAAGAAATCCACTGAGTACAAAAATGAAGAGTGGGTTCTTGCCAAACACGTCAAAGAATTTGCTCCAGGCTCCGGTGACGGATTTGAATTCAATTAAATAGATCAACACAGAAAGAGTGAGTATGCCCAGACCACTGGTGTACAAGACATAACTGCTGGTCCAGATTTTTTTGTTGATGGGGAAGACCATGTCCCAGGCATATCCTGCTACGCAGAGCACAATTCCTGCAATCAAAAGATTACTGAGCATTTCATACGTCTTGCCCTTTTGTTGAATATACTGCCCAATCAAGTATCCAAAAATCACTTGTACAATGGCGGGTAGGGTACTGGCCAATCCCTCGGGATCAAATGCCACACCTTCTCCCTTATACATATGGCTCATGCCTAAGAGCTTAATATCTACATCGGTTCCAAACCAACCGGTCATGGCAAAGGGGTTGGATGGATTGCCCAAAAGCAAACAAATAGTCCAATAAACCAAGAGGAAAATGGCTCCTACCACAAATGCGCCTCGGGCTTTGGCGTAGAACACAATCACTGATGCAAAAAAGTAGCAAAGCGCAATTCTTTGCAAAACACCCATGATCCTAATATTCTCCCAGGTTTTGGCCACTAGGTTTTCGCCATCCCATTTTACAAAGGGGCTCCAGTTTAGGAATAGGCCAATAGCATAGATTAAAACGGTTCTTTTCAGCACTTTTTTCCAGAAATGGGCGGGTCCTGCCTGTTCAAATCGGGGCATTACAAAAGCCATGGCATTACCAACCGCAAACAAAAAGAAGGGGAAAACCAGGTCGGTGGGTGTGCAACCATGCCAAGGAGCATGTTCCAAAGGCCCAAAAATATGACCCCATGAACCGGGGTTGTTGACTAGGATCATCAGGGCCACTGTGGCACCCCTAAATACGTCCAGGGAGTAATAGCGTTGGTTCATGGCAAGAATTTAAACTTGAAGATAAGGATTGCCCCGAAGCAATTCATTTCACATAGAATTATTTTGACAAGCATTTATCTGTGACTACCTTTAGCCCGAATTTTTCAACACTTCAATAGGTTACATGAAAAAAAATATTTTAATAACTGGCGGTGCTGGATTCATTGGCTCGCACGTGGTTCGTCTGTTTGTTCAGAAATATCCTGAATATGGCATTTATAACCTTGACGCCCTTACTTATGCGGGTAATCTAGAGAACCTCAAAGACATTGACCAGTCTCCCAATTATCATTTTCTTAAGATTAATATATTGGATGCTGATGCATTGGATGCAGCTTTTGAAGAACATGGCATTACCGATGTGGTGCATTTGGCAGCAGAGAGTCATGTAGACCGTAGCATTGTATCGCCTTTGGATTTTGTGTACACCAACGTAATTGGTACTGTAAACCTATTGAATACTGCGCGTAAAAAATGGGCGGCTGATTATAGCAAACACCGTTTCTACCATATTTCTACAGATGAAGTGTATGGAAGTTTGGGTGCTGAAGGTTTCTTCTTAGAGACTACTGCTTATGATCCCAACTCTCCTTATTCTGCTAGTAAAGCAGCATCGGATCATTTTGTGCGTGCATACAGAGAAACCTATCACATGCAAACAGTAGTGTCTAATTGCTCTAACAATTATGGCCCTTATCATTTTCCTGAAAAACTGATTCCACTCTTCATCAACAATATCATTGAAGAAAAACCTTTGCCTGTTTATGGCGATGGTTTATACACCCGTGACTGGCTCTTTGTAAAAGACCATGCACTGGCTATTGATTTGATTTTCCATCAAGGCGTGGATGGGGAAACCTATAATATTGGTGGCTTTAACGAATGGAAAAATATTGACTTGGTAAAATTACTTTGCGCTCAGATGGATGAGAAACTGGGTCGTGCAAAGGGATACAGCGAGAAGCTGATCACTTATGTAAAAGACCGTCCAGGTCATGATCGACGTTATGCTATTGACGCTTCTAAGATCAACAAGGAATTGGGTTGGAAGCCAACGGTTACTTTTGAACAAGGCTTGAGTGAGACCATTGATTGGTATTTGAGCAACACTGAATGGTTGCAAAATGTAACCAGTGGGGCTTATCAAAATTATTATAACGGGATGTACGAAAACAGATAATTCATGCGGATAGAAACTACCAAACTGGCTGATTGCTTGATTATACACGATACTGTATTTGGAGATAATCGGGGTTATTTTTTTGAGAGCTTTAACCAACGCACGTTTTTTGACAAGACAGGCATGGATGTAAATTTTATACAAGACAACCAGAGCAAATCAAGCAAGGGTGTTTTGAGAGGATTGCATTTTCAACACGGTGAACACGCGCAAGCCAAACTGGTAAGGGTATTGGAAGGAAGGGTCTTGGATGTTGCGGTTGATTTAAGATTGGCATCGCCCACATTTGGTCAGCACATGACCATTGAATTAACGGCTGATAGTCATACCCAATTTTTTGTACCACGCGGTTTTGCGCATGGTTTTGTGGTTTTGAGTGAAACTGCCACTTTCTTTTACAAATGCGATAATTTTTACAATAAAGCATCTGAAGGTGGTGTCATCTTTAATGACCCCGCATTAGGGATTGATTGGGGCCTACCGGCCGATGGCTTGGTCATTTCAGAAAAAGATCAAATACTTCCTACATTATCAGCTATTAAAGACAGTTTACAATTCTAAGAAAAATATTACCATTATGAAAGGCATCATCTTAGCAGGCGGATCAGGAACCAGGTTATATCCTATTACAAGGGGCATCAGTAAACAATTGATGCCAGTGTATGACAAGCCCATGATCTTCTATCCACTGTCTATTTTAATGCTGGCAGGGATTCAAGAAATCTTGATCATCACTACTCCCGAAGACTCTTCCCAGTTCCAACGCTTGCTGGGCGATGGTAAGGACCTTGGTTGCCGTTTTGAATATGCGGTTCAAGCAGTGCCCAATGGTCTGGCACAAGCATTTGTAATTGGCGCTGACTTTATTGGTAATGATAAAGTGGCCCTGATTTTGGGTGACAATATTTTCTATGGTGCTGGTTTTGGTAAACTGGTTGAATCCTTTAATAATGTGGAAGGTGCAGCAGTATTTGCCTATGAAGTGCATGACCCAGAAAGATATGGGGTAGTAGAATTTGATGAAAACAATATTGCGGTTTCTATTGAAGAAAAACCCAAGGAACCAAAATCCAATTTTGCAGTACCGGGTTTATATTTCTATGATAATACGGTTGTTGAAATTGCTAAAAATATCCAACCATCGCCCCGCGGCGAATACGAGATTACTGACGTAAATAGGGTGTACCTAGAACAAGGAAAACTCAGCGTTGGGGTCATGAGCCGAGGAACTGCTTGGCTTGACACTGGAACTTTTGACAGCTTTGCCGATGCCTGCGAATTTGTGCGCGTAATAGAAAAACGCCAGAGTCAGAAAGTTGGCTGCATTGAAGAAATTGCTTACCGCAAAGGATTCATTAACCGTGACCAATTACTCCAAATTGCCGATAAATACGCCAAAAGTGGTTATGGTGAGTACCTCAGAAGGCTCAAAAAATAAGCTACAAGCTTAAATTTTGCTCAAAATCAGGGGAAATCTGTAAAAGTTGATGTTTTTACCTCCAAAGTTTAAACAAAATGGTTTTATTCGTGTAATACTAATATGCACGCATTTACCATCAAGGATTTAGAGAACCTTTCAGGGATCAAAGCCCACACTATTCGTATTTGGGAACAGCGCTATTCTTTTTTGAATCCTAGCCGTACGGATACCAATATCCGTTATTACAGTAATGATGAGCTCAAGACTGTCTTGAATATTGCCCTCTTGAACAAATACGGGTTCAAGATTTCTCATATAGATAGAATGTCTTCTATTGAAATCAAGGAAAAGATTCTTTCCCTTTCTCAGATGGAAGCCCAACAAGAAAGGATCATCAATGAAATGATTCATTGCATGGTAGATATGAATATGGAATCCTTTGAAAAATTATTGGATGAGAACGTGAGTCTGAGGGGCATTGAAAAAACCATTACACAACTGATTTTCCCCTTCCTAGAAAGGATTGGCATACTCTGGTTAACCAACCATATTAACCCCGCTCAAGAGCACTTAGTCACCAATATTATCCGTCAAAAACTGATTGTGGGTATTGATGGCATTCATACCTTACTCAGTAGCAAGTCCTTGATCCTGCTATTTTTACCTGAGGGCGAACACCATGAATTAGGTTTGTTATTTGTCTATTATCTGATGAAAAGAAGGGGTGTAAAAGTGATTTATTTGGGTAGTAATGTGCCTGTAAAAGACATGGAATATGTGGCCAAACTCAAAAAGCCAGATGCAATCTTTACCCATCTTACCTCAGTGGCCAACCACTTTAATTTTGAAAAATTTCTTAACAATGTGCAAAGCCGTTTACCGGAAATGCCCTTGGTAATTTCTGGTCAAATAACCCAGGGTTACAAAAAGAAAGCTCCGCAAAATACCCAGTTCAAAAGATCACTCACAGAAGTGATGGAATATATTGGGATGATTGTTTAAATCAAGATAAGTTCCTCTTTTATTGCAATTTTCAAGCAAAATCATACATATGAGTATTTTTTTGTTTGTTAAAGAAATTGAAAATCTTTGTTTTACTTTTTAACAGTTTTTATTAAACAAAAAAGATAGGATTTTCAAAATCTTTGTTTAGCTTTACTCCGTACTTAGTTAAACAAATCATATGGCAAGCGCAGATTTTGATCAAATGTTGTTGAAGAATACGGAATTCCTCCGTCCTTTTGCCTTTACCCTAACCAGGGACAATGAAGCGGCTAAGGATTTGGTTCAGGAAACCCTGTTTAGGGCCCTAGCCAATAAAGAAAAGTATCATATTGGTACCAATATCAAAGCATGGATGTATACCATCATGCGTAATATTTTTATCAATAATTACAGACGTAAGTCTAAACAACAAACCATATTTGACAATAGTACCAATGATTTCTTACTAGATACCAACCAAGGTGCAGTGTCTAATGAAGCCATTGCTAAGATTAATATGAAAGAAGTGCAGGAAGCCATTCACCAATTACCGGAGATCTTCCGAAACCCCTTCTTATTATATTTTGATGGTTATAAATACCACGAGATTGCCGATATGTTGCACGAGCCACTCGGTACTATCAAGAGCAGAATTCACTTTGCTAGAAAACTCTTGAAATCTCAAATTGAACGTCATTAATTAGACGTAACTTAACAGTCACTAGTTTTAATTTCTTGGAAAAAAAAATCATAGTCATCGGTGCGGGCTTTGCGGGTTTGTCCGCGGCATCATTTCTGGCCAAAGCTGGTCATGACGTTACCGTATTGGAAAAACACAACCAACCCGGAGGAAGGGCTAGGCAATTCAAAGCTGAGGGTTTTACCTTTGATATGGGACCAAGTTGGTACTGGATGCCCGATGTGTTTGAACGCTATTTCAAACAGTTTGGGAAAAAAGTAGCTGACTATTACAAACTAGAAAGACTAGACCCTTCTTATAGGATTTATTGGAACGATGGTCCTGTAGATATTCCTGCAGACTTTGAATCCTTTAAACAATTATTTGAAAGCATAGAACCTGGTAGCGGTGAAAAATTAGAAAGCTTTTTATTCGAAGCCGCTTACAAATACCAAGTGGGTGTAAACAAATTGGTCTTCAAGCCAGGGCAATCTCTAATGGAATTTTTAGATAAGGATTTGATCAGTGGTCTGTTTAGATTAGACGTTTTCAATTCTATCAAAACCCATGTGGCCAAGCATTTCAGCAATCCCAAGTTAAAGGAGTTGATGGAATTTCCGGTACTCTTTTTGGGTGCCCTACCTGAAGATACACCTGCTTTATATAGTTTGATGAACTATGCCGATATCAAGGGTGGAACCTGGTATCCAGAAAAAGGCATGTATCAAATTGTTGACGCCATGTTTGAATTGGCGGTAGAACTGGGTGTGAAATTTCATTTTGAAGAAGAGGTAAGCCATCTTTCTATTCAGAACAATAGTATTCACCATGTGCAAACCAATGCTTTGCTGCAAGGTGTTACCATGCACAAACACTATACTGCCGATGTGGTAGTAGGTGGGGCAGATTATCATCATATTGAAACCGCTTTATTACCCAAACAATATAGGTCTTACACAGATGCTTATTGGGATGCAAGGGTGATGGCGCCAAGTTGTTTGTTGTACTATGTAGGACTCAACAAAAAGCTGGAAGGTATTCAACACCATTCCCTGTTTTTTGATACTGATTTTATGGTGCATGGCAGAGAAATTTATACCAGCAAGGAATGGCCAACTGATCCGTTATTCTATGTTAGCGCCGTATCGGTCACCGACCCAGGCTCCGCACCTGTTGGTAGTGAAAACTTATTCTTGTTGATTCCTGTAGCTGCTGGTTTGAAAGGAGATGATGAAGCTTTGAGAGACAAGTATTTTGACATGATCATTGAGCGGATGGAAAAACATTTGGGTCAATCTATCAAGGACAGCATTGTTTACAAACGTTCGTATGCACATAGCGATTTTGTTCAGGACTATCATTCCTTTAAAGGCAATGCCTATGGATTGGCAAACACTTTGATGCAAACAGCCATACTAAAGCCATCCTGCAAAAGCAAAAAAATAAAGAATCTATTTTATACCGGTCAGTTAACCGTACCTGGTCCTGGAGTCCCTCCCAGCTTGATTAGTGGAGAAGTGGTAGCAGCAGAAGTGTTGAAGTCTTTTACAAGATAAATCCACAACCTTTTGCCTTATTCATTGTTTAGTTTATATTCAACCTTCATTACAAATTGAAAATACATGATGAACCTGTTTCATGAAGTGAGTCAGGATTGTAGCAGAATCACCACCGAGAAATACAGCACTAGCTTTTCTTCGGCTATTAAACTATTACACAAAGACCTGCGCACTCCCATTTTCAATATCTACGGGTTTGTGAGGTTTGCTGACGAAATTGTAGATAGCTTTCACGAACACGACAAGGCTTTGCTATTGGCTGAATTTAAGAAAGCCACTTATGAAGCTATTGACCGTGGCGTGAGTATGAATCCTATTCTACATAGTTTTCAGATTACCGTTAATGAATACAAGATTGACCATGCCCTAATTGAAGCTTTCATGTATAGCATGGAATTGGATTTGGGTAAGCGCCAGTATGATAGGGCTGGTTATGAAGAATATATTTATGGCAGTGCCGAAGTAGTAGGATTAATGTGCTTGTATATTTTTTGTGCAGGTAATTTTAAGCAATATGAAGAACTTAAGCCACATGCTAAAAGTTTGGGTGCTGCTTTTCAAAAAGTCAATTTTTTACGTGACCTGCGTGCAGATTTTGAAGGATTAGACCGAGTGTATTTTCCAGGTTGTGATTTTAGCAATTTTAAAGAAGCAGACAAAGCGGCTATTGAAGCCGATATTCAACGTGATTTTGAACACGCTTATGAAGGCATTTGTATGCTACCCATGAAAGCCCGTTTTGGTGTGTACGTGGCCTACAAATATTATTTATCCCTTTTTCATAAAATCAAAAAGATTCAACCGCAGAAGATCATGCAACAGCGAGTTCGTATTCCTGATTATGGCAAATTTTATATTTTGGCAAAAGCGGGAATTAGGAGTCAACTGAACATGTTGTAAAATTTAATTAATGATGGAACAGGTGGTATTGGTGAATGAATTAGATCAAGAAATTGGTCTAATGGAAAAAATGGAAGCACACGAAAAAGCCTTGTTACACAGGGCTTTTAGCGTTTTTGTATTCAATGGTCAAGGAGAATTATTGTTACAACAAAGGGCTTTGACCAAGTATCATAGCGGTGGGTTATGGACCAATACTTGTTGTTCTCATCCCAGACCCAATGAAACTGTTTTAGACGCAGCAAATAGAAGATTGGTAGAAGAAATGGGATTTGCTACTCCATTAGAGAAGGTATTAGATTTTATTTACCTAGCTGAGTTTAGTAATGGTTTAACAGAACACGAATTTGATCATGTGTATATTGGACATTATAATGGCCCCATTGTCCCCAATCCAAATGAAGTGAATGCTTTTGAATACAGAACCATGGAATCTATTCAAGCTTCTTTAGACGCTAAAGAAGGTTTGTTTACAGCCTGGTTTGAAATTGTTTTTCCCAAAATGATGGACTGGTGGAAAAATCAGAATAGCCGTAACTTGGCAGCCAATTAAAGCAACTATATGGAACATGCTAAGAAAGCAATTGTGGTAGGTGCGGGAATAGCCGGGATGGCCGCCTCCATTAGATTAGCAGTTCAGGGCTATGAAGTGGATCTTTTTGAAAAGAATGATTACCCCGGCGGAAAGCTTAGCCAATTTAGTATAGATGGATACCTCTTTGACGCGGGTCCCAGTTTGTTTACCCAGCCAGATAATTTGAAAGCATTGTTTGATCTAGCGGGTGAGCCCATGGAAGATTATTTTCAATACCAATCCATGCCCATTGCTTTTAAATATTTTTATGAAGACGGTACCATTGTCAACGCTTATACGGATAATGGAAAACTGGCAGCAGAAATGGAAGAAAAGTTGGGTGAATCTCCAAGTAAGGTCTTAGATTATTTGAATGATTCCAAACATTTGTATGAGCATATTGCCAGCATTTTTTTAAATCATTCACTACACAAAAAAGCAACCCTTTTTCAATCCAAAATTTTCAAAGCCATTAAGACTTTGAAATGGAAATTTTTGTTTAGGTCCATGCACCAAGTGAATGGAGGCTATTTTACCAATCCTAAAACGGTGCAACTTTTTAATAGATACGCTACCTATAATGGCAGCAATCCTTATAAAGCCCCAGGGATGCTGAGTTTGATTCCTCATTTGGAATTAAATGAAGGCACTTTTTATCCCAAGGGCGGTATGATTAGTATTACCAATGCCCTTTATCAACTGGCTTTGAAAAAAGGGGTTCGTTTTCATTTTAATGCACCTGTTCAACGTATTATTCAACAGGATAGACTGGTGCGTGGCGTGGTAGTAGAAGGGAAAAATATCTTTGCCAATTTGGTAGTGAGCAATATGGATGTCTTCTTCACCTATCAAAAATTATTGGGCGATGCCAGAATGGCTAACCAAGTATTGAAACAAGAAAGAAGTAGTAGTGCCTTGATTTTTTATTGGGGCATTAACGCTGAATTTCCACAATTGGAATTACACAATATCTTTTTCTCTACCGATTATGCTGCTGAATTCAAAGCCATTTTTCAAACAGGTTCTATGCATTCAGATCCCACGGTCTATGTGAATATTACCAGTAAGTGTGAGCCTGGTTTGCAAGCACCCAATGGAAAAGAGAATTGGTTTGTGATGGTCAACTGCCCTGCCAATAAAGGGCAGGACTGGAAAGCCTTGCAACAAAAAGCTAGGGCAGCTGTGATTGCCAAGTTGAACCGAATTTTGGGTGTTGATTTGGAAACAATGATAGAAGTAGAACAAGTATTGGATCCCGTTTTAATTGAATCCAAAACGGCTTCCTATATGGGTTCTTTGTATGGCACCAGTTCCAATTCAAAAATGGCTGCCTTTCTAAGACATCCTAATTTTTCTAAGGCATTGAAGGGTTTGTATTTTGTAGGAGGGTCTGTACATCCAGGTGGGGGAATTCCACTTTGTTTAAAAAGTGCACAGATTATGGGTACCATGGTAGAGAAAGATTTTAAACACTAGTTGAACCAATCATTAATTAAATGACCCTAGAATTAAATAGAAAAAACATTGCTACAGGAATTGCTATCCTTTTCCATTTTTGTGGGGCAGTGGGTATTCTATTGAGTGGCAATAAGGATTGGTTTATACAAAACACCAGTTTGAATTTACTCTTGATGGCGGGCTTGCTTATTTGGAACCAACCAGAAAAA
>CALRXZ020000100.1:0-15267 GCA_943372255.1 Chitinophaga pinensis
AGTAAGGATGAATTCCCTGAAAATGACTTTCACATAATTAATGAAGCTTGGAAATCCTTATTAGAAATTAAGGATCATATTTGTATCTGGATTGAACCTAAAAAAGATTGGGGTAAAAAGAATTTTGTAGAGTTATTGAAAGATAAATAATTACTAAATCAATACCCTAGCTTCAGAAGCATAGCTTTCTCTAAACTCCTTGGGGGAACATCCTTTTTTCTTTTTGAAAATCCTATTGAAATTAGAGATATTATTGAACCCACACTGGTAAGCAATTTCAGAAATGGATTGGGTTGAATTTATCAACATTCTTGTTGCATGACCTAGTCGAATATCTGTAAGACTTTCTACAAAAGTTAGACCGGAACGGTTTTTAAAAAACCTGCTAAATGCCGCTTCTGCCATATTGGTCAATTGCGCCACTTCTTGTAAGGAAATAGACTTTTGATAGTTTTTGTTAATGTAGTCCATTACCTTTTCAATTCTCCGGCTATTGTATTTAATCATTTCCTGATTATTAAAAGTAGCATTGGAGAGAATGACCATCTCTTTTGAGAGTGATAATTCATTTAAAATAGACATCAATTCTAAAATGCTGTCAAATCCCTTTTTCTTGCCAATGTTTAATAATCTTGCAGAAAGATGTTGGGCAGTTTCTTGAGAAAATAAAATGCCTCTTTGAGCTTTTTCCATTAATGAGCGAATCATATTTAATTGATTCCTACTTAATAAACTATCTCCAAAAAGGTCTTGATGAAATTGAATGGTTACTTCGTGAATATTGGTGCTGGTGCAATTATGTGTGCGCCAAGTATGTTGTAAGTTAGGGCCAATTAAGACTAATTCTAAGTCATTAATTTCTTCCATATGGTCCCCAATAACTCGCTTAACCCCCCTGGCGTTTTTGATAAAATTTAATTCAAATTCTTCATGATAGTGTAAAGGATAATCAAAACTGGTCTTGGTCCGGCTGAAAACTGTAAAACAGTCGGATTCACTCAATGGTGTGATTTCTCTTAGCAATTTGTGACGAATCATTCGGCATCTTCGTTAAGGGGTGAAAATAAGGTTTTCACCGATTATTCATAATAAATATTTGACAATCTTAGTTTTAATATCGCTGCAAGCAGGTATCATAATGTTAACAAATAGGTAGTTGTTAATTTGAATTAGAAGCAGGATTTGGCAAAATCTGTTGAAAATGATTGCCGAGAATGTTTTAGATTTAATCCGATTTTACAAAATCAGCAACCATAAACGATTGTCATGCCAAATGATACTACCCATATCAATTCAGGTGGAAAACAGCAAAATAGTTTTGATGCCATTGTCATTGGCTCAGGTATTAGTGGAGGATGGGCAGCTAAAGAGCTCACTGAGAAGGGTTTAAAAACCTTGGTTTTGGAACGTGGAAGAGACGTGGTGCATTTAAAAGATTATCCAACAGCCACAAAGAATCCTTGGGATTTTGAACATAGGGGTGAGTTACCTGCCAAACTTTTAAAAGAAAATCCAGTGGTATCCCGATGTTATGCATTTGGGGAGTCCACAGAACATTTTTTTGTAAAAGACAAAGAACATGAATACCAACAAGAGAAGCCTTTTGATTGGATTAGGGCCTACCAAGTAGGAGGAAAGTCTTTGCTTTGGGCTAGACAAACCCAACGTTGGAGTAAATATGATTTTATGGGTCCAGAAAGGGATGGTTTTGCTGTGCCTTGGCCCATTAGTTACGATGACCTTGCACCCTGGTATTCTCATGTGGAAAAATTTGCTGGGATCAGTGGTAATAAAGATGGACTTGATACTTTGCCTGATGGAGAATTTTTGCCCGGCTGGGAGATGAATTGTGTGGAACAGGAAATACAAACAAAGATCATGAAAGCTTATCCTGGTAGGCATGTAGTACAGGGTCGTTGTGCACATTTGACTCAACCAACGGAACTACATTTAAAACAAGGTAGGGGGCAATGTCAGGCAAGAAGTCTTTGTGAAAGAGGATGCCCATTCGGCGGGTATTTTAGTTCCAACTCTTCCACCATTCCATGGGCCATGCAAACTGGCAATCTGACCATGCAAACCAATGCGGTGGTTCATTCCATTATCTATGATGAGAAACTTGGAAAGGCAACAGGCGTAAGAGTGATAGATGCCATCACCAAACAAGCTACAGAGTATTTTGCTAAGATTATTTTTGTAAATGCAGCTTGTCTTAATACCAATTTAATTTTATTAAATTCCACTTCTAATAGATTCCCCAATGGTTTAGGAAATGATAGTGGCATTCTTGGTCAGTACCTTGCCTTTCATAATTATCGCGGATCTGTTTCTGCTTCATATGATGGACCTCAGGACAAATATTATTATGGCAGAAGACCCACCCAGGTAATGATGCCTAATTTTAGAAATGTACTAAAACAAGAAATGGATTTTCTGCGTGGTTATATGGTTCATTTTGGCGCAGGTAGGGGAAGGGCTGATAGTGATGGAATTGGAGGAGCATTTAAAGATGCCCTAACAGAAGTGGGAGATTGGGGCGTATTTGCTATGATGCAAGGAGAAACCATTCCCAAAGCAAGTAACCATGTAAGACTAAGTAAAGACAAGCAAGATCAATGGGGTATACCACAACTCATTACCTCTGTTGGGTATGATAATAATGACGAATTATCACTCAAAGATTTTCTGCAACAAACAGCAGAAATGTTAGAGAAAGCGGGATGCAAAAATATCAGTACCAATGATAGCAAGCAAGCGCCTGGTTTGGATATACATGAAATGGGTGGTGCACGTATGGGAAGAGACCCAAAGACCTCTATTCTCAATGCTTATAACCAAGTGCATGCCTGCAAAAATGTATTTGTAACAGATGGCGCCAGTATGGTTTCAACCAGTACACAAAATCCATCTCTCACGTTTATGGCTTTAACAGCAAGAGCCGCCAATTATGCAGTGGAAGAACTCAAAAAAGGAAACTTATAATTTACCATAAAGCAATTAAATCACATGTCAGATACAGCGTATATCAACAACAAAGCCCAAGCGCAAAATAGTTTTGATGCTATTGTAGTAGGTTCCGGAATCAGTGGGGGATGGGCCGCAAAAGAACTCACCGAAAAAGGATTGAAAGTATTGATGTTAGAAAGGGGCAGGGATCACCAGCACATCAAGGATTATAAATATGCAGACAAAGATCCCTGGCAACTAGAACATAGAGGAAGAACTACTGCAGAACAGCGGAAAAAGTATCCCGTGATTCATCGAGGATGGGCGGCTAACGAAAGCGTGATGGACTCTTGGGTAAATGAAGAAGAAAGTCCTTACACAGAAGTAAAACCCTTTACTTGGTGGCGCAGTTATCAATTGGGGGGACGCTCAATTCTTTGGGGAAGACAGAGTTATCGCTGGAGCGATTTAGATTTTGAAGCCAATGCCAAAGATGGGGTAGCTATTGACTGGCCTATTCGTTATAAAGACATTGCGCCATGGTATGATTATGTAGAAAAATTTGCTGGTATCAGTGGCTCTAAAGAAGGATTAGCACATTTGCCAGATGGTCAATTTTTGCCTCCCATGGATTTGAACTGTGTAGAAAAAGACGTGGCAGCAAGGATCAAATCAAAGTTCAATAATGAACGCCATTTGTTTATTGGAAGAGTAGCCAATTTAACAGCAGCCATACCGGGTAGAACGGCTTGTCAGTTTAGAAATCGTTGTTGGGAAGGTTGTCCATTTGGAGGTTATTTTAGCACCCAATCTTCTACTTTGCCTGCGGCGATGAAAACTGGTAGATTAACCGTAAGACCTTGGAGCATTGTAACAAGGGTCATTTATGACAAGAATACACAAAAGGCAACAGGGGTAGAAGTGTTAGATGCTGAAAATAATCAAACATATACCTATCATGCCAAGATTGTTTTTCTCAATGCTTCAGCATTGAATTCTGCTTGGGTACTCATGAATTCTGCCACGGATATTTGGCAGGATGGATTAGGTAGTAGTAGTGGGGAACTTGGACACAATATCATGGACCACCATTATAATCTTGGTGCATCTGGAATGGTAGAAGGGTTTGAAGACCAATATTACTATGGCAGAAGGGCCAATGGATTTTATATTCCAAGATTTGCCAACCTGAATAATGACAAACGAGACTTCTTACGAGGATATGGATATCAGGGTGGTGCTAGTCGTCAGGGTTGGAGTAGAGAAGTAGCGGAACTCAATATTGGTGCGGCGTTTAAAGAAGCCATTTCAGAACCTGGTTCATGGACCATTGGCGCAACTGGTTTTGGTGAAATTCTGCCTTATCATGACAATAAAATTACCCTAGATAAAAACCGCAAAGACAAATGGGGATTGCCAGTCTTGATGATGGACGCGGAACTCAAAGAAAACGAGCTAAAAATGCGTAAAGCCATTAAAGAAGACTTGGTAGCCATGTTTGAAGCTGCAGGTGTTAAGAAAATCAACACATATGATAGTGGACACGCTATGGGACATGGAATTCATGAAATGGGAACTGCTAGAATGGGAAAAGATCCCAAAACATCTGTTCTTAACTCAACCAATCAGATTTGGGATGCCCAAAATGTATTTGTTACAGATGGTGCTTGTATGACATCATCGGCTTGCCAAAACCCTTCTTTAACTTATATGGCTTTGACTGCAAGAGCTGCGGATCATGCTGTATCAGAACTCAAAAAAGGCAATTTGTAAGGGATTTCCGCAAATTTCCGCAAAAGCCCCTTGATCATTTCAAGGGGCTTTTTTTATTCCCGAAAAATTTCCGCAAATACCCTCTGTAATAAAGATTAATCCCTTTGATTTACTTTTTAATATTTTTTTTTAATGAGTTTGAACAGGATTTTTGACAAGTAAACCATTAATGTGCAATCGTTTGCAGCCATTTAGGACCCAAACATTCAATTTTTTCAAAAACTAACGGAAAATACAGGCTAACTGTTGTTAGTGTTAGTGATTTAAATTTTTGTCAATTTTACACAAACGTTTGCGTTAAATTGACCTACAATCCTTTACTGGTAAGGGTTTTAATTAACAAATTAAAAATTTATATATGCATATTAAACAGATTATTATGTAAATGATACACATTAGGATGTTAAAAATTGACAACAAAGTGTTAAAAAAAGTAACTTCTCAGAGAGCATTTCTCTCTAAATTCGCCCTGAATCTGTTAATCATCTATCAACCAAAATGCTATGCCAACGAAAAACAATCTGCTAGCCAGAAGTGCGCTCCTTGCACTTTTTCTTGCTTTCTTCTGTTTCAATGCGTTTGCTCAAAAACCCGTTACTGGTAAAGTAACCAACAAAGCCAATCAACCTATAGCCGGAGCTACGGTAGAGGTAAAAGGCTCTAACACCGTGGCTATTACAAATGCCGAAGGTGCTTTCAGTATTAATGCACCAAGTGATAAAAGTATCTTGGTGTTTACTGTTGTAGGTTATGAAACTATTGAGCAAACAGTTGGAGGAAAAAATTCCTTCAATGTTTCTATGTCAGAAACAACCAACCAGTTAAATGAAATCCTGGTAACTGGTTATTCTGCTCAAAGGAAAAAAGACATCACTGGTTCTGTATCAGTGGTAAATGTTAAAGACCTGAAAGCTATTCCAGCTGGTAGCCCTGAGCAAATGCTTCAAGGTAGAGCTTCAGGTTTGAATGTAATCACCAACGGTCAACCAGGTACTGGATCAAATATCCGTATTCGTGGTATTACCAACTTTGGTAACGTTGATCCATTGGTGATTGTAGATGGAGTTCAAGGTAGTTTAACCAACTTAAACGCTACTGATATTGAAAGTATCCAAGTATTGAAAGATGCTGGTGCTGCTTCTATCTATGGTGTGCGTGGTTCTAATGGAGTTATCGTAGTTACCACCAAGCGTGGTAGGTCTGGTAAAGCCCAAATTACTTATGACTCTTATATTGGTACACAACGTCCTCCTTCTGGTAATGTATTCAACTTGTTGAATACACAAGGTATGGCTGACCTAACTTGGTTAGCGCTTAAAAACTCTGGACAAGCTACCACTCACCCTCAATATGGTAGTGGTTCAACTCCAATCATCCCAGATTACATTAACAATGGTGGTAATGGTGGAATTGTAGGATCTATCTCTGCTGCTGATTTAGCTAAATACAATACTTCAGATTTCTCTAAAGGAATCTATCAGATTGTTGCTGCTAACAAAGTTGGTACAGACTGGTTCCACGAAATCTTCAAACCAGCAGGTATTCAAAGCCATACCATCACTGCTAGCGGTGGTAATGAGAAGAATACTTACTTGTTCTCATTGAACTATTTTAACCAAGAAGGTACTGCCATTGGTACTTACCTGAAAAGGTATTCTGCCCGTGTTAACACTACTTTCAATATCAAGAACAATATCCGTATTGGTGAGAACTTGTACATCTTTAATAGAGATAACCCTAGGTTTAATAACCAAGATGAGGGTAACCCAATCTCTATGACTTACCGTCAACAACCTATCATCCCTGTAACTGATATTAATGGTGGATGGGCTGGTACTGCTGCAAAAGGTCTTGGTAACGCAACCAACCCTGTAGCAACTCAAACTCGCGGTATGGACAACAAGGGTAATTCTTGGGATATTCAAGGAAATATCTTTGCTGAGATTGACGTAGCAAAACACTTTACTGCACGTTCAGCATTTGGTGGTACTATGAGCAATTTCTACTATTATAACTATGGTTTCAGAACTTATGAAAACGCTGAAAACAATGGTTCTAATTCATTCAGTGAAAACGCTGGTTATAACAGGTCTTGGACTTGGACCAACACTGTAAAATATAGCAATGTATTTGCAGAAAAACACGCTGTTACTGCTTTAGTAGGTGTTGAAGCACAAGAAAACTATGGCCGTGGTGTTGGTGGTGGATCATTGGGTTATTTCACTGATAACGTAAATTTCCGCACATTAAGCACTGGTTCATCTGGATTTACTAACTATAGCTATGCTTATATTAACTCTCTTTACTCTTTGTTTGGTAAAGTTGATTATGCATACAATGACAAATACTTATTTAGCGCCACTGTACGTAGGGACGGATCTTCAAGATTTGGACCAGACAAGCGTTATGGTATTTTCCCTTCATTCGCTGCTGGTTGGAGAATTTCTCGTGAAGACTTCATGAAAGATGTTTCTTGGATCAATGACTTGAAACTTCGTGCATCTTGGGGTAAATTGGGTAACCAAGCTAACGTAGATCCTTCAAATGCCTTCTCTCAATATGGTGGTGGTCCTGGTACTGCTTACTATGATATCAACGGTACTTCTACTGGTTCTGTTCAAGGTTTCACTTCTACTAGAATTGGTAACCCTGCAACTGGATGGGAAGAAAATATCTTGACCAACTTTGGTTTTGACGCGGTTTTGTTCAAAAACAAAGTAGACTTCTCTTTTGAATACTATCAAAAGAAAGTAAATGGTTTGTTGTTCTCTGACCAAGCTCCTGCTACTGTAGGTGGTGCTGCTCTTCCTAACGTTAACATTGGTAACATTGAAAACAAGGGTATTGATGCGAGCGTTACTTACCATGGTGCTCCAAACAAAGACCTGAAATATGATTTAGGTTTGATCTTTACTCAGTACAAAACAAACGTATCTGAAATTCCAGGTGACTACTTTGACGCTGGTGGATCACGTATTGGTAACTTTGTAAGAAACCAAGTAGGAAATGCAATTGGTGCATTCTATGGTTACAAAGTAGCTGGTATTTTCCAAGATGCTGCTGATGTTTCAAAATCTGCAACTCAGGACGGAGCTAAACCAGGACGTTTCAAATATGTAGACGTTGATGGTGATAAAGTTATCACTGATAAAGACAGAACTTTCTTTGGTAATCCTAACCCTAAGTTCACACTAGGTTTTAACGTGAACGTGAACTATAAGAACTTTGATTTCTCTACTTTCTTCTATGGTTCTTTTGGCAACGACGTAATCAACTATGTTCGCTACTGGACAGACTTCTATCCTTCTTTCCAAGGTGTGAAGAGTCAAGACGCTTTGAACAAGTCTTGGTTGCCTACCCGTACCAACACAACTACTCCAATTGCTGAGAACGACGCAAGCTTCTCTACTAACCAAGTACCTAACTCTTACTACTTAGAGAAAGGTGGATACTTCAGGTGCAAATCCTTGATCATTGGTTACACAGTACCTGCTGCTTCTTTGAAGAAATTGGGAATTGAAAAAGTACGTTTCTATGGTCAGGTTGCTAACTTGTTTACCATTACCAAATACACTGGTTTAGATCCTGAATTAGGTGGTTCTAACACTGCATTCGGTATTGACTATGGTAACTATCCTAACAACCAGAAGAATTTCAACTTTGGTGTAAACGTAACTTTCTAATTGTTGTTAAATCATAACAAGAAAAATATTCAAAAATGAAACAATCAAAATTCCGAATAATGCTGATAGGCGCATCTGCTTCAATGCTGATGTTCTACGCCTGTTCTAAAAACTTTTTGGACAAAGCACCTATCGGATCATTGGACCAAAACACCCTGTCTAATAAAGCTGGGGTAGAAGGTGTATTGATCGGTGCCTATTCTATGTTAGATGGTTACGGTGGTGCTGGCGGTGGCTGGCAGTCTGCTGGTTCTAACTGGGTATATGGTGGTGTAGCTTCTGATGATGCTTACAAAGGATCTGATCCTGGTGACCAAGCTGATATTGTGCCTATTGAAACCTATACTGCAACTGCTTCTAATGGTTATTTTAACCAAAAATGGCAGGCTGTTTATGACGCTGTTCAGCGTTCTAATGACGTATTGCGTTTGATGGCTGCTGCAACAGATATCTCTGCAGCTGACAAAGCTCGTATCACTGGTGAAGCAAGATTCTTGCGCGCTCATTATCATATGGAAGCCAAGAAAATGTGGAACAATATTCCATATGTTGATGAAACCATTACATATGCAGCTGGTAACTTTAATGTTCCAAATGACAAAGACGCATGGGCTGGTATCAATGCAGATTTAGATGCTGCTATTGCAAACTTGCCTGCTACTCAGGGTTCTGTAGGTAGGGCTAACTCTTGGGCTGCTAAAGCGCTAAAAGTAAAAGCCTTGATGTTCCAAAAGAACTTTGCTGCTGCTTTAACTTTGGCTAAAGACGTAATTGCAAACGGGGTTACTACTAAAGGAACCAAGTATGCTTTGACTGCTAACATGTTTGACAATTTCAACGCTGAAACTAAGAACTCTTCTGAAGCTATTTTCTCTACTCAACAGTCTGTAAATGACAATAGTGGTGGTGGTAATGGTGGTTGGGGAGATGTGTTGAACTTCCCTTATAATGGTGGTCCTGGTGGATGCTGCGGATTCTATCAGCCTTCTATCAGTTTGGCTAACTCTTATAAAGTTGACGCTAATGGCTTGCCATTGTTAGATACTTGGAATGCAACCGATTTCAAAAATGACCAAGGTATTGCTTCTGGCTCTGCATTTACTCCAGATGTAACAACTCCAGTAGATCCTCGTTTGGATTTCACTATTGGTAGAAGAGGTATTCCTTATTTGGATTGGGGGCTACACCCAGGTAACGACTGGATTCGTGACCAGAACAATGGTGGACCTTACGCTCCAATCAAACACGTATACTACAAGCGTCAAGCTGGTGCTTTAACTGATAACAGTTTCTGGACAGCTGGTGTTACTGCTAATAACTACACTTTCATCCGTTTTGCAGACGTATTATTATGGGCTGCTGAGTGTGAAGTAGAAGTTGGTTCTTTGGCTAACGCTGTAACTTTAGTAAACCAAGTTCGTAACCGCGTTAAGAGCAATCCATCATCTTGGGTTAAACAAGCAGGTGGTGCAAACGCGGCTAACTATCAAGTTGGTTTGTACACTAGCTTCCCTGATCAAGCTTATGGCCGTAAAGCTGTTCGTTTTGAAAGGAAATTGGAATTAGCTATGGAAGGACACCGTTTCTTTGACCTAGTTCGCTATGGTACAGCTGATGTTGAGTTGAACGCTTACATCGCTAAAGAAAAAGCAAAACGTACTTTCTTTGTGAATTCAGTTTTCACAAAGGGTAAGAGCGAATACTTCCCTATTCCTCAGTCTCAAATTGACTTGAGCAAGGGTGTATTAAAGCAGAATCCTGGTTACTAATTTAGTAACACTTGCATCATAAAAATTAAAGAGGTAGTGTGCAAACACTACCTCTTTTGTTTAATTTTATTCCTGATCCAGAAACTGCTTCCATGAAAAATCCATCTACCTATTTGGTATTATTTTGTCTATTGACATTGTTTTCCTGTAAAAGCAATGATACTTTGTTCACACCCATTGCTTCTTCTCAATCAGGGATTCATTTCAACAATCAAATTCAAGAGAATGATTCGGTAAATGTATTAGACTTTGAAAACGTCTATAATGGAGGTGGTGTTGGCGTTGCCGATTTTAATAATGACGGATTACAGGACCTATATTTTTCTGGCAATTTAGTATCTAATAAATTATATCTCAATAAAGGAGCATTTAAGTTTGAAGATATTACTCAGCAAGCGGGTGTAGATGGTAAGGGCAAATGGTGTAGGGGTGTTTCTGTGATTGATATTAATAATGATGGCTGGATGGATATATACGTTTGTGCCACTTTACTAAGGGATCCAAAACTTAGAGAACACTTGCTCTTTATTAACCAAGGAGCGGATAAAAACGGAGTTCCCGTTTTCAAAGATATGGCAGCCGAATATGGCCTTGCCGATAATAGCCATGGAACCATGGCCGCATTTTTTGATTATGACAATGATGGAGATTTAGACGTGTATCTCGCCAATAATGAAATTGTTAAGAATGATTATCCCAATAGGTTTAGACAAGCTTTAAAAGACGGGTCGCACCCCAATACAGACAAGCTTTTTAGAAATGACTATAATGCAACACTAAAGCATCCCTTTTTTACCAATGTGTCAAAAGAAGCAGGCATTTTGCAAGAAGGTTATGCGCACGCTGTAAGCATCACAGATATTAATAGAGATGGTTGGAAAGATATTTATGTAACCAATGATTACCTCTCAAATGACTTGTTGTGGATCAATAACCACAACGGAACATTTACCGAATCACTTAATACTTATTTTAAACATACATCGGCCAATGCCATGGGGAACGATATCATTGATATCAATAATGACGGTTTGAGCGATGTTGTGACACTAGACATGAATCCGGAAGACAATTACCGGAAAAAAATGATGATGAATCCCAACAGTTATCAGACTTATCAAAACAGCGACTATTTTAATTATGGCTACCAATACGTACGTAACACCTTACAGTTAAACCAAGGTCCACGCGTAAAAGAAAATGACAGTATTGGAGCTCCTATATTTTCAGAGATAGCTTTTTTCTCTGGCATAGCAGAAACTGATTGGAGTTGGACACCCTTGGTAGCTGACTTTGACAATGATGGCAATAGAGATATTATTATCACCAATGGTTTTCCAAAAGACGTTACTGATCATGATTTTGTGGCGTTTAGAAATACCTCTTTTTCAGTAGCTACTAAAGAACAACTTTTAAAACAAATTCCAGAAGTAAAGATTCATAATTACGCATTTAAAAATAATGGTAACCTAGGCTTTAGCAATGTATCAAAAGATTGGGGCATGACTATTCCTTCTTTTTCAAACGGAGCAGTTTATGCAGATTTGGATAATGATGGAGACCTTGATTTGGTGGTCAATAATATTAATGACGAAGCAGGTATTTTTCAAAATACCCAAAGAGATAAAAACAAAGAAACTACTCATTTTTTAGACATTCGTTTAGAAGGAGATAGTTTAAATAAAAACGGACTAGGAACTTGGTTAGAACTGCATTACGGTGGAGGCCAACAACAGGTTTTGGAACAAAATCCTTATCGTGGTTATTTGTCCAGTGTTTCTGCATTGGCACACTTTGGATTAGGTAAGATTCAAAACATAGATTCAGTAATTGTTATATGGAGCAATGGTGCCAAGCAAACATTATTGAATGTTAAAGCAGACCAAGTGCTAACAATTTCTTTTAAAAATGCAAAGGAAAAGCTTCTGCCATTCCAAGAAATTTACGCCAATAATACTTTGTTCAAAGAAATTACTTCAGCTGTAAAAATTAATTATACGCAAGCAGAAAGAGATTTTGTTGACTTTAATATTCAAAAACTAATCCCTCATAAATTCTCAGAATATGGACCATCATTGGCTGTAGGAGATGTAGATGGAAATGGGTTAGATGATATGATTACGGGAGGTTCATTCTCTTATAGTAGTCAATTATTTTTACAGCAAAGCAATGGCTCATTTGTTCAAAAGCCAGTTATTGCAAACGCAGATATTAATACCAAAAGATGGGAAGACCTTGGCGTCTTATTATTTGATGCCGATGGCGATAAAGACTTAGACCTTTATACAGTAAGTGGGGGTTACGAAAACCAACGCAATACTGAAGTGTACCAAGACAAATTTTATTTAAATGATGGTAAAGGAAATTTTACTTTAGATGCCAGTGCTATACCACAAAATTTAACCAGCAAAGCCTGTGTGCGTTCTGTTGATTTTGATAAAGACGGTGACTTGGATTTGTTTGTATCTGGAAGGGTAGATCCTTGGAATTATCCAAAGCCAGTATCTAGTTTTATTTTTAGGAATGATACTAAAAATGGGAAGGTTCAATTTACAGATGTAACTGCACAAGTGGCACCAGCACTGAATAATCTGGGATTGGTTTGTGATGCACTGTTTACAGATTATGACCAGGATGGTTGGCCGGATTTAATTTTGGCAGGGGAGTGGATGCCAATTACTGTTTTGAAAAATGAGAAAGGACAATTCAAAAATACCACAGATGCAACAGGTGTAAAAGATCAAACTGGTTGGTGGAATACCATTGCACCTGGTGATTTTGACAACGATGGTGATATAGATTATGTATTAGGTAATTTGGGTCAAAACAGTTTTTATAGGGCCAGCCCTAAAACACCAGTTGGGATCTTAGCCAAAGACTTTGACAAGAATGATAGCTATGATGCATTCCCTTATTTGTACTTACCTGATCAAGAAGGGCAGTTAAAACCTTTTCCAGCCCAGACACGTGACGATATTGTGAAACAGATGATCAGTATGCGTTCTAAGTTTCAGAATTACAAAACTTATGCAGTAACAACGGCTGATAAAATTTTTACAGAGGAACAAATGAAGGGTGCTCAAAAATTAGAAGCAGTAAACTTGCAATCTGTTTTAATGCGCAATGATGGTAATGGTAAGTTTAGCTTTCAAGCCCTTCCAAAAGAAGCACAGTTTTCTGTACTCAATGGCATGGTAGCGGAAGATTTTGACGGAGACGGAAATCTAGACATTGTTATCAATGGAAATGATTATGGAACAGAGGTTTCTGTTGGAAGATATGATGCATTAAATGGTCTCTTTTTAAAGGGTGACGGCAAGGGAGGTTTTACACCCCTTTCTATCATACAAAGTGGCATTTTTATCCCAGGCAATGGAAAGGGCTTGGTAAAATTGCGTCATGCCAACGGCAAAACCTTATTGGCTGCTGCACAAAACAGAGGTCCTTTAAAAATCTTTGAATTAAAATCAAGTTCACAAAATATTCCTTTACTGCCTGATGACATGGCTGCCCACATCAGTTTATCCAATGGCAAGAAACAAGTATTAGAAGCTTATTATGGTGCGTCTTATTTATCTCAATCCGGGCGTTTTCTTACCTTAGGTTCAGATGTAAAAGCACTAACTATTACTAATGCTAAAGGACAAACTAGAAACGTATCACTTAAATAAACAGTTATGAAACGCCGGTTTTTTCAAGGGCTAATTGGGGCAGGCCTAATGGTAGTAATGTTCTCTTGTTCTCAAAATAAAACTGCCAATATCAATGATGTTGCTGTGGTGCACGAGAACCAAGACCAATTGACACAGATTATAATCTATGATGTGTTTACACCCCCTGTAGCAAGTAGAATCTATGTCTATTCTTCTTTGGCATCTTATGAAGCCATTAGACATTCAAAACCAGATGCGCCTTCTATAGCAGCTAAATTGCATGGTTTTGCTCCCATGCCTGAACCTGAAAAAGGCAAGACTTATAACTATACACTTGCAGCTACTAAAGCATTTTTTACGGTAGTACATAAGGTTGTGTTTTCATTAGACTCACTCAAAACCTATGAAGAGAGCACATTTGCCAAGTTCAAAGCATCTATGGATGAAGAGACTTATAATAGGTCGGTTGCCTTTGGCGATAGTATTGGCAATATAGTTGTTGCAAGAGCTAAGACAGATGGTTATCCTCAATCTAGGGGTAAACAAAAATATTTGGGTAGTAATGAGCCAGGTAAATGGCGCCCAACACCTCCAGATTATTTAGATGGAGTGGAATGGTGTTGGAATACCATGAAGCCAATGGTATTAGACTCTGCAGCACAGTTTAAACCAGTACGCCCACCAGTGTATAGTGCCGATAGTACCAGTGAGTTCTACAAATATGCCAAAGAGGTATATACGGTTAATAAAACCTTGACCGACTCTTTGAAAATGATTGCCAAGTTCTGGGATGATAATCCATTTGTGATTGAACACTCTGGACATATGATGTTTGGAAACAAAAAAATCACTCCAGGTGGTCACTGGATGGGCATTGCAGCCATTGCAGCCAAAGAAACCAAGGCCGATGCAGTAAAAGTTGCCATGACTTATTCTTTAACCAGTATTGCTTTATACGATGCATTTATCTCTTGTTGGGATGAAAAATATAGAAGTAGTTTGGTAAGACCTGTTACAGTTATCAATGAATTGATTGATAGAAATTATGTGCCATTTTTACAAACCCCTCCATTCCCTGAATATACCAGTGGTCATAGCACCATCTCTGCTTCTGCGGCAACAGTGTTAACAGAATTATATGGAGATAATTTTGCTTTCCGCGATACCAGTGATTTGCGTTATATAGGTATGGAAAGGAATTTTAAATCATTCCATCAAGCAGCAGGTGAAGCTTCTATTAGTAGATTGTATGGTGGAATCCATTATCATTTTGGTGTTGATGTTGGTTCTGACCAAGGCAAGAAAGTTGGTGCGTTTATTGTACAAAGGACCTTGAAGAAGTGAAGAGTGAAGAGTGAAGAGTGAAGAGTGAAGAGTGAAGAGTGAAGAGTGAAGAGTGAAGAGTGAAGAGTGAAGAGTGAAGAGTGAAGAGTGAAGAGTGAA
>CALRXZ020000101.1:0-15093 GCA_943372255.1 Chitinophaga pinensis
CAGGTGCAGGTGCTCAAGCTGGTCCTCAGGGCGGTGCTCAAGCTGGTGGCTCACAGGCTGCTGGTGAAACCGTTACAGACGCAGAATTTGAAGAAGTGAAATAAAAGAAGTCAAAATTCAAAATTCAAAAGTCAAAACTGACGCGAAGTTTAAAGCGAAGAATTAAGCGAAGATTTGAAATACAAAAATTGAAATTGATCAAAATAATCAGCGGTCCCAATTTGGGGCCGCTTTTTTTTGTAAAATTTTCTGGAAAACTCAACCCTGTTTTCTTGTACAAAATGGTATAAATCTATGATTTTCAATTACCTTGTACCCATGTCAGAAACAAAGGACTTTGTCCACTCCAACAGCCCAGAGCCGCATCGCGCCCGCACCAAAGCCATACTTCAAAACAAGCCAGAAATGCGCAAGCTAATAGGGAAGAACCCCTATACTTTTTTGGCCATTTTGTTCATTGTTTCTGTACAATTATTTCTTTGTTATTGGTTGCATGACCAAAGCTGGTGGTTGGTTTTTGGACTGGCTTATCTGATTGGTGCTTTTGCTGATCATGCACTCTTTGTGATGATTCACGAGTGTGCACACAAACTCATTTTTAAAAGTCATAGTGCAAATAGGCTGGCCGGTATTTTGGCCAATGTACCGCAAGTATTTCCCAGTAGTATTTCTTTTGAACGCTATCATATTAAACACCATTCTTTTCAAGGCGTGATGGAACTTGACGGAGACTTACCCAATGAATGGGAAGCCAAATTGATAGATAATTCTGTGATTGGAAAAATCCTCTGGTTATTGTTCTATCCTTTGTTTCAATTATTCCGTTTGGGCCGCCTGCGTGAAATCAAACCCTTTGACGGATGGATTGCTTTTAACATGCTGGTACAAATTGTTTTTATAGCCGCTATAGCATTTTTTCTTGGACCCAAATCCATTGTGTTTTTAATTGCCTCTTTCTTTTTCTCTGTGGGTTTGCACCCGCTTGGTGCGCGCTGGATTCAAGAGCATTATTTGACCGATGGGGACCAGGAAACACATAGTTATTATGGCCCTCTAAACACAGTAGCATTTAATGTGGGCTATCACAATGAACACCATGATTTTCCTTCTGTACCTTGGAATAAATTGCCACAGATTAGGGCCACTGCTCCTGCATTTTACAATACCCTGAACTACCATACTTCATGGACCAAACTTTTTTTCCGCTTCATTTTTGACAAAAACATCTCGCTCTATTCTAGGGTGGTTAGAAGTGATAGGGGTAAGGTTCCTTTAACGGATCAGTCCAAACCGGATGTAGAAATAATGGCTTAGTTCCCTATTAATTTTAAGGAAGTTTTTTCAAGTGCTACTAACGATTGTTAGTGTGAACGATTATCTTTGGCACTCAAAACCTTGTCATGCAACAAAGAACCGTTTATATTGTCTCTGCCGTACGTACACCCATGGGTAGTTTTGGTGGCTCCTTAAAAGATTTTAGTGCAACCCAATTGGGTGGCATTGCTATTAAAGCAGCAGTAGAAAGAGCAGGGATTAATCCCGCTCAAGTGCAGGAAGTATTAATGGGTTCGGTAATCCAGGCCAACCTTGGTCAGGCACCAGCTAGACAGGCTTCAAAATTTGCGGGGCTGCCCGACAGCGTGATTGCAACAACCGTAAACAAAGTATGTGCATCTGGCATGAAAGCCATTGCGCTAGCAGCCCAATCCATTTTGCTGGGCGATGCTGAGATTGTAGTTGCTGGTGGTATGGAGAGCATGAGCAATGTTCCTTTCTATTCTCCTAATATGCGTTGGGGTAATAAATATGGCAATGTGCAACTGATTGATGGTTTGGCCAAAGACGGTCTAACCGATGTGTACCACAATTATGCCATGGGTAATGCGGCCGAACTCTGTGCCAAAGAATGTGGCATCAGCCGTGAAGACCAAGACGCATTTGCTATTGAAAGTTATACCCGCAGTCAGGCAGCCATCAAGAATGGTTGGTTTGATGCTGAGATTGTTCCTGTGCCTATTCCACAACGCAAGGGTGATCCCATTTTATTTGCCAAAGACGAAGAACCCTTTAATGTAAAATTTGATAAGATTCCAGAACTCAAACCGGCATTTATCAAAGACGGTACGGTTACTGCCGCCAATGCTTCTACTATGAATGATGGTGCAGCTGCGCTGGTCTTAATGAGCAAAGAAAAAGCAGATGCCATGGGCATCAAACCCTTGGCCATTATTCGCTCCTATGCAGATGCTGAACAAGCCCCTGAATGGTTTACTACCACACCATCCCTGGCCCTACCCAAAGCCTTGGCCAAAGCCGGTTTGGAAACAAAAGACCTTGACTTTGTAGAACTCAATGAAGCATTCTCTGTAGTAGGTATTGCAAATACCCAACAAATGAAACTTGACGCTGCAAAAGTAAACGCACACGGTGGTGCGGTATCCATGGGTCACCCTCTTGGTTGCAGTGGAGCAAGAATCATTGTAACACTCATCAATGTACTGAAACAACAGGGTGGAAAAATTGGTGGTGCAGCAATTTGCAATGGCGGAGGTGGTGCTTCTGCAATGGTGATTGAATTGGTGTAATTTTGTAGCTCAAATTGAAAAATGTATTCCATTCAAATTGTTCCAGCAAGCATTGAAAATGCAGGCTTAATTGCGCAGATTAGTAGGGAAACTTTTCATGATACTTATGCGGCGGATAATACCAAGGAAGACATGGATCTTTACTTGTCTACCAAATTTGCTGATGAACAAATATTGGCAGAATTGCAAGACCCTTTGAACCTTTTTTTATTGGCCTATGTAGGAGATACACTTGCTGGTTATATAAAGCTAAAAGACAGCACCCATGCTAGTTTGGGAACTGATCCAGCATTAGAAGTTGCTAGATTTTATGCGCACAAAAAATTTCATGGTAGGGGTGTGGGGAAAGCCATGATGGAAGCTTGTGTAGCACATGCCAAAAACCTTCAAAGACAATGGCTCTGGTTAGTAGTTTGGAAACAAAATCCACGCGGCATACAGTTCTACCAATCCGCTGGATTTAGCATTTGTGCGGAAGCCATTTTTGTACTAGGAGAAGATGTACAATATGACTGGGTCATGAAGAAAAGTCTGCTATAGTTTTCGCTGAAAGATTAGTTCTGAAATTAGTGGGGTAATTTATTGCGCAATAGTCCATAGAACCAAGTGCCAGCAATTGCGCTGAGCAAAGTCACAATAGTAACCGTTGCCCCTGTTCCTATTTGTGCAAACAAAGGCCCAGGACAGGCTCCTGTAATGGCCCAGCCAAATCCAAACAACAAGCCACCAATTATCTGTCCTTTGTTAAAGGGGGTGTTATCAAAATGAACTTGCTCACCGTAAATGGTTTTGATATTGAATTTCTTGATCAGAAAAACGCTGACCACACCCACCACTACAGCACTGCCAATAACCCCATACATATGAAAGCTTTGCAAGCGGAACATTTCTTGAATCCTAAACCAACTAATGATCTCGGCTTTTACAAACACAATCCCAAACAAAATGCCCACCACCAAATATTTGAGGTTATACCATGAGGGGTGCTGAATCTGCGTTTCATTGGTGCAGATGCTGTCTTGCTTGCGAATTTCTGCGTCGTTTTCTGGAACTTGATTAGACATATTACAATGAGAGTATTAAGGGTAAAATTAAATTGGCCATGATAAAACCACCTACCATAAAACAGATAGTGGCTATCAGTGATGTCCATTGCAAATTGCTGAGTCCGGTAATGGCATGACCAGATGTGCAGCCACCCGCATAACGGGTACCAAAACCTACTAGGAAACCGCCAAGAACCATCAGGATCAAACCCTTGGGGTGCATAAGTGCTGGCCAATTAAAGATTTCTATTGGGATTAAGGAATCATAGTTAGTAATGCCATATGTTTTTAATTCTGCTGCCAATGCAGGATTAACAGCAACGGGTAGGGGATTGACCAAGAATTGCACGGCAATAATGCCACCTAGGAAAATGCCCAAAACAAAAAACAGGTTCCAGACTTCTTTTTTCCAATCGTATTGAAAATAGGGAATCTTGGCTGGTAAACAGGCCGCGCAAATATGACGCAGGGAACTGCTAATGCCAAAGCGTTTATTGCCAATTAACAAAAGCGTAGGTACGGTAAGACCAATTAAGGGGCCTGCTACATACCATGGCCAAGGCTGTTTCAACCAATCTATCATGTGGGTTCTTTAGTCCACAAAAATAGTAGAAATGACCTATAGTTGGGTGTTCTGGCAAACAAATTCAGTAACTGGAAAAGCACCCGTTTCTTTGAGCCCTTTGAATCCAGTATTGCAATTGATTAGGTTATGATACCCTCTTGATTGCATAATGGAGACAAATGCCATACTTCTATAACCACCTGCACAGTGTACATAAATGGTTTGCTGATGGTCTAACTGGGCCATGGTTTCGTCTACAAAGTCTAGTGGTGCATTAATGGCGCCAACAATATGCTCGCTATCATATTCGCTTTTCTTGCGAACGTCTAACAAAACAATACTAGGGTCTTGCATGTAAATTTCAGCTAAACTATTCCCATCCATACTCACTACAATGTCAAAGTCTTTCTTAGCCTGTTTCCATGCTTCAAATCCACCTTTCAAATAGCCAATGGCATGATCAAAACCAACACGAGCTAATCTTGTAACTACTTCCGCAGCCCTGCCTTCTTCTGCTACTATGAGCAAGGGTTGTTTGACGTCTTTGATTATGGCCCCTACCCAAACGGCAAAGGATCCATCAATACCAATATTATAACTATTGGGGATAAAGCCTTTGGCAAATTCTGTAGCAGATCGGGTATCAATGATAATGGCTTCTGTTTCATCGGCAGCTGCTTCAAAAGCATTGGCACTAAGGGACTTGGTGCCTCTGTCTAATACCGCATGAATGTCTTCATAACCTTGTTTGTTCAATGCCACGTTTAAAGGAAAATAACCGGGGGGAGCTACTAATCCGTTGGTTACTTCTTGAATAAATTCTGCTCTTGTCATAGTTGCACGAAGTGCATAATTACTGGCTTTTTGATGACCCAAGGTATCGGTGGTTTCTGCACTCATTTTTTTGCCACAGGCACTGCCTGCACCATGTGCAGGATAAACAATTAAGTTGTCATTCAAAGGCATGATTTTATTGCGCAATGAATCAAATAAAAGACCTGCTAATTCTTCCAAAGTCAAATGTGCAGCTTGTTGTGCTAGGTCTGGTCTACCTACATCGCCAATAAACAAAGTGTCTCCGGAAAATAATCCCAATTGTTTGCCAGCAGCGTCTTTCATTAAATAGCAACAACTTTCCATGGTATGTCCTGGGGTATGTAAGACTTCAAAAAAAAGTTCGCCTACTTGAAAAACTTGACCATCAGTTGCAACAGTAGCTTTAAAGCCTGGTACTGCAGTTGGTCCATATATAATTTCTGCGCCTGTGGCTTTGGCTAGATCCATATGACCCGATACAAAGTCTGCGTGAAAATGGGTTTCAAAAACATATTTGATCTTGGCCTTGTTAGTAGTTGCTTTGGCTACATAATTATCAATATCGCGCAGCGGGTCTATTACTACTGCTTCACCATTGCTTTCAATATAATATGCACCCTGAGCTAGGCATCCGGTATAGATTTGTTCTACAATCATGTTCTTTGTTTTGATGGCTCAAAATTGCAGTTTCAACATGGACTGTACTATGATAATTGTCAGTTTTGAAAATCAGAACTTGGGGGGAATAAAAAAGATAATAGTTAAGCCCAATAGCTACTTGAGCAAAAGCTCGTGTAAAATGATATAACATCCTGCCAAGAGAATAAAAATGCCAAAACCTTTTTTTAGTTTTTCACCTGGGATTTTTAAGCCTAATAAATTGCCTACAAAAGTGCCTGCTACGGCAATAGCGGTAAGGGTTAATAATAATTGCCAGTGAATCTCATATTGTGATAAATCTGAAACAAATCCAAATAAGGCGTTTAGGGCAATGATGAGTAGGGAAGTACCCACAGCTTTTTTCATGTTCAAATGGAAAGAGAAGATCAATACAGGGATAATGAGAAATCCTCCTCCAGCACCTAATAAGCCTGTTAAAATCCCAATCTCCACACCTCTGAACAAAGCCTTGCCATAATGCATTTCGTGAGCATGGTGGCTGTTTTTGGGTGTTGGCTTAAAAATCATATTGAAAGAGGCCAGAATCATGACTATTGCTAGAAGGATCATGGTTAAAAAGGATCTACTAATTGCAAATCCTCCAATATCAAATAAATGTTCAGGAATAATGGGAATCAATAATCGCCTAATCAACACTACGGTAACAATGGAAGTAATTCCAAAATATAGCACGGCTTTTAGGTCAATATTCCCCTTTTTAAAGCTATTATATGAGCCTGCTAAACTGCTGATTCCTACAATAAAGAGGGAATAACCAGTTGCAATAGTGGGTGGTATGTGAAACAGGTAGACTAATACAGGAATCGTTAGTATGGATCCACCACCGCCAATCAGTCCTAACGTGATGCCTATGATAAATGCAGCAAAAAAGCCAGCGATTTCCATATGCGTTTATAATGGTTGCAAAGTTGCAGTTTTTTAATGGCAATCAATGTGATTTCAGTTACATTTAATTCTCGGATAAGTTTCTTTTTAAAATGACAAATATCATTCCCCTTCTAATCATTTATTTTCAACTTTATCAAAAGAACCCATATGATTATCAATAACAAATCAATTAGAGAACTACATTTTGACCACGAATTGTGGTTGATTGAAATGGCATTTTGGAAACAAGAAATTGAAGTATTGGATAAATACTTAGCTGCTGTAAATTCCAGTTATTCCGATACCACGGTAAGAGCAGAAGTAGAACATTTCCAAAATCAGTTCATCATTCAATTAAACTTCATCAATTCGCTTAAAAATGATGTAAAGGCACAAGAAACCCTGATTTCTTTGTTGGAAAAAGACATTAGCAACAAAAAGTTGCAACAGAAAAAGTCGGATGATGAATACGATATCCGAGACAGGATGTTGACCAATCAAAAACTCTATATAGAGTTAAAACAGTCTTTTAAACAGTGGCTGTCTAAAAAGCTATAATACAATGCTGTGCTGTAAAATTATTGGGCGGACTGTTCAACCAGTTCGTCCATGCTAATGCCATAATGACTCTCGTCATAGACACATTCTCCTTGCTTAATTAGTAATACTTGAGGAGACTCATGGTGTACCTGAAATTTATCTGCTATTTGGTTAGAGATATTACGGTACTGTTTCAGGTCTAGTAGGTAAAAATCTATGCCCTCTGGGGCTTCAGACCTTTCCATTCTACCCAATGCCATTCCGCTAATAGAGCAGGTGGTACTGTGTTTGAATATAACCTGAGGTTTGTTCTTAGACTGTTCTGAAATTTGTTCTAACTGAGATTCGCTGGTAAGTGGGATCCAATTCATACTAGAGTAAAATCTTTTTAGAAAGCCAGCTTATCTTCCCCTGAAAAAATTCTTGTTGGTAGTAGGGCAGCCATTGCTATTTCTGCTTGAAACACATGAACTTCCTACAACTGAAACTAGGGTAAGAAGCACTATCAAGTAGCTGAATTTTTTCATACAAAGGTGTTGATAGGGTAATTGACTTATTTTTATTCTTTGATATCTAACGGTAAAGATAGCTTTTCATTGTGATTTGCTGCCTAAAGGACAACCTATAATTGTTAAAATTGCTTTTTCACTATTAAAAACCAAGTATGCGGGTACATTTTATATCTATTGGAGGTAGCGTAATGCACCAGTTGGCCATTGCCCTTAAAAGGAAAGGCTATCTGGTAACAGGTACCGATGACGAGATTTTTGAACCGTCTAGAACCAATTTGGAAGCGGAAGGTTTGCTCCCAACTCAAATGGGCTGGCAACCGGACTTGATTACCCCAGATTTGGATGCCATTATCTTAGGAATGCACGCCAGACAGGATAATCCGGAATTGCAAAAAGCCATCGCCTTAGGCTTAAAAATCTATTCTTTCCCAGAATATATTTACCACGAGAGCCAACAAAAAAATCGCATTGTAGTAGGGGGAAGTCATGGAAAAACCACTACTACTAGTATGATCATGCACGTGCTCAGAACCCTGAATCAGAAATTTGACTATTTGGTGGGAGCTAAACTGGCGGGATTTGACCAATCGGTAGATATTACAGATGCACCAGTGATAGTTTGCGAGGGGGATGAATATCCGGCCAGCGCCATTGAACGCAAACCCAAATTCCATTTTTTGTTTCCACACGTGGCCATACTTACGGGCATTGCTTGGGATCATATTAATGTGTTCCCCACTTTTGAATTTTACTTAGAACAGTTTGTCATTTTCATCCATAAAATTGAATCGGGTGGTTTGTTAATTTACAATGAATCTGATCCAGTATTAGATAAATTGGTCAAAGAGCACCATCGCACAGACCTGCGCTACCAGCCCTACGGCGTACCAACACATACCATTGTCAACGGTGCTACTACAGTGACCATTGAGGGGAATACAACAGGGTTAAAGGTATTTGGCAATCATAACCTCATGAATCTCTATGCGGCTTATTATGCCTGTGCGGAGATTGGAATAAGTGCAGCGGATTTTGTACGCGCTATTGCCAATTTTACTGGTGCTAGCAAGCGCTTAGAACTCTTGGCCAGCAATGATCAAGTCAATGTTTATAGAGATTTTGCACACGCGCCTAGCAAGGTAAAAGCCACTATTGAAGCGGTAAAACAACAATACCCCAACCGTGAACTAATTGCCATTTTAGAATTGCATACGTTTAGCAGTTTAAATGAAGCCTTTATGAGTCAGTACAATGGAGCGTTGGCCAAGGCCGATACTGCAATTGTGTTTTATTCCAAACACGCATTAGAGCTTAAACGCATGCCTGATCTACCGGCGGATAAGGTTCGCGAAGGATTTAATCAGCCAGGTCTTATGGTCATGAACCAAAAAGAAGACTTGCAAAACTGGTTAGAAAACAAATCTTTTGACCAAGCCAATTTAGTTTTGATGAGTAGCGGCAACTATGATGGCATAGATATGCTTACTTTCGCCAAAAGGATTACCGGAAATTCCAATTCCTGATAAAAGAACCAATATGAAATTACAACTTACTCGTCCCATTGCCTTTATAGACCTGGAAACAACCGGTATCAATATCGCTAATGATAGGATTGTGGAATTGGCCATTGTGAAAATATCAATTGATGGTACCAAGCAAGTAAAGCGCAAATTGCTAAATCCCCTCATGCCCATTCCTAAACAGGCAAGTGATATTCACGGCATTACAGACGAGATGGTTAAAGACGCGCCTAGTTTTAAGCAGGTTGCAAACGAGATCAAACAATTTATAGAAGGATGTGATTTGGGTGGATACAATAGTAACAGATTTGATATACCCATGTTATTAGAAGAATTTCTTCGTGCAGGTATTGATTTCACAGTGGATGGTAAGAAATTGGTAGATGTGCAGAAGATTTTTCACATGATGGAACAGCGTACCCTAAGTGCAGCGTATAAATTTTATTGTAATAAAACCTTAGAAGGGGCGCATGGGGCTGAAGCCGATGCTACTGCAACCTGGGAAGTATTAGAAGCACAATTAGATCGTTATCCGCAAATAGGGGACTCAGTTGAACAAATTGTAAAATTTACTGGTGAAGACGATATTGTTGATTTTGCCCGCCGTTTTGTAAAAGAAAAAGGAGTGGAGGTATTCAATTTTGGCAAACACAAGGGCAAGCCTGTAACCCAAGTACTTAAAGAAGAGCCACAATATTATGATTGGATGATGAAAGGAGATTTTCCTATGAACACCAAACAAAAGCTCACAGAAATTTTGAACAGGACTTTGTTAAAAAAGGGATAATTCATGCTTTCTGTAGCCTGATTTCACCGATTTGGGAAGTTTAATCTGCTCAAATGAAGCAGATTTGTAATTTAGCGGCAATTCTATATTTGGATTTGGAAAAAATAGTCATCATACCCACTTATAATGAAAAGGAGAATATCTCCCTCATTATTCACACCGTATTTGGTCTTAAACAAGGCTATCATATTCTGGTGGTGGATGATGGTTCCCCTGATGGTACGGCAGAGATTGTCAAAAATTTGATGAGCCAATACCCCCAACAATTATTTATAGCTGAAAGAACAGGTAAGCTAGGTTTGGGTACAGCCTATATACATGGATTCAAATGGTGTTTGGAAAAAGGCTATGCTTTTATTTTTGAAATGGATGCAGACTTTTCTCATAGCCCACATGATTTGGAACGGCTCTATCATGCCTGTAAAACTGGCGGAGCCGATTTGTCAATTGGTAGTAGGTATGTACCTGGAGGTAAAACAGAGAACTGGCCTATTGATAGAAAAATCTATTCTAAGGGTGGTGCATTTTATACCAAGATCATCACTTGGATGCCAGTAAATGATCCTACTGCAGGTTTTGTTTGTTACAAAAGAGAAGTGTTGGACGCCATGAACTTAGACCAAATTAGTTTTGTGGGTTATGCTTTTCAAATAGAGATGAAATTTGCTGCATGGAAACTAGGTTTCAAGATCAAAGAAGTACCCATCACTTTTATTGACCGCAAAATTGGTCAAAGTAAAATGAGTAAGGGTATTATTACAGAAGGGGTGATTGGTGTGCTAAAAATTCAATGGCAGAGCCTGTTTAAAGACTACCACAAACGTTTAAAAAACAATAACTAAAGCACTTAGTCTTCATAAGTTGCAATTAGATTGTTCCAATTCTTTTTTCGGATACTGTCCATGACCATCCAATAAGCAATAATAGCTAAGACTGCAAGAATGATCACTACCGGCATAAAGCTGTAGATCAAATAGTGTAAGCCCGCAACCGTTGCTGGAATCAAGAAAGTGAACAATCCTCTGATAAAATTGATTTTTATTTGATCCTGTGCATGTGAAAAAGGAAGTTCTCTAATACTAATATACCCCACCATTGCAGTGATGAAAAGTTGGTTGGCACAACCCAAAACAAGATTGGGTATGATGGCTGGTCCCATAAATACAATGGACAAAATAGTAATGATGCTAATCAAGGGTAGATAAAATTTTACAATCATGGACCTAATGGCACCGCTGATGAGCATACCTGGTTCTTTAATGGGAGTTGTAAAATAAATCCAAGCTGCTTTGAATTTATCAGAATATTGAATCTGACCACAGGCCATAATCAAGATAAAAGAGCTAAAATAAATTAATGAGATAAAAAGAATTTTACTAGAAGTATTGCCATAACTCAATTCAGACAAAGTGATTTTCTTGTTGGTAAAAAAGATCATCACCAAATAGACTACCAAGTATCCCATTGATGGGTAAACTTTCATTTTAAATTCCCGGCTTCTAGAAGTGATTTTATAAGTGAGTAAGAAAGCCATTCTTTCAGCCCCCTTTCGGCTAAACAATTTGGATACAAAACTTAAATAGAAGGAAGTAGTTGAACTAATAATCTTTCCATTCTTTGGCATTGGAGCTGCACCTCCTTCTGAGCCGCTGATCATAGAGAGTTTGCGATTAAAATTTGGAGCAAAATATTTGACTACAACCCAAATGCTAGCAATGGGAATGGTAATACTCAAAATTAAACTGATAATGGCTCCTATACTAAAGTCTGCATTGTTCAATAAATTCCAAGCATTGGCAAACCAATAGGGTGGTGTTAACCATATCCAAGTACTTTGACCAACACGGAAGTTTTCTAGTGCTGCTTTGTTAATTAATCTTGGTACCAATTGATAGGAAGCATAGAATGCAATGGCGATAAATATTTGAAAATAACTGATGATGGTTTTAAAGCGTTCAGGAGTAGTTACCTTTAAAATAAAGATATAAAGGGCATTGATTAAGAAGATAGTAAAAAGTGTTGCTAGGAGTACCAAAAACGAAAAAGAACTAACCCCGCCAATTCCCCTGTAAATGCCAATAAGAATCATGGCTGGCAAAGTCATAGGTAAAATGAGTTTGCTTATATGAACTACAATATGCAGGAGCCTAGAGAGTAAGAAGGTTCTGTCAGAAACAGGTTTGGGCAAAATAATCATATTGTCCCTAACATCAATTAATACCGATGTGAAATCAGAAATAAGGGTAGCCGCCAGCATAAAAATATACATGCTGAAATAAATAGTTCCCTTAGTCACATCGTCATTTCCTACAAAAAAACTAAATAAAAAAAAGGCACCCATCATTAGGGTCAAAAACATAGTGCCCAGTGTGGCCAGCTTAATTGGTTTTTTGTTTTTCTGTGCCCTGGTTTGTTGAAAACTGCTGGCCCTTCTATCATCCATGGCTAGTTTGATTTTCAAGATAGATTTTAATTGGGTGGTGTCTACTCCCATGCGTTCATAGATGCTAGAAGGTAGCATCACTATATTCAAAAAAAATCGATTAACAATATTCATGGCTTAGTTTTCAAATGCACGCATGAGTTGATCGGCGGCATCGTTTAAAGATCCTTTTGCGGTCATATGGGCAAAGATTTTTTCTAGACTTTGGTTGCCTTGTTGGTTTTGTAATTCTTCAAAGCTACCATCGGCTATGACCGTGCCATCATTAATGAGAACAATTCTATCACTCACTTTCTCTACCACATCCATCATATGGCTACAATAGAAAATGGTTTTGCCATCCTTGGCTAGTTTACTAATCAGGTCTTTGACAATAATCACGGAATTGGCATCTAAACCACTTAGAGGTTCATCTAAAATGATAATATCAGGATTGTGCAATAGCCCAGAAATGATCAATACTTTTTGACGCATCCCCTTACTAAAAGTATCCATGCGTTGGTGTATGTTGGCGTCTAAACCAAATGCTGCTAGCATCTTTTGCATTCTTTCATCGGCCAATTCTTTGGGCATGCCATAGAGTTCGGCCATGAAACCCAAAAACTCTGCAGGAGTAAGTACATCATATAGTTCCGCCAACTCAGGAACATAACCCACTTTTCTTTTTACAGCCAATGGATCTGTTTTCAAATCAATTCCTTCCACTATTACCGTACCCTCATAATCAGAAATTAAGCCACAAAGAATTTTTACTGTAGTGCTTTTACCCGCCCCATTTGGTCCAATATAGCCAATGACTTGTCCGGGATATATGTCTAGGTTAATGCCTTTGAGAACCTGTTTCTCACCATAATGCTTAACCAGGTTTTTCAATTGTATTATGGGTTCCATGAATCGTTTTTAGCGTTAGTAGCTGTTTTTGAATTTCATTACAATTTCAGAATAAACTTAATCCGTTCTCTAATCAAGAACAAAAAAGATTTCAGCTTGGGGATAACCCCTATTTTTGAGATAGCCCAAATGCAGTTTACATGAAACAGGCTTTGATCAAATTACATATTGCGGTTTTTCTGGCTGGATTTACAGGTGTATTGGGGGTGTTAATTACCCTTAATGAAGCCTTATTGGTTTGGTATAGAATTGCAATAACAGTAGTCAGTCTATTTGCGCTCTTGGTATGGAAAAAAGAGTTGCAACAAGTGCCATTTAAGAAAGCCCTTCAACTCTTGTTTATAGGGGCTTTAATTGCCATTCACTGGGTTTGTTTTTATGGAAGCATCAAATACGCCAATGTGTCTATTGGACTTGTTTGTTTTGCATCAACTGGTTTATTTACGGCTTTATTAGAACCCTTGTTTACCAAAAAATCATTTAGTTGGGTAGAAGTAGGGTTGGGGCTCTTGAGTTTAGCCGGTATTTACTTAATCTTTCATTTTGACGCCCGTTATAGATTGGGAATTGGTATTGGAATTGCATCGGCCATTTTTGCTGCCCTATTTTCTGTATTAAACAAAAGAAATGTGGCAATAGTAGCACCAAAGACCATGATGCTTTATGAGCTTTCTGGTGGGCTCTTGATCCTGACCATATTAATGCCATGGTATTTACAACATTTTCCAACCAATCATTTAATGCCCTCTTTAGAGGAATGGGGTTGGCTCCTAGTCTTGAGTTGGTTTTGTACAGTTTGGGCAATGGACCTGATGCTGCAGGCCTTGCAAAAAGTTTCAGCCTTTACCCAAAACCTAAGTTTGAATTTGGAGCCTGTGTATGGTATAATCTTGGCCTTTGTTCTATTTCAAGAACAAAAAGACTTGCAATCCAGTTTCTATCTTGGGTTTTTATTAATTGCAGTTTCAGTTGTATTACAGATGTTGCGCGTTGTAAAACTGAAAAAACACTGATCAGTCTTCTTTTAATAATTGTGCTTTCTTTTCAGCAGGTATTTTTAAGGCTGGATTAAAAGAAGGAAATAATTCCTTTATTTTTTTCTCATTCAAATTAGAGATATCAATAAAATACCAGTCTTTGCCATTGTTATTGCTGATAGCCAATAACCAAGATTCCTGTTTTAATTTACCAGGAGGTGTTTCAAAAATAATGGATTGACTGACCAAACAATGTAATTCATTGCCTGCCACAAACAAACTATCTGGTTCTCCCAATTGAATTTCTCTGAGATCAATACCCATGGAAAACAATTTTTTATTTTTTTCCTTTAAAGCTTGCGCCATTTTTTCTGCGCCACCCATTTGCTCTTGTAAGGGGGGATAGGCTTTTTTTGCTAAGGTAGTATTGTCATTTTTCTCTGTTGCTCGGGTGATCACACGAGCTTGCTGCAATATCTGATCCCGATAAGGATTTTGTGCAGATCCCAATTGGAATAGCCCCGTTGTCAAGTAAAGACAAAGCAAGAATGATTTCATTTATCAATATTTATGAGCAACTTGAGGTGGGGCAACCGCAAATTAATCTAGTTTGTAAGCTACCAATTTGTTGCCATAAAAACTAGGCACATACAAAATTCTATTCTTGGCATCATATCCTATATCTGCAGTGTTTTTCTTTTCCTTTCTACTGTCAAGTAATACTTCCTTGGTTTTATAGGCAGTTACATAATAAATAACACCTTCCCATGCACTAACCAAATATTCATCTCCCTTAACCCTTTCAATGCCGTCTGTACTCGGATCCATTCCTTCCATCAGTTGAACCAATTGGCCATTTCCAT
>CALRXZ020000102.1:0-15060 GCA_943372255.1 Chitinophaga pinensis
TTTGGGATGTGTAACAATTATTTTGAAATTAATCGTATCCTTAGTTCAAAAGATTCAATTGAAAATCAAAGACTATTTTTAAATTATACAAATAGTTTAAATAGGAAATTGACAATGTTAAGGCTTATAAAGTCAAAACAGATTAATCCTACAAATGAGTATAGATTAAACTTTTTTATACCAAAAGAATTTCAAGAACAATTAAGAGGTTATTCTTTACCGGTAGCAAGTGTTGCTTTATATAAGATCAGCGTAAATACTGATTTGACAATTCATTCAGTTAAAGCCATTCAGCCTTTTTTAAATAAAAAACTTAAAAAGAAAATGGAACAGCTAATTGTCCAAGAAATTAAAATAAAAAACAGAAACACAACATTGACTGAATTACCTAATACAACAGAACTGATACTTGGATTCTATTATTATGGACAAGAAGGCACAAATCAAAGCTTTATTTCAAATTTTGACTTGTAAAAATTTTATTTAATTTAAACTATGATAGACAAAGTTTTTCCAATCTCCAGTAAAAAACTTTCTGCTTTTATTCTGGATGAGTACAGCATAAAATTTTCAAGCCAAAGAAAAGAATCGTTTGAATCATTTAAAGATGAGTTTGAAAAGATATTAACACTAGCATCCAAAGAGGAAGTAAAATATGATCAAATCAAATCCATTACTAAGGATGAAGATGAACAAGAATTAATAATTAGTTTTAAATCAAGTTTAGGTTTACCTAATGAATTGGCTTTTAATTTTAGCAATCCATCTGATTATGAAATTTGTCTAACTTATTTAGAGAAAGAAAAATATTTTACTAGATCTTATATACATTTATCTCCTTTTGCAGCAATCAGATTATTAGCATTTTGGTTGATATTCACAATAGGATTTACCATATTTTCATATTATCAAGCAATTAATATAGAAGTTCAGGGAGTAAATCCAAATGAAACTGGTAAACGTAAATCCTTTAGTATGTTAATCTATATTTTAGGTGATTCAGGCGTTTTAGCCATTGGAGCTTTAGTAAGCACTTTTTTTGCATACAAAATTTGGAAACGTTATTCCAATCCTCCAAGACAAATGAGGCTGATGCCTTCTTTAATGAAATACTAAAATCCTTTTATAGCAAATTCTTTAAATCCAGTTTCATTAATTCTAAATTTAGATATTATGTAAATATTTTATGCCTACAATTTTGTTTATGAATGGGTGGAGGTTGTTCTTTTATTCAAATGAAGGAGATGAACCTATTCATGTACATGCAGAAAAAGGGGATATGGAATGCAAATTCTGGTTAATTATTGACCAAGTTGAAATTCATGAAGCTTTTTCCTTTAATTTAACACCATCATCGAAAAGGGAAATCAAGAAATTGATCTACCAAAACTTTGATTATATTGTTACAAGTTGGGACAAGTATTTTAAATAAACATGATTACAACTCACCATATAGAATCCATATCATTTGAGCAAAACATGATTTGTCTTCAAATTGATGGTTCTTTATTTAAGATCCCGCTTGAAATGCTATCACAGAAATTAGCCACTGCTTCAGAAACTCAGAGAAATATGTTTACTATTTCACCTTCAGGCTATGGCATACATTGGCCATTATTGGATGAAGATTTAGCAGTTGATGCAATTTTAAAATCTTTTTAAATATCACCTCTTTTCAAAGCTTTTACCGCATAGTCACATGCTCTTGCCGTGATTGCCATAAAAGTAATAGAAGGATTTACACATGAGATAGATGTCATACATGATCCATCTGTAATAAAGACATTTTTAACTGCGTGCATTTGGTTAAAACCATTGAGCACGGAGGTCTTTGAATCCTTACCCATGCGGGCGGTTCCCATTTCGTGATTGGCATTACCAGGTGCTGCAATAGCACTATTGTCACGCACATTTTTATATCCAACTACAGATAGCATTTCAACTCCTGTTGCACGCATGTCTTTGTGCATGGCTAGCTCGTTTTCTCTAAAACTACAGTCAATGCTTAACTGTGGTCTTCCATATATATCTTGTTTTGATGTATTCAGAGTAATCCTATTGTCTTGATAGGGCAAACATTCGCCGTAAGCATATAAATTCATATGCCATTTTCCAGCTTCTGTCATAGATTCCTTTAGTTCCACCCCAATGCCATTACTGCCATTGCCTCTACCACGGCTTGCGCTACCTGCTAAATGAAATCCGCGTAAAAAGTCTTTTTCTTGGCTAAAGATATTTTTAAATCGGGGTACATAAATATTGGTTGGTCTTCTACCAGAATAATAACTGTCTTCAAAACCTTCCACATCAGCATTTATGGAAACACCTTTGTGGTGATCCATTAGATTTCTACCCACTTGATCACTATCATTACCTAAGCCATTGGGGAATCTATTTGAAGTAGAATTCAATAAGATAAAGGTAGTAGCAACTGTAGCCGCATTTAAGAAAATAATCTTGGCATGAAATACTTCTGTTTGTTTGGTCTGGGTATCCAAAACCTCAACACCAGTTGCTCTTTGTAAATGCTCATCATAGATAACCCTATTTACCAATGAATAGGGTCTTAATGTTAGGTTGCCAGTTTCAAAAGCGGCAGGAAGGGTAGAGGAATTGGTACTGAAATAAGCACCAAATGGGCAACCTCTTTGGCAAAGGTTTCTTGCCTGACAAACGCCACGACCTTTTACGGGCGCGGTTAGATTGGCAGAACGCCCCATGATCACATGTCTATCTGAAAATTTTCCAGCAATACGCTTTTGAAAATCTTTTTCAACAATATTCATTTCAAATGCAGGCTGGGTTTCACTATCGTTAAAATAGGAGAGTTTGTCTTTGTTGCCATTCACCCCTACAAATCTTTCTACATAACTATACCAGGGTTCCAAATCCTTGTATCTGATGGGCCAATCTACTCCGTGTCCATCTTTGGCATTGGCTTCAAAATCAGTATCTGTCCAACGGTAAGAAGCCCTTGCCCACAAAATGGAGCGGCCACCTACTACATTGGGTCTGATCCAATCAAAGCGTTTAATTTCTTCGTAAGGATTTTCCTTGTCCTTGATATAAAAATGCTTGGTATCTTCTTTAAAAGAATAATGTCTGCTTTGTACATATTGATCCAAAGCTTCTTGTTTGGTAACTGCCCCTCTGTGTGTAAATTCCCATGGATCCATACTAGTAGTAGGATAGTTAGGGTGAACCATGGGGCCACCTCTTTCTAAGAGCAATACCTTCAAACCCTTTTCAGAAAGTTCTTTGGCAGCCCAGCCTCCACTAATGCCGGATCCAACCACAATGGCATCATAGGTATTTTTCTCTTTAGCAGAGTTATTTAAGTAACTAGAATCGCCTGGCATAGTGAGATAATTTCTAAGGTATAAATATAAGTCTTAGAAGCCAAAATGCTTTTTCATCTTAACAGTAAAATCGGCCAAGGCCAATTCTGGCTCGGGGATTTCTGGATGCCATAATTTTTCCCACTCAAAACTAAAATAACCCTTGTAGCCATCTTTGACTAAAAGATCCATGGCCTGAAAAATAGGAACTTCTCCTTCTCCCAGAAAACGGAAATCTAGTTTGCCATCTTTCTTGGCGGCATCCTTAATATGAGTATGATGTATATAAGGCTTTAGGGCTTTATAAGCGTCTTCAGGTGCTTCTCCGGTATCTAACCACATATTGGCAATATCCCAGATTAACCCCACCTGTGGGTGATGAGCAGCCTCCATAATATTTTTCAAGTCTGCATAGTGAACTACTTCTCCATGGGTTTCCATCAGCACTTTTACCTTCATGCCTTTGGAGTAATCCGCAAGTTCTAACAACCCCTTGGTAATCAGATCCATGGTTTGTTGTTTGGTCTGCTCCTTTGGAAATTTATTGGGATACACTCGCACATTGGGGCAGTTGATAGCGGCAGCTAAGTCTAGAAAACGTTTGCCCTCGTCAATGTTTTTTTGCCTTTCTGCACCTTCTGCAAAATGCAGGTTACAGGAAGAACCAAGGTCTACAAACTGCAATTGTTTGTCGGCCATTTCTTGCATAGTAGTCTTTATGGCTGAAGCCGATGCAAATTCAGGACACTTGGGCAAATACAATTCCTTGAGAATACCACGCATTTCCAAACCTTGATAGTCATTTGCTTTGGCAAAACTGGTGATCTGTGTAAAGCTCCAGGCTGGGCAACCCAAAGTGGAAAAACTCATCATGGGCTTTTTGCCTTTATGGATAAATGACATACCAGCCATGGCACCAGTCATGAGTAAACTAGACTGAAGCAAGAAATCTTTTCTAGCAATCTTTTTCATAAAAGCAATTTACAAATAATGTCGCCAATTAAAAATAGCCCTGATGCCAATATGCCAAACCGTTTGCAATTCAGGAGTTTTAATATTGGTAGAAGGCAATAAGACAGACACTTTTTTGGCATTATCAAATCCTGCAGACAGTTGGAACATTAAACTAGAGCTTTGTTCAGATGCATAAGAACGCAGCGTGCGATATTCCAATATTGGAAAATCAAATTGTACAGACCTATATTCTAATAACATGGCCGAGGAACTGAGCGTTGGCTCATAAACCAGAAAATTATCGTGTGGATTTCCTTGACCGTAAAATGAAACGCCAATTTCTCTACCCAAAACAAATTGGAATCTTCCTATTGGGGTTGCTATGCCAGATTGCCAAGGAATAAGCCCACCATTGCCGGCTCGCATAGCCATTTTAGCATAAGTTTTGGGGGCAAATAATAGCAGGGGCGATGCCAAAATCAAATCACCAGGGAATAGATAAAAAGGCATGCGCATTCTAAAACTATAAGCGGACCTTCCAGGAATGGCAGTAGTTAAAGAATTGGTGGGTAGGGTAGGTTCGTCATTTACAAACTGATTGGTTGAACTAGCATCTGTTTTCCAACCTGCTTGCACAAACACCAATCCATCTCCAGAATTATTTAATACCCCATCTAAGCCAAAACCAAAGCGAACATTGGCTTCTAAACCAGCTACAACACCTGTTCCTCGTTGATTTTTAGCAAAGCCTCCATTAATAGAATGTAAATTGGCAGAAGAAGAAACACCTAAAAATGTGCCTATTTCAGAACTAACCCTAGGCATGGCACCTAATCCATCTGCTAAACCGGGTGCTGGTGTTTTCATTAAAATGGGAATTACCAAACTAAGCTCAAATTCAGTGGCTTTCATGGTTGGTTCCTGACAGGTATTAAAACTGTCTGCTAAATTGGTTGGGAGCCCTTTGATACCTTTAGATACCACTTGTAAATTACCAGATGCGGCATCTAGCAATTGTTCCAGACTGGCTCGCATATAAGTAGCAATTTTTTGCGCTTCCACTTCTCTTAAATAAGCATCACCAGAAAGGATCATGCGTTTACCATCCCAAGTCACTACTTCTAACCCTTTTTCATTATAATAGTCATGGGTTCCTTTTCTAATAGAAGCAGCGCCCCATATTCCAGCCACATGACCTGCTGCATAAATGTCTTGCAGAAAATGATCCGCGTAGGCTTCATCGGCCAACGCCGCCAATAACCAAGCGCTTTGTTCTTTTTCACTCAATCCAGTTTCACTAGACTTACCAGCTTTGTATAAGGCGCTTAAATGGTAACGGGTATACATGCCAATTGCATTCAAAGGGGCTCCCTCCGTTAAACAAGCTGTAAAATAAGTTTGTGGATCCGTGTCTTCCTTAGGTCTAGCTAAAAGAAAATGTACATTATTAGCACTTGCTCTGTTACTATACGCTAGATCTGCTCTTTGAAATCTGATATCTGAATTCCTAATAGCATTGATACGTTTGCTTCTGTTATAAGTTGCAGCTAAGTCATACTCCAATTGGGCTGCAATTCCAGCTACCTTCATAATCCAATCTGTTTCCAGCACATTGTGTAACATATCGCTGGGAGAACAACTATGGTCTCCGGCAATCCCTGACCAAGAAGCATAATCCAATTGTGTAGGTTTCAATCCTTGATTAGATACCAATACACTAGGGCTTAGTCTGGTTTCATATCCTGTTCTGGCTTTTTGCCAAATCTGTTCCAATTGTAATCGATAAGATGGACTCAATTGTTCCATACCCATTAAAGTCAGTTTTCTATGTTCTGGAAAAACCCAAGCATGGGCATTAACGAACACGACTAGTAATAAAAGAATTAAGGTGAATCTATAAAATCTCATTGCAAAAACTTGGCTTTGTTATTTATGCTTTTTTTCTTTTAATATATGTTGCTCCATGTACAACCAAGTAATGGCTAACATGGTAAGATTTAAACCATAGCCCCAATAAGAAATCATTCTGCCAGAAAGTTCTGTACCATTCTCCACTCCAATCACAAATAGACTATTCAAACCATGATGTTGTCCAATACTTGCATTAAAGAGGTTAAGACCAATATGCAAACCTGTTGGAAATGCTAGACCTCCAGACTTCACCCTTGCCATACCAAATAAAAATGCAAAACAGCCAGGGCCTAGAAAAGAAGATACCAAACCTTGCCCACCTGCAACATGATATAGCGCAAAAATAATGGCTATGATAATTTGCGTATTGCGCAGACCAATAGAAGCATGTAATTGTTGAAAAGCATAGCCCCTAAATGCCATTTCTTCCATCCATGCAAGTGGGATCAATGCAGTAGCGGTTATCAAGAATGGTAAAATTGCTGGATTGCCATTAATGCCAATGGTCACATCTGTACATATAACCATGGTACCTACCATAATAGCGGCTAAAATAATACCCAATAACAGCCCTATTAATGACTTAGGCAAGGTTTGAGTATCCCATCCCAAATTGAGTGCGGACCAAGATTTACCATCCCATTTTAAAAACAACCAGGTTACTAAAATGGCTACAATTGATCCAATTAATCCATAGCTCATTCTTTCAAATTGAGGAGGCAAAAATTGCTTAAAAAAGCTGGCTCCTGCCAATACAATGGTAAATACTATGGGTAGTAAAATGGCCCTAAATACAATAGTTGTTTTTGATTTCATGGTAACATTTTAAGCGGATACAATGGTTTTCATAGCATTATACAATTGATCCAAATCTGCTTGATTATTAAAGCCTTGTATGGAATACCTCAAATAGAATTGACCTTCATGTGAGGGTACAGGAACTTGAATACGATAATTTTCATACAAGTGATCATGCAATTTTTCAGGATGTGGAATATGAATGGGAACAGAAAATAATTGACCAATAAAATCATCGTTAATGGGGCTATTAGAGGTACTTCTCATTAATTCACAAAATCTTTGAGCATTGCTTTGGGCCAGTTGTCTGGAATAAAGATTTACTTGATCCCAGTGATGGGTATTCATAAATTCAATTGCTGCTGGTATGGTTAGAAATGCGGCATAATCACGAGTTCCTTGCAATTGATGATTGTCTATTAATAAAGATCCTGATGGATGAGCCGTCTTATATCCCCAACTAATTACTAGGGGCTCAAACAAATGATGCAATTCTTTTTTGACAAATAAAAAGGAAGATCCTTTGGGTGTCATCATCCATTTATGGCAAGCTCCAGTATAAATATCTGCACCAAGTGTGCTAAGGTTAATGGGTAATTGTCCTGGCGCATGTGCCCCATCTACATAAACCATAATACCTTTTTCATTGGCTATGGCGCAGATTTCTTCTACCGGTAAACGCAAACCTGTAGAACTGGTTAAATGACTAATAAAAAAAAGCTTGGTCTTAGTACTAATACCTGTACAGAACTGAGCAATAAAATCTTCTTTACTTTCTAATGGAAAACGAATTTTCTGACGGATATATGTAGCTCCAGTTTGTGCGCAATAAAAGTTTAAAGTTTTATCACAAGGGCCATATTCTAAATTAGTAGTAAGCACTTCATCGCCAGGTCCAATTTGTAAACTCTTAGCAATGATATTTACCGCATAAGAAGGATTGGTAACATAAACCAAATTATCTGCATCACAATGCAGATAATTGGCTAGGGCTTGTCTGGCTATTTTTAAATAAGCTGGACCGGTTTCATTGACAAAAAGTGTAGGCTCAGTTTCTAGTTCTAATTGAAAATCTTGATAGCGCTCAAAAATGGGTTTTGGGCAAGAGCCATAAGCCCCAAAATTCAAATAAGTAATGTCTTTTTTAATTAGGAACAATTCCTTCAAAGCTTGTGAATCAATCATATTATTGTTTTTGGGCCAATATGTCTTGTACAATTTTTAAATGGTGTTGGTTATGTACAAATAAAAAACGGATCGTGGTTTTTAAATTCAAGCTCCCAAAAAACGGATGCTTGAAATTGGCATTGGGATGGAGTTTGGTTAATCCAGCTAACTTTTCTTTTAAACCGGGGATCCTGTTTCTCAGATCTTCCGGACTTTGATTGCCCTCAGGTCTAGCTGTTTTGGGCGCTTTGGCCTTTCCTCTGGGTATGCGTTTGATAAAAAGAATCAAGGATTTTTTTAAATTAAATGTCCAATGATAATCTGCTGGATTGGATTGTATCAACGCTTCAGCAACCCTGCCATTGACCAATAACAAATGCTCTAAATGCCATCCAACAGATGCTTCTGAAACGGATGGGGCTTTTGAATCAAATTCATTCAACAAATGATTTATAGTATCTAATTGGGCGAATAGGGGTTGTAACATAATTACTTGTTTTTAAAATGCAAGCCAGTCAAACCTAGGATGGGACCAATTGCTAAAACAAGATACAAAAACCTTGGTGCTACCAAAATCGATAATTGTTGAACGGTTAAGATGCTCAAAATGGTAATGCTAAATCCAATACAATTGACAATGGTTAAAGCTGAGCCTCGGCTTTCCATTGGGGCATGTTTGGCTACCAAACTAGAAAACAGGGGGGAATCTGCAATGACCATCATGCTCCAGAAAAATAGAAATCCTAGAAATACAATCGGGCTTGATTGTTGCAAGAATAGGGGAGAGATCAAACAGCAAATACCAGAACAGGAAAGGGCAATGGTGGCAACCCATGTAGATCCATATTTTAGTGATAATCGCCCACTAATTACACAGGCTGGAAAACCTAGCCCAATAACTAAAAAGGCAACAAGCGGAACATTGAGCTGTTGACCCGAAAATTGGTTCCAGGCCTCTAAGATCCAAGGCAGAAAGGCCCAAAAACTATAGAGCTCCCACATATGTCCAAAATAGCCAAAAGCTGCAGACCTAAAAGTGGGCAAACGAAACCCTTCTAAAAAAGCGGTGAATTTTAAACTGCTAGGCATCGCCACAGGCTGATTGGGTTTGACCAATAAAAACATCAACAAACCACCCAATATGGCCAAGGCCGATGTGCTGGCAAAAACCCATTGCCATGGAAGGGCGTGTGTAAAAGATTTGACCAAGTGCGGAAAAGCCGTTCCCAAAACCAAGGCACCAACCAACCATCCAAGTACGGCACCTAATTTTTCTTTAAAATGATCAGCAGCAATTTTCATTCCCACAGGGTAAATGCCTGCCAAAAAGAATCCTGTTCCAAAACGCAATGCAAAAATGGTATCAGGATTAATTAACGTAAACAATAGCCCTAGATTTAAAGCAGCAGCTACAATAGCAGAAGCAAAATAAACCTTGGTTGCGGAAAACCTATCTGAAAGTGCCAATAATGCAAAAACCAAAGTTCCTGCTACAAACCCTAACTGCACAGCACTAGTAGCCTGAGCCAAAAACTGGGGAGCAACACCCATTTCTTTTATCAGATCAGGCATAACTGCATTACCCGCAAACCAAAGCGATGTGCAAAGGAATTGCGTAACAACAATGGTGGGTAATACTGCTTTGGTCAAAGATTAAGATTGTTTTATCAAGGCCGATTTAAAACGTAAGCCCTGTTCATCATCCACCACTTTTTTCATGATTTTTTGTAATCCAATGGGGATCTGCTCAATTTCTTTTTCATTGAGTATGCATGTAAGTTCATGAAACTCATCTTCATCATCATAATATCCCAAAAACAGGTCAAAATGCTTGTCTAAATGCAATCTCAATGAAATCTCTAGGTCTTCTTCATACTGATGCATACTCACTACAGACCATTGGTCTTCATCCTGAAAGTCAAAATGTACTTCTACAGATTCTTCTCCTAAAACATGCACTAATAGCTGGTCAATCAGCTTGTCTGCATGGTTATTCATCAGTTCTTCGTATTTCATTTGAGCGTTTTGGCAAATTAACAACAAAACTGCGAGCTTTGCTTTGTGACTTCTGTTACCAAAGAGCCCATTAGTCTAATGTATTTTTGATTTATGAAAAACCTATTGATCAATTGGAACCTGATGCGCGCCTTACGTTTAATTTTGGGGCTCATCATTTTGGTACAGGGCATTCAGGCGCATGAAACCATGTATGCCATTGCTGGATTGCTCTTGAGTGGTATGGCCATAGCCAATATTGGTTGTTCTGGCCCTGGTGGTTGTGGTGTTCCGCAGCGCCCAATCAATTCTAAAGAACCGGTTAAAGACATTGAATATGAAGAAATTCGTTAATAAAAATTGGTTGTACCTTGTTGGTGCTGCCGTTGGTGCCATTGCCGGATATATTTATTACCAACAAATTGGTTGTAGTACTGGCACTTGTATGATTACCTCAAAGCCCCTAAATAGTACGGTCTATTTTGCTGTAATGGGTGCCCTTTTATTTGGAATGTTTAAAAAAGAATCCCATGCCCAACAATAGTTTTCAAGAACTGATTAACGGTGACAAACCCGTATTGGTAGATTTTACGGCCACTTGGTGTGGACCTTGTAAAATGCAAGCCCCCATACTCAAAGATCTAAAAGACCAGGTTCAGGATGCTGTAACCATTATTAAAATTGATGTGGATAAAAATCCCCAAGCTGCTCAGGCTTATCAAGTGCAAGGGGTTCCAACCTTAATCGTGTTCCAAAAAGGGCAGATCCTTTGGCGTAAGTCTGGGGTGAGTACTGCAAAAGAACTCAAACAAGTATTGGATACCAAAACACTTCCCGTTTAGATTCAGGATGAAACAGGATGCAAAGGCCGCCATCTGCCAGTAATTTACAGGTTGATTGCAAAATTGCTTTTATGAGAAAATCCTGTTTCTTGCTGGTAGTTATCAGCTTTCTATCCCTATCAAGTTTTGCCCAAAGAACCATTACTAACTTTGACCTAGATTGGAAGTTTATTCAATCAGATGTAACAGGAGCTGAAGCAACCGTTTTTAATGACGCTGCATGGCGCTCTCTAAGGGTTCCACATGATTGGATGATTGAAGGGCCATATGACCGCAATAATCCTACCAATAGGGGTGGTGGCTACCTACCATCTGGCATTGGTTGGTATAGAAAAACATTTACCATTCCCGCCACTGAGTCCAATAAAAAAATCAGCATTGAATTTGATGGCGTCATGGCCAATTCTGAGGTTTGGATCAATGGTAAATCCTTGGGCAAAAGACCTTATGGTTATATCAGTTTTGCTTTTGACCTAACGCCTTATTTGAATTTTGGCAAACCCAATACCATTGCCGTTAGAGCTGACAATTTAGTGCAACCCGCATCGCGCTATTACACAGGTGCTGGTATTTATAGACATACTAGACTGATTAGTACCCATCCTGCCCATTTTGATCATTGGGGTGTGTTTGTGACCACTCCAGAAGCATCGGCCCAACAGGCCACCATTAAATTGGCTTTGAAAATTGTTCAAGAAAACAAAATGCAAACAGGACTTTCCGTACAAACGGTTGTCTTAGACGCTAACCAACAACAGGTAGCTATTTCTGAGAAAACCAATCTCTCTGCACTAGCTTCTCAAACTGCTTATCAACAAATTAAATTGGCCCAACCCAAGTTATGGAGTTTGGAAAATACCCATCTCTACACTGCAGTTACCAAACTATACTTAAAGAATCAAGTTATTGACCAAGAGTCAACCGCATTTGGTATTCGTGACGCCAAATTTGAAGCTGCAACAGGCTTCTGGCTGAATGGCAAAAACATCAAACTCAAAGGTGTTTGTTTACACCACGATGGTGGAGCCGTAGGTGCAGCCGTACCATTGGGCGTTTGGGAAGAAAGATTTAAACTATTGAAGCAAGCAGGCGTAAATGCCATTAGAACTTCACACAATCCAGTAGCTCCAGAGTTTTTAGACCTCTGTGACAAAATGGGATTCCTGGTGATGGATGAAACATTTGATACTTGGACTGCTCCAAAACACAATGGAGAAAAGGGTTATAACCTCATTTTTAAAGAGTGGTGGGAAAGAGATACCAGGGATATGGTGCTGCGCGATAGAAACCATCCATCCATTGTCATTTATAGTGTGGGTAATGAAATCCATGATGATTTGAGTTATCCCAAAGGTTTTGAATTATACAAAGCCCAACAAGATAAAATTCATGAATTTGATAGTACCAGACCTGTAACCATGGCTTTGTTTAGACCAGCTAATTCAAAAGTCTATTTGAGTGGATTTGCCGAGCATATGGAAGTAGTTGGTCAGAATTATCGTGAAAAAGAATTGGTTGTAGCCCATGAAAACAATCCCCATTGGAAAGTGATTGGTACAGAAAATACCCATGTATTAGACCAGTGGCTAGCCCTGCGTGACAAGCCTTATATGGCTGGTCAATTTCTTTGGACTGGGATTGATTATTTGGGAGAAGAAGATTGGCCTGCCGTAACCAATAGTCAAGGTTTGTTTGACCGTGCGGGTAATTGGAAACAGCAAAGTTTGCAAAGACAAAGTTGGTGGTCTGAAAAACCTGTTGTGCACTTAATGCGCAAATCGGATAATGCCGGAGCTGGTGTTTGGGTCAATGACTGGACACCCACAGACTTTGATACTTACGACAATGCCAAGTTGAATATCTATACCAACTGTGATGAAGTGGAACTGTTTTTAAATGGCAAATCACAAGGCAAAAAAACTAAGAATGCCAATGATGCACCCATTGATTGGGAACTATCTTTTGAGAAAGGAAGCATTGAAGTGATTGGATTTAACAATGGAAAAGAAGCCGTAAGAGAAACCTTGAAAACCGCTGGCAAACCTGCTCAATTAAACATTCAATTAAGTAAATCCAGTTTAAAAAATCATTGGGATGATGTAGTAATGGCGCAAGTACAAGTATTAGATGAAGCTGGATTGCCTTGCCCAAATGCAGATAATCTAATTCAATTTAATGTATGGGGTAATGGACAAATAGTTGGGGTAGACAACGGAGATATTAATAGTCATGAATCTTATCAAGGCAAACAAAGAACAGCATATAAGGGTAAAACCTTAGTGATCTTAAAAGCTACAGATTCAAAAGGAAACATTGGTTTTACTGCAAGTTCAAATGGCTTAGTAGCTGCAAGTACCACTATCACTATTCATTAAGTTTTGGTTTAATTCGGAATAGGAGATCTGAAATGCTACCATCGGCGGAGCCACCTCTTTTGATGATGGGTTGATAGCTATCTATTAAAAGGTTTTCTATTTGGGTTAAATCACCTCTTTTTTGAATGGTATTGCCTGATTGGAATTTTCTGGTGGCCATGGGCTCCAAGTCAATTTCTTTTTCAGACACAAAGACTTTGAATACCTCTGTTCCAAAAGGCTTACTCAGTTTGATTAAAAAATCTTTGGGTTCAAAAACATATTCTTGCCCCGGCATAATTCTTAAATCATGAGGCATATAATTTCTTTTACCCTCAGGGGCATTTTTATACGGTAATATGGCATTGATAATCCCATCAGGTTGTAAGTCTAATATATTAACATAAACGGGCTTATTACCTTGGTTCTGAATTGAAAGGGTCACTTGATCACCCTCTTCAAATTCCAAAATGCCATTGATAGTTTTCTTTGGCAGAATGCTGGTATCAATTTGACCATTCAATACAGGCAACAAACTAACTACTACTTTCTGATCAGGCATTTGCTCTTGTAATCCTAACAAAAACTGGTATTGGCCATATTTTCTTAATTGTTCTTTTAATACCGTTGTATTTGTCAAAAGTTCTGGAACAGCGGCAAAACAACTAGCATTAGATGCAATTAAAATACTATCTTTTTCAGCTCCTTTGACCAACCAAAGATCAGGCTTTTCTGCAATGCTAATATTGGGAATATCCGCTATTAATTGTTCAAGTTTTGATTTTTCTTCAGGTCTTTCATTTGATAGATTTCTAACACCAACAGTAATCTTAGGCAAGACCATTTGTTTTTCCAAAACAAAAACCCAGTTGTCTTTAATGGATTTAATAACACCTGCAGTTTCAATTTGTACTTCAGCCTCATATTGAAAACTCTTGGTAATAGTGCCAACTGTTAGTGGTGTTAGATTTTTGGTTTGCACAGTTCCAATTGGATAAAAACCCAATTTAGTACCAACGCCAAGACCGGATATATTACCCGCTTTTATTTTTAAAAGGGTAGGAGAAATGAGTTGGTCAATTTCATAAAATGGTTCTTGTAATACAATGGCTCCACCAAATACCAGTTTGTTTATAGCATTCCCTTCTAACAAAGGGTTTTGTTCCTTAACCAACTGGTGCATGGTCAATTGAATTTTTGCAAATAACCCTTGATAGGTAATATTTGAACCTAGTTTTTGAAAACTGAGATACGCAGCATAACTCAAAGGACCAATGCCTTTCCCATTTTCATCTTTGGTTTCTACATCCAATTCTTCAGGTCTTGTGGCAGAAATCACCGTGTAGGGAGAGAGCCCTTCAGATTCAAGAATCAATTGGGTTTCTCTAAACAATTGAGAAGAATCAGAGCGTTGGTGTTGATTGGGTTTAAACGCTTTACTAACCAAAGGCTTTTTGCCACCCCTCACTTTATTAGCCCCCCTTGTAGCACCTCCTGAGTTACAAAAATCTAAAGTGACCAACAAATCACCCTTGGGCCCTAATTTTTGTCTGACTTTTTTCAACATAACTCCCAATTCATGACCACGCAGATACTTGGCCATTTCTGATTGAAGTTTTGCTGAATCATTGATATCTATTTTCTCTGGAGATAATGCCGGATATGTAACAAAACATTCATCTAAGCCATCAATTTTATTGG
>CALRXZ020000103.1:0-14686 GCA_943372255.1 Chitinophaga pinensis
TAAGAAGGATTTTGGTGCAGGGAAAACGGGTAACCCTGATGGCAGAAAATCCGGCATTTGCACCCATCCAACTTGAAGCCAATAACCAAGAATATGTTTGGGGGGTGGTGGTCTATAATATTCATAAATTATAATGCCCTGTTCATGAAAGCCATCATAGATTGCAATAGTTTTTACTGCTCCTGCGAGAAACTATTCTTACCACATTTGGAGGGCAGACCTGTTGTGGTCTTGAGCAATAACGATGGTTGTATTGTATCCAGAACAGATGAGGCAAAGAAAATTGGAGTAGAAATGGCCGGACCCTATTTTAAAGCCAAGCCCCTGATTGAAGCACATGGGGTAGCAACTTTTTCTTCTAATTATAATTTGTACGGTGACCTAAGTTGGCGGGTAATGGAAACCCTAAGAACCTTGCTGCCTGCGGGTTGCGTAGAAGTCTATTCCGTAGACGAAGCCTTCTTAGACCTATCCCATATTGCGCCAGAAAACTTAAAAGACTTTGCCTTTCATATCAAGGATACGGTTGAGCAGTGGACGGGAATTCGGGTATCAATTGGGGTGGCTCCCACCAAAGTGTTGAGCAAAGTGGCTAACCGACTCTGCAAAAAACACAAAGCCATTACCAACTGTGTATTGGTACTTGATACGCCAAGAAAACTAGAACAGGCATTGGAAAAAACACCGGTAGAAGATATTTGGGGAGTAGGTCATCAGTACGCAAAAAAATTGCAACTCTATCAGATCAACAATGCCTTGGAATTGAGTAAAAAAGACATTCCCTGGGCCACCAAAAATTTGGGTGGTGTGGTGGGTGCCAGACTACTCAGAGAATTACAAGGCATTCCTAGTAGGGAAATGGAAGGCGAATTAGTGAACAAAAAAATGATTGCCACTACCCGTATGTTTGGGAGCCCTGTTACAGAACTGCTAGATCTTAAAGAAGCCATTGCCACCTATACTTCTAGGGCGGCAGAAAAACTCAGAAGACAAAATTCTGCTGCCAATACCATCAGCATTTTTATTGTACCCAAGGAAAATAGCACGGGCAAATATTTTAGACATGGACCCAGTTTAAGTAGTTATACTATTTTGCCCAGTGCAACATCGCTGACCAATGAACTCATTAAAGCTGCGGTAAAACAGGTGGACCATTTGTTTGAACAAGGTAGGATTTATAAAAAAGCCGGGGTTACCCTTAGCGGGATAGTCCCAGACAATTCTATCCAGTCTAATTTGTTTGAACCAGCCCCTTCTGAAAAAGGAAGAATGCTCATGTCTATGATGGACAATATCAATTTTGCCATGCGCAATGACGTTTTAAAATTTGCGGCATCGGGCACCAGCAAGGATTGGAAAATGCGCCAAGAATTGCGCAGCCCAAGGTACACCACGCGTTGGGAGGAACTTTTTGAAATTCGTTGAATTTCAAAAGTCAAAAGTCAAAAGTAAAAATTCAAAAAGACCCGAGAAAGGAAAATATTAATAAAAAAGCGCGATGGTTGCCCATCGCGCCAGCGAATATTTTAAACAAGAAATTATTGCTTTGGAGCAATGGGGTATTTGGCAAACAAAGCTTTCATACCTGCTTGTGCCACTTCTGGAACTTTTGATTGCTTGGATGGCAAAATGTCTTTAGCCGTGCCCTTCCAAACCATTTCATTGGCTGCAGCGTCTACCAAGTGTACGGTTACAGAACCTTCTTTGTAATAGCCTACTACCACTTCTTCACTCTTCCAAGAATAGTTGCGCTGACCCATGTATTTATAAGCACCATCGGTACGCCAATCGGTTTCACGAGTTTGCGCTTTCTCTTCTACTTGTAAACCAATATTCACTAATAAGTCAGGTTTGCTACTTGATTGGGTGTAGCCGCGGCTGGTTAACTCACCGGCAATAGCAGATTTGAGCATGTCCATGCGCTCGTTGAATCCCTTAGAAACAGTATCGCCGGAGGCATCTAATTTATAAAAGTCAAAACTTTTGTACTTGGCCAAGTCTGCACCAGGAGCAGCACCCGCATTGGATATTTTTACAGAAGAAGAACAGGCTACCATAGTAGCTGCCAACAAAAGGAAAAACAGTTGTTTCATATTCAAGATTTAGGGGTTGAAAATACATAGATTTTAGATTTTGCAAATGGATTTTCTGTATCAAATTATCATTTAAAACAAGAAAATGAATCTTTGCAAGAATTTTCAAGGTTTTTAAAATATTATCTTTTCATAGGCGTCTACCATTTTATAGATGACAAAGACGCTGACCATACCGGCAAACATGACTGATCAGGGAAGAAGCAATATCACCGAAGTGGTGAATGCCTATACCAAGAGGCTAATGGGCTTTATCCGTAAAAGGGTGAGCAATGAGGCCGATGCCGAAGACATTCTGCAGGATGTATTTTATCAGTTTATTGGAAATACCAAACCCATTGAACAGCTCACTTCTTGGCTCTTCACGGTTACTAGAAACAAGATCACAGACAAACAACGCAAACACAAACCGGAGTTGCTTGAAGATATTCATGCCGGGGGCGATGAAGAAAGCAGTTTTGACTGGACCGAACTCTATTTTGAAAAAGACAATAATCCTGAAACCGATTATTTACGCAACCTGTTTTGGGAAACCTTGCAAGCCGCACTAGAAGAACTACCTGAAAACCAAAAACAGGTATTTGTGCTCAATGAACTAGAAGGTGTTGCCTTTAAAGAAATAGCGGAACAAACGGGAGAATCCGTGAACACATTAATCAGCCGAAAACGCTATGCAGTATTGCATTTGAGAGAAAGATTGGCAGGCTTAAAACAAGACTTATTAAATTATTAAATACATTGTATGAACAAGAAATTTTGGATCACAAAAATCATTGGCTTCTCCATTTTAGCCATTGCATTTGCAGCATTACTAGCTTATGTGGTTATGCTTTTATGGAACGGGGTATTGGCTCAAGTAGTAGCTGTATCAACCATAAGTTTTTACCAAGCCATTGGTCTATTGGTCTTGAGTAAAATTTTATTCGGCGGTTTTCCAAGTGGTAAAAATCATTGCAACCAATGTGGTGGCGGTGGTCATTGGAAAAACGAGCTCAAGGAAAAATGGCATACCATGAGTGCTGAAGAAAGGGATCAAATGAAACAGGAATGGCGCAATCGTTGTCGTACTTGGGGCCGCTCATCTCAATCAACCAGCACAGAAAAAAATAGTTCCACAGAATAAATCATTTTCCTGATTGCATGTTATCTTGATGGTCTAAACCAAGACCATGCTTAGAAAACTGCTTTTCGCTACCCTATTATTGGGCACTGTAAACATCTTGTATGCTCAAAAAACCATCGCCATTAAATGTGGCGCTGTGTTAAATACAAGGAGCGGAGAATTATTGAGCAACCAAGTGATTTTGGTCAGGGGGAATCTCATAGAGAGCATCGCGCCAGCAGCGGGTTTTAATCTAAAAACAGATAGCAGCATTGACTTATCAGCTTATACCGTTTTGCCCGGTTTAATTGACGCGCATACACACGTGTTATTGCAGGGCGATATTACCAGTGAAGACTATGACGTTCAAGTTTTAAAAGAGTCTATTCCATATAGAACCATCCGCGCGGTAAAAAGCACCAAACAGAGTCTACTCAATGGATTCACCACCATCAGGGATCTTGGAACAGAAGGTGCTGGCTACGCCGATGCCGACATTAAGAAAGCCATTAATAAGGGAGAAATGGAAGGACCTAGAATGTTGATTGCTACACTAGCCATTAATACCACGGGGCACTATCCCATTAAGGAATCGGATTATGCTTGGGAGTTAAAATTGCCCAAGGGTTTACAAGAAATTACTGGGGCTGACGAGGGTAGAAGAGCGGTTCGCGAGCAGATTGCACACGGAGCAGATTGGATCAAAATTTATGCAGACCGTGGCTATTCCAAATTGGCCGATGGTAGTTATAGAAGTCTACCCAATTTTACCACAGAAGAAATCAATGCCATTGGCGATGAAACCCTGCGTTCCAACCGAAAATTAGCCGCTCATGCGGTAACCCGCGATGGGATTATCTCTGCCATCAAAGCCGGAGCAACCAGTATTGAACACGGTTTTGGCATGGATGATGAGTGTATCAAATTGATGGTAGAAAAAGGGATTTATTGGTGCCCTACTATTTATGTAAATGAATACGTGGCCGAGGGTAGGGCCAAGGCAGGTAGCCCTATGAATAAGTATTTTGCTGAGTCAGAAGCTGGTTTGTTCAAAAAAGCTTTGGCAGCTGGCGTAAAAGTTGCTTATGGAACCGATATTGGTGGCTATGACTGGCAATTGTCACAAGCCCGTGATTTTCAATACCTAGTACAATATGGCATGAGTCCACTGCAGGCCATTCAAACAGCTTCTATTAATGCCGCGGACTTGCTAGGTATGACTGGCAAAATTGGGGAGATCAAAAAGGGCGCTTTTGCTGATTTGGTGGCTGTTTCTGGCAATCCACTGAAGGATGTAAAAACCCTGGAAGCCGTAAAATGGGTCATGAAAGACGGTCAGGTAAAAAAATAGCGGCAGATTTACGGTATATCCCTACTTTTGCGCAATTTCTACCACATGAACCAAGCACTGAATTCCAACGAATCTATCCCTTCCAAAAAGAAGAAAATCATTGTTTTAGGCAGCGGCCCCAACCGGATTGGACAGGGTATAGAATTTGACTATTGCTGTGTTCACGGGCTTTTAGCCATCAAAGAATGCGGATTTGAAGCCATCATGGTTAACTGTAACCCTGAGACCGTTTCAACTGATTTTGACATGGCAGACAAGCTCTATTTTGAACCAGTATTCTGGGAGCACTTGAGAGAAATCATTGACTTGGAACAGCCCGATGGCATTATTGTACAATTAGGTGGTCAAACCGCTTTGAAACTAGCCAAGAAATTACACGAAAAAGGGATTCCTATTGTTGGAACCAGTTTTGAAAGTATGGACATGGCTGAAGACCGTGGCCGCTTTAGCGATTTGTTGAAAGAATTGAATATTCCTTATCCTGAATATGGTACCGCAGAAGACGCTGATGAAGCAGTTGCGGTTGCCAATAGAGTAGGCTACCCCGTATTGGTGCGTCCTAGCTATGTAATTGGTGGGCAGAGAATGCGGATTGTGATTAATGACGAAGAAGTAGAAAAAGCGGTAATCAGCTTGCTCAAACATATTCCTGGTAACAAGATTTTGATTGACCATTTCTTAGACCGTTGTCAAGAAGCAGAAGTAGACGCCATTTTTGACGGAGAGAATTTTCATATCATGGGTGTGATGGAACATATTGAACCAGCAGGGATTCATAGCGGTGATAGTAATGCCGTGTTGCCTGCGTTCAACTTGACTCCATTGATTGTTGAGACCATGCAATTCTATAGTGAGAAGATTGCCCGCGCTTTAAAAATCAAGGGTTTGATCAATATTCAGTTTGCTATTAAGGGAGACAAGGTATTTGTGATTGAAGCCAATCCACGTGCTTCAAGAACTACACCTTTTATTGCCAAAGCTTATCAGATTCCGTATTTGAATATTGCTACCAAAGTCATGTTGGGTGAAGCAAAACTGACTGATTTTGTGATGGAAAATAAACTAGACGGATACGCCATTAAGGAGCCCGTATTTAGCTTTGACAAATTCCCTGGTGTGAACAAAGAACTAGGACCAGAAATGAAGAGTACCGGAGAAGCCATTCGCTTTATCAAAGATTTGCGTGATCCTTATTTCCGCACATTATACAAAGAAAGAAGCATGAACTTAAGTAAATAGATTTTACTAAAATCTTTTAAAGCCACACTATAACAGTGTGGCTTTTTTATTAGGTTAGTGCATGCAACAAAAATTTGTTGATCCTTGGAAAAGCCTACCCTTCCTGCGTTTGCTTATTCCCTTTCTAGCGGGCATACTACTCAAGCATCATGGATTCTTAAACATTTATAGCATTCAAGTCTTAGGCATTGGGGGTTTATTATTTAATGCTCTCCCCACCTTTTTGCAATTACAACAACAATATTATTTTGCTTGGTTGCGCGGTCTTGGTATTTATCTTTTGCTCTTAGCTATTGGCGCATTTAATTATTATTGGCAGCAACCAGAACAGCAATCCCATGCACTGGGTCAAATGCCTTTGTCTAGCAAGACCTGTGTAGAAATAATAGCAGCGCCTGTTCCTACTACCAAACAATGGCGTGTCTTAGCAAAAGCCATTGCACAAGAAAATCAGGGCCAATGGGAAAGGGTGAATGGTTTGGTTTTTCTCTATAGTAAAAACTCAGCAAGGATGCAGGAATTGATCCCGGGCAAAAGAATCTTGCTGACTAAAAAACTGCAATTCATTTCTCCGCCCAAAGACCCTCTGGCATTCAATTACCAAGAATGGGCCTATCGCCAAGGCGTACAATACCAAAGCTATCTTGCAGTTCCTCCTATCATGTTGGAGCCTGCCCCAAGGGATTGGCGCAATTGGGTCTTAGATTCAAGAAATTGGATCTTCGCAGTGCTAGCGCGATGGATTCCAGACAAAGCCATTTGTGGCATTGCAGAAGCACTCTTGATTGGCTACAAATATGATTTAGACCGCAGCTTGGTGCAGGCTTATAGCAATACCGGAGTGGTGCATATTATTGCCATCAGTGGTTTGCACTTGGGGATGATTTATGGATTATTGCTCTGGCTGTTCCGCCCATTCATGCCCCTGCGCTGGATGCGTTGGATCAGACCCATTATCATCTTAATAGTGCTTTGGGGCTTTGCGCTGTTAACAGGAGCAGCACCATCCATCATGCGCGCCGCTTTGAGTTTTAGTTTTCTGCTACTGAGTCAAAGCTTGGGTTATCAAAATAACCAACTAAATGCGCTTGCAGCATCGGCATTTTTTCTGCTACTCTGGAATCCCTGGCTTATTTGGGATCTTGGGTTCCAACTGAGTTATGCGGCGGTAACAGGTATTCTATTGTATGCCAAAACCCTCATGCAATGGCTGCGGATTAAAAACCCCTTACTCAGGGCCATTTGGCAACTCAATGCTTTAACCCTATCGGCCCAGGTATTTACCCTTCCCTTGGTGCTCTATCATTTTCAACAGTTTCCCAATCTGTTTTTGTTTTGTAATCTCTTGATTGTTCCTTTTTCAGGATTGATTCTCTATCTAGAAATTGCCTTACTCATACCTATCCCCTATTTACAAAGCATTTTGGGCAAACTCATTCAACTAAGCATTGGCTGGATGAATGACTTAGTAGAAAGAACCAATCGCTTGCCATTTGCAGTTTCTGAGCACTTGGGCATCAGTTTTTTACAAACCCTGGTATTATTAGTCTTCCTCTTTCTTTTTTGTGAGCGTGTGAAAACTTACCTTTGCAGCTCCATTCAATCCCGGCAACAGGCCTAATGTTCTAAGCCGGACCAAGCAATCAACATGCAAAAGAAAATTCAATCAGCACTTATTTCCGTTTTTTATAAAGACGGCCTGGAACCCATTGCCAAAGAATTACACGCATTGGGTATTACCATCTATTCTACTGGTGGAACCCAGAAATTTCTAGAAGATCTAGGCGTTCCCTGTGTTCCTGTAGAAAGCCTGACCACTTACCCATCTATCTTGGGTGGACGCGTAAAAACCTTACATCCTGCCGTATTTGGTGGCATTTTGGGCAGAAGGTATGAGCCCCAGGATCTAGCAGAAATGAAGGAATACAAGATTCCAGAAATTGACCTGGTGATTGTAGACCTCTATCCCTTTGAAGAAACTTTGGCCAATACCACTGAAGAAAAATTGATCATTGAAAAAATTGATATTGGTGGTCCTTCTATGATTAGGGCTGCTGCCAAGAATTTCAAAGACCTAGTGGTCATTGCCGCAAAGGATGATTATGCTTCTTTGGAAAACCTATTGAAAACACAAAAGGGCGAAACTTCTATTGAACAGCGTAGGGCTTATGCAGCCAAGGCTTTTGAAGTAGTGATGCATTATGATATAGCCATCAGTAATTATTTTAATCCAGGTATTAGTCAGGCTTTGCGTTATGGTGAGAACCCACACCAGTCTGCTGTGTTTCACGGAGACCTTACCCAACTCTTTAGTCAATTAAATGGTAAAGAGCTTAGCTATAATAACCTTGTAGACGTAGACGCTGCGGTACAATTGATTCAAGAATTTCCAGCACCCGTTGCAGGAAAAGGAACCGTATTTGGGATTATCAAGCATACCAATGTTTGCGGCATTGCAGAAAGAAATTCTGTAAAAGCAAGCTGGGAAGCGGCTTTGGCAGGAGACCCAGAAAGTGCTTTTGGTGGTGTATTGGTTTGCAATGGAACTATTGACAAAGCAACAGCCGATGCCATTAATGAAATCTTCTTTGAAGTGCTCCTTGCACCTGCTTTTGACGCAGACGCTTTAGAAGTATTAAAGACCAAGAAAAATAGAATCTTACTAGAATTGAAAGCAGGTGAAACTGCTTTGAAAACCCCTTCTAAATCATTGCTCAATGGCACCCTAGAACAAAGTGCAGACAAGGGCAATTTTGACAAATGGGAAGAAGTGGGTGGCAGACCAACAACTGAATCAGAAAAAGAAAACCTAGTCTTTGCAAACCTTGTTTGTAAACATTTAAAAAGCAATGCCATTGCACTAGTAAAAGACAAACAATTAGTAGGTAAGGGTTGTGGTCAAACCAGCCGGATTGATGCCCTGCGTCATGCTATTGAAAAAGCCAAACAATTTGAATTTGCTTTACAAGGAGCGGTTCTGGCATCAGATGCATTCTTCCCCTTCAATGACTGTGTACAGATTGCACACGAAGCGGGTATGGAAGCATTTATTCAACCGGGCGGTTCTGTAAGAGACAAAGACAGTGTTGCTTATTGCGTAGAAAATAATTTGGCCATGGTGATGACAGGTCTGCGTCATTTCAGACACTAATCACCCATAGATTCATGCAAGCAGACAAACAGAAAGCCTATATAGCACTAGCCATCACCAGCATTGTCTGGGGAACCACTTGGGTGGGGAGCAAAATCTGCGTGCGCTATACACCGGCTTTTGAAGTGGCTGCTATTCGGCAGTTCTCTGGTGGCATTATCTATGTATTGTTCTTCCTGATTAAAGGAGAAAAATTACCTACCCTCAAACAATTGGGTTGGCTGACCATCATGGCCATCCTTATGTTTGTTTCTTCTAATGGACTAGCCACCGTAGGTCTCAAATATATTCCCAGTGGATTGGGTGCCCTAATTGCGGCACTCTATCCACTGTTTGTTGTTTTGATTGAAATGATTTTTTTCAAGAACAAACAAATCAAGGCCAGCACATTTATAGGTTTGTTCTTAGGCATAGCGGGGATTGCCGTAGTATTTTATGATAATGCTTTTCACAACCACAAAGAAGGATTTTGGATTGGGGTAGCGGTGTCCATGGTTGCCATGATTACCTGGGCCATGACCACCATTTTTATTGCCAAGAAAAAGTCTGAACTCAATCCTTACAATGCATTGGGTTGGCAAATGTTACTTAGCTCTTTTATCATGTATGGCATTGCCACTGCTACCGGAGATGTAATTCCCTTTGCACAAATTCCATTAGAAACCTGGGGCACATTAGCCTATATGGTTGGCGCTGGTTCTATTATTGCCTTTATTGCTTTTATCTATTCCATGAAACATTTGGAGCCAGGTATAGCAGCACTCTATGCCTATATCAATCCCATAGTAGCCATACTGGTTGGGTCCTTATTGGTTGATGAAAAACTCACCATTAATATTTTAATTGGATCTGCAATTACTCTCTTGGGTGTGTACTTAGTAAATAGAAGTTTGAAGGCAACTACTCAACCAGAAACTGCTTAACTAGCAGGAGCATTTTTCCGCAACCAGTCTTCGTGTAATTGCGTCCATTCCAACCATTCGGGTTGTTGGGTTAAAAAGTCATTGTGAAAAATGGCGTTCATTTCTCCTCCATATTGCATGACCAAATCGGTTAGTTCCTGTAACTCTTTTGCAGCTTCATACACAGGTGCTCTTTTGTAAAAAATGGAGGTTGCATCCATATAGCAGAAAGGATGAATCAACAGGCCAGTCTTGGTTTCTTTTTCCAAATCATACCAATAGAAGGGTGCGGCAAATGAAGCCCTAAAACCGTTTTGTGAAGCCCATCCCATGCTATAATCATCCTTGACCCCAGCTTGCAATAAACTCCGATAAGTATCCGGAAAACGCAAACGCAAATAATGCTGGCGCGATGCTATAATAGGTTGATCAATGATTTGAGAAAGGGTGTTCATTTCAGACAAAATCAAACTGGCATCATCGTCCGATTGCCAAGAAGGATGAATGCCCACAACATTGTTAGCAGCCAACATTTGAATCCTATTTCTAAGTGCTTTGTTAGAGGGATGAATATTCTTGTCTACCCCCATTCTTTTATCGGCCAATAAACAAAAATAAATGGGTTTAATACCCAGTCTTTGATGCAAATCCTCTAAGCGCTGAAACTGATCAAAAGGGTCTGCTGCATTGCCGCTTAATACAGATGCCATTTCTAGAAAAGCTTCAAATTTTCCCTGATACAGTGTTTTAAAAAATCCAAAAATCCGCTTAGCGATTGGCTGGTTTAGATATGCAAAAGCATTGTCAATATCATAGCTAGGCAGAAAACTAAACGCCCTTTGCTCCATTCTAAATCCAGGAAATAAAAGGTGTAATTCCCAAGCCAATGCTTTTACCCAACACTGAATAATGGGTTGTTGTAAAAATCCTGCTTGATAAGCTAGTGATGCTTCTGCTGGAAATCTTCCGTGCTGGTCTTTTTCTTGACCCAAGTATTCTTCATATCGCGATAGCAAATAGAATGAAGCCGCAAACAAATCAAATGGAATAGTACCATCACTGGTTTTAAAAAAAGCCTTGAAGCCCTTCCATTCAAAGCTGGAAATTTCTTGCTGTTGAATGCCTTGTTCCTCTAATAATCCATGCGGATGAATCCATAGATTGCGCACGTCTAAGAACTCATGAGAATAATTGATTCTAGGACCATCGTGCTGCAAAAAAGTCTGTTGATTGGAACTCACCAATGCCTGACCACCAAACAGTGTTTCCACGGTATAGCTCAATCTTGGGCTAATATTTGGCGCGTAAATGGCTATCACTTTTTATCCTGCCACATTTCACTAAAAGTCTTATTGCTAAAATCCAAATCACTTCTATGTGTGGTCCAACCCTTGAATACTTTGTTCACTACCCAATTCTTTAATTTGGCATTCCCCATATTCATCATAGACCTATTTAGGCTAGCAGTTTTCCAAGCCTTCCATGCAAGACGTTCTGCCAAGCTACTATTGCCTTCTTTCACCGCCTCGTGGCGATTGTCTAATAGCAATTCATGCAGGTTAATCCGCACGGGACAAACCTCTGTGCAATTGCCACAAAGTGAGGAGGCATAACTCAAGTGTTTATAATCCTTCATTCCACTTAAATGCGGCGTAATTACTTTTCCAATGGGTCCACTATAAGTAGTTTCGTAAGCGTGTCCACCAATATTTTTATACACTGGGCAGGCGTTCAAACAAGCCCCACACCTGATGCAATACAAAGCTTCTCTACTAGTTGGATTTTCCAACAAATTGGTTCTACCATTATCTAGTAGAATCACAATCATTTCTTCAGGTCCGTCTAATTCTCCAGCCTGTCTTGGACCTGTAATAATGCTATTGTATACCGTTACTTTCTGTCCTGTTCCAAAAGTGGAAAGCAGGGGCCAGAATAATGCAAGATCATGAATAGAAGGAATTACTTTTTCAATACCCACTACCACAATATGCGTTTTTGGAAAAGCACAACTCAAGCGCGCATTTCCTTCATTTTCTGTAACGGCTATAGCACCAATATCAGCAATAATAAAATTAGCTCCCGTAACACCTACTTCTGCTTGTACATATTTTTCGCGCAGCTTTTTTCTGGCAACCAGGGTTAATTCTTCTGGAGACAATCCACCAGGCACACCTAATTTTTCTGCAAATAATTTGGCCACGTCTTCCTTGCTTTTGTGCATGGCTGGCGTAACAATATGATAAGGTGGTTCTCCATCTAATTGCTGAATATATTCACCCAAATCTGTTTCAACGCTCTCAATGCCTTTTGATTCCAGATAGTCATTCAAATGAATTTCTTCTGTAACCATACTCTTGCTTTTGACCAAGGTTTTGCAATTACGTTCTTTGCAAATCTTGCCAATGGCTTCTAATGCTTGGTCCTTATTTTCTGCCCAGATCACTTTAGCACCCCTTGCAGTAATGCGCTTTTCAAAGTTTTCCAAATGCGTATCTAAATGCTCAATGGCATCCCATTTGCGGTTCTTGGCTTTTTCTCGCGTTAGCATCACGTCTGTAAACTGCTTCTTACCAATGGGCACAACAGCATTATACTTACCAATATTAAAATTGATTTTCCTGCGATGATCCAGGTCGGCGGCCTTGATGGTGCTCTTTGCAATAAAGGATGCTGCTTTATCTGGCATAGGGTATTATTTCTTTTTCTTCAATTCTTTGGCTGTGGCTTCCAGTGTTTCGTAAAATACTTCTCCGTATTTACGAATAATGGATTCTTTTAGGAATACATAAACGGGCATTTTTAAATGTTTGCCCAAACTACATGCAGCCGCACAAAGGTCTTCTCTAGGTTCATAATTCAGATACTCAATTTCCGGATCCTGTTTGCTTTGCTGAATGCGAATAGGAAACAAATGACAACTCACTGGTTTTTTCCAATCCAATTTGCCGTCATTATATGCTTGTTCAATCCCGCATTTAATCACACCCCACTGATCCCGATAGCCATAGGCACAGATCTGACCTTCAATGGTGGGAGTTACCCATCCAAACTCTTGGTCATACAAATATTTTCCTTGACGCTCCACTTCGGCAATGCCTTCTGGGGTCAAATAAGGTTTAATCACCTCATAGTATTTGTTCAATTTTTCCAGCTCCCATTTTTCCATAGGCGCTCCGGCGTCTCCGTCTTCACAACAGCCACCCTTGCACTTGCTCAAATCACAGACAAATTGTTCATCTATAATGTCTTCACTAATTAAAACATTGTCAATTGCTATCATTTGCTTCTAAATTGCTTCAAAGATAACGCCATTCCGCTTTCTAGCGCATTTGGAATATTTGATTATCTTTTTACCAGAATTCTAGACTATGACCAAAACAATATTCAGCTTTTTTTGCTTTTGCTGCTGTTTAGCGGCTAGTGCTCAAAGCAAAAAAAGCCTTCAACGCAATCTAGAGAAAAACGCTCCAGATAGCTTTTTAGTTCGGTTCAAAACCACCAAGGGTAATTTTGATGTTCGGGTGTATAAAGACTGGTCACCCATTGGGGCTACCCGGTTCTACCAATTGGTCAATGCCCATTACTATACCAATATGTACGTGTTTAGGAGTACGGAAAAATATGCCCAGTTTGGCATTCAAAATGACACAGCACTAAACCGTTTTATGGATAAAAAAACCATCAAAGATGAATTGACAACGCAAAGCAATCAACGGGGTGTCATGGCATTTGCAACAGGTGGAATAGATAACCGTACTGTGCACATTTTTATAAACAAAATAGACAATCGCAGACTTGATACCATGGCGCATTCCAAGGGGTTTCCTCCCTTTGGCAGGGTAGTAAAAGGCATGGAAGTGGTAGACCAGTTTTATGGGGCATATAAAGACACCATTACCTTTAAACACCAAGACTCAGTGATGAAGTATGGTAATAAATACTTAGAACAACATTTTCCAGGATTGGACAAGATTAAAAAAGCAAGGATAAAACATTAGAAGCAAAGACAAGAAACTAGCTCCTACTGCTTCCACTTAAAGCTATTGATCAAATGCTTTACGTCGTCTAACAAAAACTGATTTACAATGCCTAGTGAATCAGCATTGGGAGCTGCGTCAAAATAGAGTGCTCCACGCAAAAAATGTTTGGTGGAATCTGTTAGAAAAAATTGATTGGCAGTTGCTACATCACCCCCTACTGAAAACATGACGCCGTGAATGCCATTTGTGGTTTTCATACTAGAGTCTTCTATGGAATAGGCCTTACTACTATGTTTACCTGTTAAGAAATAAGCGTGCTTAATAAGGGTATCAAACTTGTTTTTGCCAATCTCTTTGTAGCTAATATGAATCTTTCCGTTAAAGTCAGGGAAATTAATATTGATCCACCATGGGTTCTCTGTGGTTTCACCAAAGAAACTACTATCCTTAACTATTTGGGCATATACTGGATACTCAAATTCATAAGGATACCCAGCCTGACTAAAGACCTGGTATTTTTTCTTGGGAAATCCAATATTAAAATAACCATTGGGCTTTGGCGTAAATGTGCTATTACAGGCTACTAAAAAGACAAGTACAATGCCTGCCAACAAAATAGAAATACGATTACTAGAAAACATATTGGATTTTTGAAAGCTATTCTGATTCCTGTTGTTTGATGGTTACTTTAATCTTGTCAATTCTATTTTTGGCTACTTCCAAAACAGTAAATTCAAAATCGCCAGAACGCAATACCTGTGCGGGTTGTGGAATTTCTCCTGCCAGTTCTAAAACCAGCCCTGCTAGAGAATCACTTTCGCCTTTTACTTGGTCAAAAATATCTGCTTGCAATTCCATTACTTTACAA
>CALRXZ020000104.1:0-14526 GCA_943372255.1 Chitinophaga pinensis
ATCTGCTAATGGTTCAATCACATCTTCATTGTCTTTCAATGCTGAAGTTGCATTACCACGTAAAGTACCGCAATCGTCTTCTGCAATTACCACGTCTTGAGAAACGTCAACCAACCTACGAGTCAAATAACCCGCATCGGCAGTTTTCAAGGCAGTATCAGCAAGACCCTTACGAGCACCGTGGGTAGAGATAAAGTAATCCAATACGTTTAGTCCACCTTTAAAGTTAGAAAGGATGGGGTTTTCAATTACCTCAGAACCAGAGCTACCACTTTTTCTTGGTTTGGCCATCAATCCACGAATACCTACCAGCTGTTTAACCTGTGTTTTACTACCACGGGCACCAGAATCCAACATCATGTAAACTGAGTTGAAACCTTGTTTGTCAGTAGCCATTTCACGGATCAGGGTTTCTGTAATTCGTGTATCCACACGGCTCCAGATATCAATAACTTGGTTATAACGCTCGTTATTGGTAATTAAACCCATATTATAGTTTTCCCAAACCTCTTCTACTTCAGTTTTTGCATTGTCCAATAATTCATCACGCAAATCTGGAACAATCAAGTCATTTACACTAAAGCTCAAACCACCACGGAAGGCCATACGGAATCCGAGTGTTTTGATATCGTCCAAGAACTTAGCGGTTTTTGGAACGTCAGTAATCTTGATAATGTCACCAATAATTTCACGAAGATTCTTCTTGGTAAGTAATGCATTGACAAAACCAACTTCAACAGGAACATGCTGGTTAAATAAACAGCGTCCAACAGTTGTTTCAATCAATTTGTTAGTCAATTTTCCATTCTCACGAACCATTGTCTTTACACGAATATTGGCGTGAAGGTCTACCACTTTTTCGTTGTAGGCAATCATCACTTCATCCATGTTATAGAAAGCCATGCCTTGACCCTTGATCACTTCATTTTCCATGGTTTTCTTCCCCTTGGTCATGTAATACAATCCCAAAACCATGTCCTGTGAAGGAAGGGTGATTGGTGTACCATTCTGAGGGTTCAAAATGTTATGAGAAGACAACATCAACAATTGGGCTTCCAAAATAGCAGCATTGCTCAAAGGCACGTGCACAGCCATCTGGTCACCATCAAAGTCGGCGTTGAAAGAAGAAGTTACCAATGGGTGTAATTGGATGGCTTTTCCTTCTACTAATTTTGGTTGGAAGGCTTGGATACTCAAACGGTGCAATGTTGGGGCACGGTTCAGCATGATTGGGTGGCCTTTCAATATATTTTCTAAGATATCCCAAACAACTGCTTCTTTGCGATCAACCAATTTCTTGGCGCTCTTCACAGTTTTTACAATACCTCTTTCAATCAATTTTCTAATAACAAATGGCTTGAACAATTCTGCAGCCATGTCTTTAGGTAAACCGCACTCGTGGATTTTCAATTCAGGTCCTACCACAATTACAGAACGTCCTGAATAATCCACACGTTTACCAAGTAAGTTCTGACGGAAACGACCTTGCTTACCTTTCAACACATCGCTCAAAGATTTCAATGCACGTCCACCTTCTGCTTTTACAGCATTTGATTTACGGCTATTGTCAAACAATGAATCAATGGCTTCTTGCAACATACGTTTTTCATTACGTAAGATTACTTCAGGAGCTTTGATCTCTAACAAACGCTTTAAACGGTTGTTACGGATAATTACCCTACGGTATAAGTCATTCAAATCAGAAGAAGCAAAACGACCACCATCCAATGGAACCAATGGACGCAATTCTGGAGGAATCACAGGAATATATTGCATTACCATCCACTCAGGGCGGTTGGTTATACGTGTACCTGCATCACGGAATGATTCTACTACGCTCAAACGCTTTAAGGCATCGGCCTTACGTTGTTGAGAAGTTTCAGTAGCAGCAGCATTACGCAAAGAGAAACTCAAACCATCCAGGTCAATTCTTTCTAAAAGAGCGTGAACTGCTTCAGCACCCATTTTAGCAACGAATTTTTGAGAATCGTCATCAGGAAGGTATTGGTTGTCTTTTGGCAAATTGTCCAAAATATCTAAGTATTCCTCTTCGGTTAAAAGATCACCCATGTTCAGGTTTTCTTTGATACCGCCTTGGATTACTACATAGCGTTCGTAGTAAACAATGGTTTCTAATTTCTTAGAACTCATTCCCAACAAATAACCAATCTTGTTAGGTAAGCTTTTAAAGTACCAGATATGCACTACAGGAACAACCAATTTGATATGTCCCATGCGCTCTCTACGCACTTTCTTTTCAGTTACTTCTACACCACAACGGTCACAAACGATACCCTTATAACGGATACGCTTGTACTTTCCACAGGCGCATTCGTAATCTTTAACGGGTCCGAAGATCCTTTCACAAAACAAGCCATCACGCTCGGGTTTATAAGTCCGGTAGTTGATGGTTTCAGGCTTTAACACTTCACCAAAACTTCTTTCCAGAATGCTATCAGGCGATGCTAGGCTGATGGTGATCTGTGAAAAAGTAGGTCTAGGTTTGTTATCTCTTTTGATTGCCATATCGGGTTTGAGAATTTGTATTATTTTATGTTGTTTCAACCGAAATTGTTGATTCGGTTGTCTGTCAATGTTAAGTTTAAAAAGAATGGAAAAGAGGATGACAGTTGTTACCGTCATCCACCTTCCAAATTCATTTATTCAAACTTAAGGTCAAGACCCAAGCCTCTCAATTCATGTACCAATACATTGAATGATTCTGGTACACCTGGACGTGGGATATTATCTCCCTTCACAATGGCTTCGTACGTTTTAGCACGGCCAATGATATCATCCGATTTGAGGGTTAACAATTCTTGTAAGATATTGGCTGCACCATATGCTTCCAGTGCCCAAACCTCCATCTCACCAAAACGCTGACCACCAAACTGTGCCTTACCACCCAACGGTTGTTGTGTAATCAAGCTATATGGTCCAATTGAACGTGCGTGCATTTTATCATCAACCATGTGGTGTAGTTTGATCATGTAGATCACACCCACAGTAGCTTTCTGATGGAAACGCTCACCAGTTTCACCATCGTATAGATAAGTATGTCCATTTCTTGGAATACCTGCTTCAACACAGTATTCTTCAATTTGTGTAGTAGAAGCACCATCAAAAATTGGCGTAGCAAATTTGACACCCAATTTTTTACCTGTCCATCCAAGAATGGTTTCGTAGATCTGACCCAAGTTCATCCTAGAAGGTACCCCTAGTGGATTCAATACAATATCCACTGGTGTTCCATCTTCCATGAATGGTAAGTCTTCTGCACGAACAATTTTCGCAACGATACCTTTGTTACCGTGTCTACCCGCCATCTTATCCCCTACTTTCAGCTTACGCTTAACAGCAAGATATACTTTAGCCAGTTTCAATACACCAGCAGGTAATTCATCACCAATGCTGATATTGAATTTTTCACGTTTGTATCTACCCAACTCTTCGTTGAATTTAATGCTATAGTTGTGCAACAAAGTGTTGATCTGATCATCTGTTTTGGCATCACCAGTCCATCCCAAAGGATTTACGTTTTGGTAATCAATAGTGCTCAAGTTCTTTTGATTAAACTTAGCGCCTTTGCCAATCAGCATTTCACCAAAGTTGTTGCTTACACCAGTGCTAGCCTTGTCTTTCAACAGGGTTTGCAATTTGTCTAACAACAATTCTTTAATGCTTTCAACATTCTGTTGGTGAACTTTTTCAACTTTTTCTAACTGTGCTTTTTCACGAATCTTTCCGTTCTTATCTTTCTTAGCACGTTGGAATAGTTTCTTGTCAATCACCACACCTTCAGTTCCGTTTGGAGCTTTCAAAGAAGCATCTTTTGCATCACCGGCTTTGTCACCAAAGATGGCACGCAATAATTTTTCTTCTGGTGTAGGATCTGATTCACCTTTAGGAGTGATCTTACCAATTAAGATATCGCCTTCCTTGATGGTGGCACCAATGCGGATAATACCGTTCTCGTCCAAATCCTTAGTAGCATCTTCTGATACGTTAGGAATATCTGGAGTCAATTCTTCTTCACCCAATTTGGTATCACGAACTTCTAATTCATATTCTTCAATGTGAACAGAAGTAAATAAGTCTTCGCGAACTACTTTTTCAGAGATTACAATGGCATCCTCAAAGTTGTAACCTTTCCATGGCATGAATGCCACTTGTAAGTTTCTACCCAAGGCCAATTCACCATTTTGTGTAGCGTATCCTTCTGTTAAGAAATCACCTTTTTTCACTTGTTGACCTTTCTTCACAGCAGGGCGAAGATTGATACAAGTTGCTTGGTTGGTCTTCATGAACTTAGTCAGTGTATACACTTGTAAGTCATCATTAAAGCTTACCAAACGGTCAAGGTCATTTCTATCGTAGCGAACATGAATATGGTTAGCGTCTACAAACTCAACAACACCATTTCCTTCAGCGTGGATTTGAATCCTAGCATCACGAGCAGCTTTTCCTTCTAGTCCAGTACCCACAATTGGCGCTTCTAAACGAATCAAAGGAACAGCCTGACGTTGCATGTTTGATCCCATCAAGGCACGGTTAGCATCATCATGCTCTAAGAAAGGAATCAGAGAAGCACTCAAACCAACAATTTGGTTAGGAGCTACGTCCATAAATTCCACTTCTTCCTTATCCAAAATGGGGAAGTCACCTGTTTGACGAGAAACTACTTTATCTTCTGCAAAACCACCCTTGTCATTCAATGGAGAATTACTCTGGGCAATTTTAGCACTATCTTCTTCTTCAGCACTTAGGAAAGTAAGCGTGTTCATGTTTACTTTTCCGTCTTCTACTTTACGATAAGGGGTTTCAATAAAGCCCATATCGTTGATAGCAGCGTGTACGCAAAGGGTAGAAATCAAACCAATGTTTGGTCCTTCAGGAGTTTCAATAGTACACAACCTACCGTAGTGAGAATAGTGTACGTCACGAACCTCAAATCCAGCGCGCTCTCTACTCAAACCTCCTGGTCCAAGTGCGGAGATCCTACGCTTGTGCGTGATCTCACTCAAAGGATTGGTTTGGTCTAAGAACTGAGACAACTGAGAAGTACCAAAGAAAGAGTTGATCACAGAAGAAAGGGTACGTGCGTTGATCAAATCAACTGGTGTAAACACCTCGTTATCCCTCACGTTCATACGCTCTCTGATGGTTCTAGCCATACGAGCCAGACCCACACCAAATTGGGCGTATAATTGCTCACCTACTGTTCTAACCCTACGATTGCTTAAGTGATCAATATCATCAATCTCAGCCTTACCATTGGTCAAACGTACTAGGTACTTAATGATCTCAATGATATCTGGCTTGGTTAATACTTTCTTTTCTAAAGGATAGTCAAGACCTAGTTTACGGTTGATCTTATACCTACCAACTTCTCCTAAATCATAACGTTTGTCAGAGAAGAACAATTTGTCAATGATACCACGAGCAGTTTCATTATCAGGGGCATCAGCACCACGCAATTGGCGATAGATATGCTGAACCGCTTCTAATTCACTGTTAGAAGTATCCTTGTTCAATGTATTGTAAATGATGGCATAGTCGCCTCCAACGTCTTCTTTCTGGATAAATACGCTCTTCACTTCCATTTCAATAATGGTAGCAATGGCTTCTTCATCCAGCACGGTGTCGCGCTCCATCACAATTTCGTTACGTTCAATGCTCACTACTTCACCAGTGTCTTCGTCCACAAAATCTTCCACCCATGTTCTTAGAACGCGAGCAGCTAATTTTTTACCAACCTGGTTAGCAAGTGATTTTTTGTCTGCTTTTACTTCATCGGCCATGCCAAACAATTCCAAAATGTCCTTGTCTGTTTCATAACCAATAGAACGCAACAAAGTAGTTACAGGGAACTTCTTCTTACGATCAATATAAGCGTACATCACGTTGTTGATGTCAGTGGCAAATTCCATCCAAGCTCCTTTGAAAGGAATCACCCTTGCAGAGTAAATCTTGGTTCCGTTCGGGTGAACAGACTGACCAAAGAATACACCAGGAGAACGGTGTAGCTGTGATACAACTACGCGCTCAGCTCCGTTAATTACAAAGGTTCCTCTTGGAGTCATGTATGGGATATTTCCCAAAAACACGTCTTGTACAATGGTTTGGAAGTCAACGTGCTCTTCGTCATTACAACTCAAGCGCAGTTTGGCCTTCAAAGGCACCGCATAAGTTAAACCACGTTCCATACACTCTTCAATAGTGTAGCGTGGGGGATCAATAAAATAATCCAGGAACTCCAGTACGAAAATGTTACGCGTGTCTGTAATAGGAAAATTTTCCTTAAACACACGGAACAAGCCTTCCACGTTACGTTTGTCGGGCGTTGTTTCTAACTGAAAAAACTCTCTGAAAGATTCTAACTGAATGTCGAGTAGGTCTGGGGCATCAGCCAAGTGTTTAGTTTTACCGAAGCCGACCCTGTTGTTCAATGTAGTTGTAGACATATTTGTGTAAAACCGGTTTTAGTACGTAAAATTTTGGGGAGAACTAAGTGCTTCTCTTAACGTACAATCGGCGCATCTACCATTCAAACAAATGATAAAAATGTCCACCCGCTAATATGCCCAAAATAAAGGATGGCAAAACTAAGCAATTAGTAGAATAATAAAAAAACAAATTTTTTCACCATTTTGGGCAAAAAAAAACCAACAGGAGGATATCCTGTTGGTTCAATTTTATAGAAGTAGGTTAATTACTTAACTTCTACTTCAGCGCCAGCATCTTTCAGTTTGGCAGCAATTTCTTCAGCTTCTGCTTTAGAAACACCTTCTTTAACTGCTTTAGGAGCGCCGTCAACTAGGTCTTTAGCTTCTTTCAAGCCTAAGCCAGTCAATTCTTTAACAATCTTAACTACAGTCAATTTGCTAGCACCACCGCTAACCAATACAACGTCAAAAGAGGTTTTCTCTTCAACTGCTGCTGCAGCGTCACCGCCACCTGCTGCTACTACAACTGCTGCTGCAGCTGGTTCAATACCGTAGTCTGCTTTCAATACGTCTGCTAATTCCTGAACTTCTTTAACTGTCAGGTTAACTAGAGATTCTGCTAATGCTTTAATGTCTGCCATTTTGTGTAAATTTTTTCCGCCTTCATGTCTCGTCTTACGGGATCCGGCGGATGGTTTAAAAAAATTCTGCCTTTATTTTCCCTCAGGCCTGGGATATCTTGGTTCCGGTTTCCCGGTTTCAATTTATGCTTCTGCTGCTGGAGCTTCTGCACTTGGAGCTTCAGGAGCTGCTTCAACTGCTACTGCTTCAACTGCTGCTTCAACAACTGCTTCTGGTGCAGTTCCTGCTGCTTGTTGCTCGTGGTGATTCAACAAAGCCGCAATAACGCGTTTTGCTGGAGATTGCAACAATCCAATTACTTCACCAATCAATTCATTCTTAGACTTGATTTGAGTAAGTGCTTTCAGATTATCGTTACCAGTGTAAATATCACCGTTGATAAATGCTGCTTTCAATACTGGTTTTTCAGTATTGCTTCCTTTGCGGAAAGAAGAGATAATCAAAGCTGGTTCTTTGGGGTTCTCAGAGAACATCAAAGCGGTTACGTTGTGCAATGAATCATATACACCTGCATATTTTTCAGCATCCAATGCTTCCAAAGCCTTACGGATCAAAGTATTCTTAGCCACTTTCATTTCTACCTGCTTGTCAAAGCAAGTTCTGCGCAGGTTAGAAACCTGTGCAACAGTCAATGCTTCTGTATCAGTGATATAAAAGTTATTGTATTGTGTGAACTTCTCTTTCAAGAGTTCAATCACCTCATTTTTTTGGTCTTTGTTCATAACTAATTTTTTTTACAACCCGGGTCATTTCAATCCCGTTTTACCGGGAACGATCACCAGGACTAGTTGATTAATGATTTGGTGTCCAATGTGATACCAGGACTCATGGTGCTAGCCATGCTTACTGCTTTCAGGTAAGTACCTTTAGAAGAAGATGGTTTCAACTTCAAGATAGCGTTGATCAGCTCAGTGCTGTTCTCGGTAATCTTTTCAGGTGCAAAAGAGATACGACCAATAGATGCGTGAACAATACCAGTCTTATCAACTTTGAAAGCAATCTTACCACCTTTCACCTCATTAACTGCAGCTGCAACATCATTTGTTACAGTACCAGTTTTAGGGTTTGGCATCAAGTTACGTGGTCCCAAAACCTTACCCAGTTTACCAATTTTAGGCATAACTGCAGGAGTTGCAATGATCACGTCTACGTCTACCCAACCACTTTCAATCTTTTGGATGAACTCGTCAAGACCAACAAAGTCTGCACCTGCTTCGTTAGCAGCTGCTTCTTTATCAGGAGTACACAAAACCAATACGCGCTTGGTTTTACCAGTACCATGAGGAAGAGAAACGGTTCCACGAACTTGCTGATCAGCTTTCTTAGGATCAACTCCCAAGCGAATATGCAAGTCTACAGAACTATCAAATTTGGTGCAATTGATTTCTTTTACAAGGTTAGAAGCTTCTTTCAGGGAATAAATTTTGTTTTTATCCACCTTAGTTACTGCTACTTTTCTTTTTTTAGTAAGTGACATTTTCTAAATGATTTAAGGTGAATAATTAATTTTCCCAAGGGGCTTTACCTTCAACAGTTACTCCCATTGAGCGGGCAGTACCAGCTACCATGTTCATGGCGCTATGTAAAGTGAAAGCATTAAGATCGCTCATCTTGTCTTTGGCAATGGCTTCAACTTGATCCCAAGTTACTTTACCAACCTTAACACGATTGCTTTCTTTAGATCCTTTCTGGATCTTAGCTGCTTCCATTACCTGAACCGCTGCTGGAGCTGTTTTGATAACAAAGTCAAAAGACTTGTCTGTGTATACTGTAATCAAAACGGGAACTACTTTACCCATTTTGTCTTGAGTTCTAGCATTAAACTGCTTACAGAACTCCATGATGTTAACACCCTTTGAACCAAGGGCTGGACCTACTGGAGGTGCTGGGTTGGCGGCTCCGCCTTTCACCTGCAACTTTACGTAGCCTGAGATTTCTTTTGCCATTTTTTAGATTTTATTGGTGATATCGTGCTGCTTTTTAGCAACACTCCCAAAGTCAATCATTCTTCCTAAAAAGAACTTTTGGGGCGGCAAAGGTAAGGAATAATTGGAAAAGTCCAAATTTAATTGGCTTTCATTAATTCAATCAACCAATATATATAGAGTAGCTATTAGTTGTTAGAGCAACTTGCTTTGGTTAATTTCTAGAATTAGTGGATTACTGCAAATAAATAAGACATTATCTAACCTATAAAAAAAGCCACTTCAATTTATTCGAAGTGGCTTTATAATATAAAAATTATGTTTTTATGATAATTTCTCTACTTGCATGTAGTTTAACTCTACTGGAGTAGACCTACCAAAGATTTTAACGGTTACTTTCAATTTCTTCTTCTCATCATTCACATCTTCAATAACACCGTTAAAGTCATTAAATGGACCTTCAATAATTTTGATGGTTTCACCAACAATGAATGGTTCACTCATGGTAACACCCATATCATTCATCTCATCTACTTTGCCCAACATTTTATTTACTTCAGCTTTGCGCAAAGAGATAATATTTCCTTTAGAACCTTTACCGTCAGTTAAGAAGTGCATCACGTTGCTGATATTGCTGATATGCTGTACAATATCATCGCTTAGTTTGCCGTCTAAAACTTCCATCATTACATAACCAGGGAAATAATTCTTCTCACGCATTACTTTCTTCCCGTTCTGTACCTTATACACTTTTTCCATGGGAAGGAAGATTTGCTTAATGGTTTCTGTCCAACCATTACGAATCAAATCCTTATCTAGATACTCTTTCACCTTTCTTTCCTTTCCACTAACCACCCTTAAAACATACCATTTGGTTTCTGGCAAAGGGCCTGTTGGATTGGCTTGGGTATCTACTATTTCAACTGCTTCCATGATGGGTTACTTGAATAATGAATAAATCAATTTAAGCAATTGGTTGCTGGAAAAATCCATCATCCAAACCATCGCGGTAATGATAACAGTAGCCACCAATACAATTACAGTACTTTGCTGCAATTGAATCCAAGTAGGCCAGGTTACTTTCTCCAACAGTTCGCGGTAACTCTCTTTGAAATATGTGGTGATTTTATTCATGTTTTCTTATTTGTTTTGAAGAACCGCTTCAAATTCAGTTGCACGGGCACTAGGATTCGAACCCAGATCAAAGGTTTTGGAGACCTGCATGCTACCGTTGCACCATGCCCGTAGAAAACTAAAAGCTATCCTGATTAAATCAAGACAGCTTTTAGTGGTATCGCAAATATAGTAAATATCTGCTTAAAAGCTAAAAGCCGTGGCTTAAAGCTTATTTGATAATCTCAGTAACCTGACCAGCACCTACGGTACGGCCACCTTCACGGATCGCAAACTTCAAACCTTTTTCCATTGCGATTGGTTGGATCAACTTAACAGTTAAACCGATGTTATCACCAGGCATAACCATTTCAGTTCCTTCTGGCAAAGAACACTCACCAGTTACGTCTGTAGTTCTGAAATAGAACTGAGGACGATATTTGTTAAAGAATGGAGTGTGACGTCCACCTTCTTCTTTGCTCAATACATAAACTTCACCTTTGAATTCAGTGTGAGGAGTAATTGAACCTGGTTTGCAAAGTACCATACCACGACGGATTTGGCTCTTTTCAATACCACGCAACAACAAACCTGCATTATCTCCAGCTTCACCTTCATCCAACAATTTCTTGAACATTTCAACACCAGTACAAGTTGAAGTCAATGGAGCTTCCATTAAACCTACAATCTCAATTGGCTCACCAACTTTGATACGACCTCTTTCAATACGGCCAGTAGCAACAGTACCACGACCAGTGATAGAGAACACGTCTTCAACGCTCATCAAGAAAGGCATATCAACTGGACGAGGAGGCAATGGAATGTAAGTATCAACAGCTTCCATCAATTCTTCAATTTTAGCAACCCAATTCTCTTCGCCGGCTAAACCACCAGTTGCAGAACCTTGGATGATTGGAGTGTTATCTCCGTCAAAACCGTATGAAGTCAACAATTCACGAACTTCCATTTCAACAAGTTCCAACAATTCAGGATCGTCTACCAAGTCTACTTTGTTCATGAAAACAACAATACGAGGTACACCTACCTGACGAGCCAACAAGATGTGCTCTTTGGTTTGTGGCATAGGACCGTCAGTTGCAGCAACTACCAAGATAGCACCATCCATTTGGGCAGCACCGGTAATCATGTTCTTCACATAGTCGGCGTGACCTGGACAGTCAACGTGCGCATAGTGACGGTTAGCAGTTTGATACTCAACGTGAGCAGTATTGATAGTGATACCACGCTCCCTTTCTTCGGGTGCGCCATCGATTTCGTCATAGTTCTTTGCAACGTTACCCATTCCTTTTTTAGAAAGGATCATGGTGATAGCTGCAGTTAAAGTAGTTTTACCATGGTCAACGTGACCAATGGTACCTACGTTTACGTGAGGTTTTTCCCTCTTGAAGGTCTCTTTTGCCATTTTTATCGGTTTTTAGTTGTGTTTTTTAAAAATTAGGGCTTTTAGACCCGGTTACATTTATTAAGCGCTTTACCCTTTTTGAGGCTCTGCATTTTTTGCTGTTTGCTAGGATACTCTTTCACCCATTTGCCGCTCACTGTATCCTGTTCAAACCTGAGCCGTTGGCGAGAATCGAACTCGCGACCTCTTCCCTACCAAGGAAGTGCTCTACCCCTGAGCTACAAAGGCTTGACTATTGCTAGTGTTTGAATATCTCATTCACTAGCAACGGTCTTAAAGAGCGGAAGACGAGGGTCGAACTCGCGACCTATAGCTTGGAAGGCTATCGCTCTACCAATTGAGCTACTTCCGCTTTTACCCTTCAACCAATCTCCTTTTGGAAGTTGATTGTTGTCTGTAAAGAACTAATGGATGCTGAAAACGAATTTTCAGCATCCTTGTGGGCAGAGTAGGGTTCGAACCTACGTACACGTGAGTGAACAGATTTACAGTCTGTCGCCTTTAACCACTCGGCCATCTGCCCCCTTTTGAGAAACGCGAAGTTAAGTAGTTGGAGTTGAAGAAAAAACTAGTTTCCCTTCTAAAACAAAACTTAACAAGATTTCTTGAGCCGAAGATGGGACTCGAACCCGCGACCTGCTGATTACAAATCAGCTGCTCTACCAACTGAGCTACTTCGGCAAAAAATAAAGAACTATCCCTTTTTTTGGGATGGCAAAGGTAATGGAAAACTTTATTCAGCAAAATTTTGAAGCAAAAATTTTAAAACAGTTTTCAACAGGTCTGAAAAGATGGGGGTAAATGGCAAAAAAAAGCCCCGAAATCTCTTTCAGGGCTGTTCAATTTTTTAAGCGGCAAGTTTATCTTTTTTCCTTTTTATCTGTGAAATCAAGGAGTCCATAGCATTATCAAAAGATTCTTCAAATGATTTAGAGGAAGCTTTTACAAAGAAATCGTGCTTGGGCACATGAACTTTGATCTCAACTACTTTGTCTTTGATGGAATGAACAACGTTGTCAAGTTTCAAAAACAGGTCCACTTTTAGGATCTGATCATGAAATGTGTTCAGTTTTTCAATTTTCTTGGTTACGTACTCTACCAATTTGTCATCTGCATCAAAGTGTACGGTCTGAATGTTAACGTTCATAACAACTCACGTTTAAACGGTTAAGAAATAAATTATTTGAAAGAACTTGATCCCGGACGAGCTTCCGGTATTTCAACTGATAACAAGTTAATACATAAAGCACAAATCAAACAGGATAAAAGCTGTTTTTTTTTAGTTTTAACAGGCTATTTGTTTTAAACATTCTAGGCCTTGGGATGGGCTTTGTTAAAAGTATCTTTTAATTTTTCAATGCTATTGTGGGTGTATACTTGGGTGGCAGCCAAACTGCTATGCCCCAATAATTCCTTTACAGCATTTAGGTCTGCACCATGGTTCATTAAGTGGGTAGCAAAACTATGCCGCAAGATATGGGGGCTTTTTTTCTGAACCGTTGTAACCATTGCCAAGTATTTCTTTACAAACGCATAGACCGCTCTGGGCTGAAGGGGCCTCCCCTTTTCCGTGGTAAACACAAAGGTAGAACCCGCCATCTGTTTGGGTCTTTCCTGCATATAAGCTGCTAATTGTTGCAGTAAATCACCCTCCACAGGAATGATCCGCTCCTTATTGCCTTTTCCTAAAACCTTTACTTGTTTTGAACCAGGATCTAATTGGTTTTGCTTAAGTTGGATTAACTCGCTCAAACGCATACCCGTTTGATAGAACAGTTGCATAACCAAGCGCTGGGTTCTTCCATTCCAATCATCTGGAAATTCCACTGCGGCAAAAAGGGTGTCCATATCCTGCTCAGCCACAAAAACGGGTAATCTTTTTTTAGCCTTTGGCGATACCACCATGACCATGGGACTTACTTTCAGTAGACCCAATCGCATTTGGTATTTGAAAAAGGATTTGAGGGCCGATATTTTTCGGTTGATGGATTTTGACGCTAGTTCATCGTATTCTTTGATGCTAGCCAACCAGGTCTTGACCATGCCTGCCGTAATCTGTTCCAAAGCTGGTTGGTCAAATTGTTCCGTAAGGTATTTGTAGAATTGCTCCAAGTCTCCTTGATAGGCAATGATGGTATGCCGCGAATAGCGTTTCTCAAACTGGAGATAGTCCAGAAAGGCATTTAACTGCGAATAGTCACTTACGGGCATAAAAAAGTAGTCTAAAGATATAACCTTAGACTACTCTATAATATTGTGGTGAATGGAAATTATCCTTCTATCTTACCGCTAGCAATCTGCTGCTTGTAGATGGCTTTCAAAATCTGGCCACGACGAACTACAGATGGTTTGGTGAAAGCTTGACGCTCTCTAAGTTGCAATAAGGCTTTAGATTTTTCGAATTTCTTCTTGTACTTCTTCAGCGCTTTGTCAATGTTTTCGCAGTCTTTTGAGTCAATGATTAACATAAATATATACCTCCTCAGGCGTTTTTAGGAGCGCAAAGATAGCATTTGTGTTTAAAATTCCAAATCAAATAACATCAAATAAAAAAAATATCGGCCTTATTGGTAAATTGCAGCATGTTTACAGGCATTATTGAACAAATAGGAACCATTCAGTCAATAGAGAAAACCGGGACCAATACCAGCTTTTGGGTGGCTTCTCCCCTTTCTAATGAATTAAAAATAGACCAAAGTCTAAGTCATAACGGAGTCTGCTTAACCGTGGAAGCCATTGAAAACGGGATCCATAAAGTAACTGCCATTGAAGAAACCTTGAAAAAAACCAGTTTGGGTTCTTGGCAAGTGGGTCAGATCCTAAACCTGGAACGATGTATGGTGATGAATGGCCGATTGGATGGCCATATTGTTCAAGGCCATGTAGACTGTACAGCCACCTGTACTTCTTTTAACACCTTAGAAGGCAGCTGGGAATACCAGTTTGTGTTTCCAAATGGCTTTGGACACCTAGTTAT
>CALRXZ020000105.1:0-14424 GCA_943372255.1 Chitinophaga pinensis
CCATTCCTTCCATCAGTTGCACCAATTGGCCATTTCCATTTAATGCCAATAGACTGCCATTATCAAGAATTAATAAGTCTTGACCATTCATCAATAAGCCATTTGGTCTTTTTAAATTACGCAAACAAACACTCACTCGCCCTTGGTCATATTGATAAATATTAAATGACCTTGTATCACTTACAAAAACGGTTCCCTTATTGTCAATGACTACATCATTCAAAAAAACAGAACCTTCCACCGGAATTTTTTCAAGAATTTTTCCTTGTTTGATATCTATGACTACTAATTCTGTTAGGTCGGCTACATAGAGTTTGTTTTTATACATACCCATACCCTTGGGAGCATTAAGCCCCTTGATCCATTCAAATGAAATGGGTTTGCCGTCTAATCCTAGAATGCTGATAGACCCCTTACCATCTTTTTCTGCAGGAGCGCCATCTATATTGGATACAAATAGACGTTTGGCTTTGCCATCAAATAAAACAGACTCTGGTGTGCGTAGAATGGTATCTGTTTCCCAAAGTTTGGTTAGCATGTGTTGCTGCGCCTGGCTAGTATCTGGCAATAATATGAGACTTAGAAAAAATAAGACGATTAGGGATTTCATAATTCATTTTTTAATTACCAAGAAACAATCCTATTAAAATTCAATAATAAACCCAATGGTAGGGGTAACGTTGGCATCTTCACTAATTAAATAATAGGGTATGGCATTGGATCCGTTTTGTTGAATGGGTTGACCATTAGTTGTTACAAAACCTGTATTGTCAGCAGTGCGTTGGAAAGTGTAAAGTGGCGCTGCTGGACTCTTGGCCAAGTACCAGTTGGTAACATCTAAATAAAGGTCAATGGTAGTCTTTTTAAAATTCCATTTCTTATCAATTCTTACATCACTGGCATTGAAATTACGCAGACGTTGGGTATTGATCCTACCATAATCTAAGACGCCGGTACCCAGCGTTAAATAGTTGGTACGGCTGGCTAATTCATCATAAGGAGTATTGGGAACACCACCTTGGTAACGGAATTTCAGCCCTAGTTCCCAGTTATGGTTAAACTTATAACCCCAAGTAATACTAAGCAACTGTTTATTGTCCCAAGAGCTGGCAGTATAAGCCTGATTGGCATTGGTATATTCACTTCTAAAAAAGGTATAGCTCAAGATTCCAAAAAAGCGTTTGGTGAGTTTTTGTTGGGCAAAAAATTCAAATCCATAAGCCCTTCCCTTGCCATTAAAATTAACGGGTTCATTTCCTAGAATAGCAAAATCACCTCCTAGGTTAGACAGGCTAATACCATTTTTTACAGAAACAGGAACATTGCTGTATTGTTTGTAAAAACCTTCAAATGTGAAACGGGTAGACTCGCTTTTTAAATGCTCAATGCCAATCACATAATGATTGCTCATTTGGTATTTAGCGTCTTTGTTGACAAATTGGTTATTGGATTGAAAGCCCAAAATGGTATAAGGTGGAATCTTGGAATAGCGGCCAATACTGGCGTTCAGATTCCATTTGTCTGCTAAAACATAAGAGAAACTAATCCTTGGGCTAAGAGTTGATATTGGATTCCATCCGTCTGTGGTAAAGCTATTGACATCGCTACGCAAACCAGCACTAATGGCTAGTCTGTTATCAAAAAAGCGTTTTCCTGCTTGGGCAAAGAATCCTAGTTTGCTGAAATTATTTGAAGTGAAATAATTAAAAGTTTCTGCTGGTTTTATCACAGTGCCTGCATTATCAGTTACAGCGGCTCTCACAATTTGGAAAGTTCTGTTTTCATAGTGCACCAATTGAGCCATGGCACCGTAGGTGAACTTCCATCCGCCAAGATTTTTATTGACGTCAAAACGAATTTTGTTTTCGGTTTCTTTGGAATCTACGTTCAGTGTTTGGGTGCCTTTTACAGGGCCCAAATTGTTCTCATATTTCTGATTATTATTGCTAAAATCATTACGACTAATAGCTAAATTCCAAAAACCATTATTGATCAAATGTTTTAGGCTAAGTCCAATGGTATAATTCCATTGTTCAATACTTGGATTGCTATTGAGCGCATACAATTTTTCTGGAGTAGCTTTTTTAGGAGCTGCAAAACTAAATTCATCAATGGCACCCACACCCAAAAAGGTAAGAGTGGTTTTGGGGCTGATTTGATGGGTAATCTTGTATTGAAAATCCCAATAGTTGGGTCTAATGGGTAGGTCAATGGCTTGGAATAGAAACTGTAAATAAGACCTTCTGGCTGAAGCTAAAAAAGTGGTTTTGCCTGACTTAGAAAGTGGACCATCAAATGTGGCGGCCAGTTCTGTTCCACTCAACCTGATATTGCCTTGCACTTTATTGGTATTGCCTCTTTTTTGTTTGAACTCAAACACAGATGAAAGGGCATTGTCAAATTTTGCGTCAAAAGAAGAACTGCTCAGTTTTACGTCTTCAATAAAACTCACGTTCAAAATACCTGCTGGTCCTCCAGCACTTCCCTGTGTAGCAAAGTGGTTAATCACGGGTACTTCAATGCCATCTAAATAATACACGTTCTCATTGGGGGCACCACCACGAATCACAATATCGTTTCTAAAACCCGCAGTACTAGCTGTTCCACCCACGCCCGGTAAACTTTGAATGACCCTTGAGATATCAAAATTGCCACCTGGGTTCTGTTTAATTTCTTCTGTAGTAAGTCTTTGAACACTCAAAGGCGTTTCAAGTGTAGCTGCTTTGGCAGTTTTTCTACCACCACTGGTGACTGTCACGGCTTTGAGTTCATTAACCAGGGGCTCCATTTCTAGTGTCAGGTTATTTTCATTACCGGAAGTGATGAGAATATTGAAGAGTTGTAAGGGGCTATACCCAATGGCGGTCACTTTTAGATTTACAGAACCATTCTTGATACCGGATTTCCTAAACCTTCCCAGGCTATCCGTTATAACCCCTTGTTGGGTAGTTCCAATGGAGATACTGGCACCTGCAATGGGTTGTTGATTTTGTTTGTTTAAAATAATCCCTGAGATAGATCCTGTATTTTGAGCCATCGCCGTAAAGGCATATAAACTAACTAATACTAAAAACGTCCTGATTTTCATTTGTAGAGCTTGAGTGTGCAAATTTAGGTCTGTTATTGGTTGATTGTTGAACCGTTCATCCGTTGGTGGATTCCCTAGGGTAAAATGGGCATGCTTTACTATATTTAAACCCAATTTCTACCAAAACAACTAGCATGAAACAACTAATCACTGCATTTTGTTTGCTTCTTTGGGCAGGCAGTTTACAAGCGCAAAAAAAGCCACTGGATCATTCTGTCTATGATGGATGGCAGTCAATTACCGAAAGACTGTTGAGTAATGACGGTAAGTTCTTGGCTTATTCCGTAAATCCACAGGAAGGCGATGGGGTTCTTTACCTGCAAGCTGTTCAGGGAAATGCCAAACTAGCCATCCCTAGAGGTTATACTGCGCAATTTTCTGACAATAGTCAATTCTTGGTCTTGAGAATTAAACCAAGTTTTAAAGAAACCAAGGATGCACGGGTTAAGAAGAAAAAACCTGATGAAATGCCCAAAGACACCCTTTGCTATGTGGCATTGAATAGCATGAAAACGGTGAAGATTCCAAGACTCAAGTCTTTTAAATTACCAGATGATTCAGGTATTTGGTTGGCTTGTTTGTTGGAAAAATCCTTGCCAGATCTGAGCCCTAAAGCAAAAGCAGATTTGGATTCAGCCGCAAGACTAAAACAGTTATTTGCAACGGCTGATAGTATTTTACACATTGCAGATAGTATTCGTTTAAAAGGTATGGAAGCCAAGATAAAGGGAATGTCTGTGTTGCAACCCAAGAAAGATGCAAGACCAGGATCAGTTGCTCCTAAAGCACCTGAAGATCCAATTGAAGAAGGAACTGATCTCTTGCTGATTAATATGGAGACTGGTAAACAAGAAACCTACAAACTGGTAACTGAGTATTTTTTCAATATCAAAGGAACTTCCTTATTAATTGAAACCAGTAAAAAAACTGGCGACGCTACCATAAAAGCCACAGTTCAAAAACTAGAACTCAATAACCTTTCCAAGAAAACCATCTTCCAATCTTTTAATGACGCAAAAGGTTTTAGAATGGATGAGTTGGGTATACAATTAGCTTTTGTTGCTGAAAGAGACAGTGCCGCAAAAGCTTTGCAAAAATTCTATAAGCTCTACTACTATAAAGATGGAATGGATAGTGCTGTGATGCTGGCGGATAATTCCATTAAAGGTCTTCCTGCTAAACAAGGAATCAGTGAAAATGCACAGATTAGTTTTTCCAAATCTGGAAAACATTTATTCTTTGGTACTGCACCCATCTTGCCTGTAAAAGATACCACACTACCAGATTTTGAACGCGTGTCTGTAGACGTTTGGCATTATAATGACGATTATTTACAACCACAGCAATTGCGCAATCTGGAGTTTGAATTACGTAAAAGCTTTGCTGCGCGATATGATTTTGACAAAAAGGAATTAGTCTCTTTGGCCAACCCAGCCTATAGAAATCTAATCCTTACACAAGAAGGAGATGGGGCAGTAGCTTATGGCATTGCCGATGGCGGTAAAAGAATTGCTTCTCAGTGGCAGGGTTTTACACTAAATGATTTGTTTGCTGTAGATCCTATTACAGGTGCTACCAGCTTGATTCAAAAAGATTTCAAAGGAAATGTGTACCCTTCTTATTCTGGCAAATACTTGTTGCAATATGATGAGCGCAAAAAGCAATTCAGTGCTTATGATGCTGAGAAAAAAGCAACGGTTCGTGTTGCCAAAGACATCACAGTTCCTTTGTACGATGTGGACAATGACGTACCCGATGATCCCAATGCCTATGGTGTCATGGGTTGGTTAGAAAATGATGCAGCGGTGTTTATTTATGACCAATACGATATTTGGCAAGTAGATCCTTCTGGGGTAAAACCATCAGTATGTATTACAGGCGGTCTAGGAAGAAAAAACAAAATTAGCTACCGCAATATTGTACTGGATAGGGACGAGAAATTTATCAAAGCAGGTCAACAATTCTTGTATGGCTCTTTTAATGAAACAACCAAGGGTAGCGGTTTACAATGGCATACACTAGGAACGGCTTTGCAACCAGCTGCTACTTATCCAGTAAGATTATCTGGTGCTATTAAAGCCAAAGACGCTGCTGTATTAAGTTTTGGCTCAGAGACCTATACACACGCAAGTGATATTAGGGTTGTACCAGCCACTGCAGATCAGTTTGCTGATGCAAAAAATCTACCTGGTAAATCTTTGTTCCAACCAAATGCACAACAAGCCAATTACAATTGGGGAACTGCGGAACTCTTTAAATGGAAAGCTTATACTGGCAAAGAAACAGAAGGCATTGTCTACAAACCAGAAGACTTTGACCCTAAGAAAAAATACCCCATGATTGTGTATTTCTATGAGCGCAGTAGCGATGGCTTATACAGTTATCAAGCGCCTGCACCTACACCATCAAGGTTGAATATTCCTTTCTTTGTAAGCCGCGGTTATATTGTATTTGTACCCGATATCTGGTACAAAACCGGCTATCCTGGACAAGGTGCTTATGACCATATTTTAAGTGGTACAAGGGCTGTAGTAAAACAAGGTTATGTAGACAGTACCAAGATTGGTTTACAAGGACAGAGCTGGGGCGGATACCAAATTGTGTACTTGATTACCAAGACCAATTTGTATGCTGCTGCTTGGGCTGGTGCGCCGGTGGCTAACATGACTTCAGCCTATGGTGGTATCAGATGGGGTACTGGACTTAACAGACAGTTCCAGTATGAAAAAACACAGAGCCGCATTGGTGCTACCCTTTGGGAGAAACCCAATTTGTATTTAGAGAACTCAGCATTGTTCTCTTTGCCAAAAGTAAAAACCCCATTGGTGGTAATGGCCAATGATGCGGATGATGCAGTGCCTTGGTACCAAGGAATTGAAATGTTCACCGGTCTGCGCCGTTTGGGTAAACCTGTATGGATGTTGAACTATAACAACGAAGCCCATAACCTAATTGAAAGAAAAAACCGCAAGGATATTCAAATTAGAGAACAGCAGTTTTTTGACTATCTCTTAAAAGGAGAGAAACCTGCTAAATGGATAGCAGAAGGTGTTCCTGCCGTACTCAAAGGAAGAGACTGGGGTCTTGGCTATTAATTTAGAAAGCCAGATAATAGTCCTTTAATAAAGCTATAAAAGCTTCAGCATAAACCCCGTTTTGCTTAATGATAATCTCATGGGCAAACGGGGTTTTTGCTGTTTGAGAGAATAGTAAAAAACTTCTAAAAGCTTTGTGTTTTTCAGTTTGATAAATACTGGCTTCTGTATTTAAATGCCAACCCAATGCTAGGGCATGGTTTATTGCTGCCTCGCGGCGATGGTAGGGCAGGATCATGCTCATTTGACCCGATGGCTCAACCAATCTGTTCATGGCCAAGAATAGGGCTTCAAGTGATAAAGCACTACTATGCAAGGCTAGGTTTCTTTTAACATCGGGCGAAGCCAAGTCATGTTCATAGAAAGGAGGATTGGAAAAGACCAGTTGATAAGGCTGCTTAGTTTGCCATTGATTAATATTGGCTTGAAATACGTTTAAACGATCTGCAAATGGAGAGGCAATAAAATTTGCTTTAGCTTGTTCGGCTGCTGCGGATTCTAATTCAACAGCATCAATTATGGCAGCTGTTTTTTGTGCTAGGATCAAACTCAGTAATCCTGTTCCAGTTCCAATATCTAAGCATTTGCTGATACCAGTTTGATCCTGCATTTGATGAGCCAACCAAGCCCCATACAAACAAGCATCTGTACAGACTTTCATAGCAACATGTTCTTGCCAGACGGTGAATTGTTTGAATTGAAAATAATGGTTGGGCACAAGACAAGTTTAAAAAAAAGCTCCCCGATTCATAGGGGAGCTTTCAAAAAAAAACATCAAACTAAAAACTATTTGTCTGCAGTAAGGCTGGCCACCAAGTACTCTTGGTTTAACCTAGCAATATTGCTGATAGAGATTTCTTTAGGGCAGGTGGCTTCACAAGCACCAGTATTGGTACAAGCACCAAATCCTTCCTTATCCATTTGTGCTACCATGTTCAACACGCGAGATTTGCGCTCTGGTTCACCCTGAGGCAACAAAGCCAAGTGTGCAACTTTGGCACTCAAGAAAAGCATGGCAGAACTGTTTTTACAAGCTGCTACGCAGGCACCACAACCAATACACATGGCTGCTGCAAAAGAAGCATCGGCCTTGTCTTTGTTAATGGGTAGGGCATTACCGTCAACAGCATTACCTGTGTTCACACTAATATATCCACCGGCTTGAATAATACGGTCAAATGCAGAACGGTCTACCATCAAATCTTTGATTACTGGAAACGCTCCAGCTCTCCAAGGTTCTACAGTAACAGTTTCTCCATCTTTGAATGCACGCATATGCAATTGGCAGGTGGTGTTGGCCTTCCAAGCACCGTGTGGCTTACCATTGATATACATGGAACACTGCCCACAAATACCTTCACGGCAGTCATGGTCAAAGGCAATGGGGTCATCGCCATCGCGGATCAACTGTTCGTTTAATACGTCAATCATTTCCAAAAAGCTCATTTCTGATGAAATGTCTTTTACAGGATAACTTTGAAAACCACCTTTTTCCTTGCTATTTTTTTGTCTCCAGACCTTCACGGTCAGATTCATATTGTAATGTTCCATCTTTGCAATTTTTCAATTAAAGTCAAAAATCAAAACCTAAATTATTTATAAGAACGTTGAGATGGTTTAACCACATCATAGATCAATGGTTCCTTTACAAGGTTCCATTCATGTGCTGATTTGGATTCCCAAGCGGCAACATACATATAGTTAGCATCGTCACGTAAAGCTTCTCCGTCTTCTGTTTGGAATTCTTCACGGAAGTGACCACCACAGCTTTCGTTGCGGTTCAATGCGTCTACACACATTAATTCTCCTAGTTCAATAAAGTCAGCCACACGGTTGGCTTTGTCTAATTCAGGATTCATTTCATTGATGCTTCCTGGAATACGAACATCGCTCCAGAATTCTTTTTTCAATGCTTGAATTTCTTGAATGGCTTGTTGCAAACCTTCTTTATTTCTAGCCATACCACATTTGTCCCAGATAATTTTACCCAAACGCTTGTGGAAGCTTTCAACGGTTTGTTTACCCTTGATATTCATCAATACATTAATCCTATCAGATACCTCTTTTTCTGCTGCTTCAAAAGCAGGGTGAGAGGTTTCAATGGCTTTGTTGTAAATCTCATCTGCCAAGCTATTACCCAAGGTATAAGGAATTACAAAATAACCATCGGCCAAGCCCTGCATCAAAGCAGATGCTCCTAAACGGTTGGCACCATGGTCACTGAAATTGGCTTCACCTAAAGCATATAATCCTGGGATAGTGGTTTGTAATTCATAATTTACCCAAAGACCACCCATGGTATAGTGTACCGCTGGATAAATACGCATGGGGAATTCGTATGGATTCTCTCCAGTAATCTTTTCATACATATCAAAAAGGTTACCGTATTTCTCTTTCACAACTTCCTTACCCAAAACAATAATCTCTTCCATGCTCATATTGCTCTTGCCTTCTTTACCGGCTTCAATTTTACCATAACGCACTATCGCGTCAGCAAAATCTAGGTATACCGCTTGTTTGCTGGTACCCACACCATAACCCTCGTCACATCTTTCTTTGGCAGCCCTTGATGCCACGTCACGTGGAACCAGGTTACCAAAGGCAGGGTAGCGGCGCTCTAAGTAATAATCCCTTTCTTCTTCAGGAATATCTATGGCTTTTCTTTGATCATCTTTCTTTTTAGGAACCCAGATCCTACCATCGTTACGTAATGACTCTGACATCAGGGTCAATTTAGATTGGTGGTCTCCACTTACTGGAATACAAGTGGGGTGAATCTGTGTAAAGCAAGGATTGGCAAAAGCAGCACCCTGACGGTGTGCTTTCCAAATAGCCGTGGTATTGCTACCCATGGCATTGGTAGACAAATAGAATACGTTTCCGTATCCACCGGTGCAAAGCAACACAGCGTGTCCAAAATGTCTTTCTAATTCACCATTCACCAAATTACGAGCAATGATACCTCTAGCTTTGCCATCAATTTTTACAATTTCTAGCATCTCATGACGTGCATACATTTGCACATTACCTAAAGCAATTTGTCTTTCCAAAGCTTGGTAAGCACCTATCAATAATTGCTGTCCAGTTTGACCTGCAGCATAAAAAGTTCTTTGTACTTGAGTACCACCAAAAGAACGGTTGCTCAATAATCCACCATATTCACGTGCAAAAGGAACACCTTGTGCAACGCATTGGTCAATAATATTGGCACTTACTTCTGCCAAACGGTGAACGTTGGCTTCCCTTGCGCGATAGTCACCACCTTTGATGGTATCATAAAACAAACGGAACACGGAGTCTCCGTCATTCTGATAGTTTTTGGCAGCATTAATACCGCCCTGAGCGGCAATGGAATGGGCTCTACGTGGAGAATCCTGAAAACAAAAGGCTTTTACTTTGTAGCCTAGTTCTCCAAGAGCAGCTGCAGCGGAAGCACCAGCCAGACCAGTACCAACGATGATCACTTCCAACTTACGTTTGTTGGCTGGATTCACCAGTTTGCAATGGCCCTTGTATTCCGTCCATTTATCATCTAAAGGTCCCGAAGGGATTTTGGCATCTAACATACACCTGAATGTTTACTATGATTAGAATATACTGTTTGTAAGAATGATTCCGGTTCTGCCGGAAGCTTGATTAATTGATCCAACCAAAATAGAAGCTTAGTGGCATCATGGCAAACGCTAAAGTGATCACCACTGAAAAGCCAAGACCCAAGCTAACCAGCATCAGGTTGTATTTTCTATTGTGAACCCCTACCGTGCGGAAGGCACTTTGGAAACCGTGTGCTAAGTGGTAGCCCAAAGAAAGGCATCCCAATACATACACAATCACCACCCATAAAACACTAAATGTTTCTTTCATCTTGGCATAGAGGTCAATTTCTTCACCTAAGACAAAATTTTGGTGGGCCCTGTTGGGGAACCAAAAATCGGAGAGGTGCAAGACCAAGAACAACAAGACTAAGGTTCCTAAAAGGGCCATGCTGCGGCTATACCACTTGCTACCATCGCTATAAGCAACTGCATAACCAACGCTGCGTTTTTTACGATTGTCCATTTCTAGCATCAAACCCTGAACAATGTGCAGGATCAAACCAACAAATAAACCAATTTCTAAAATACGCGGAACTACATTAGATCCCATGAAATGGGCACCTTTGTTAAACATTTCACCACCGTCATTGGCCCAGATACAGGCATTAAGACCAGCGTGAACTATCAGAAAAAGAATCAGGAAAATACCAGTGAAAGCCATTACTAGTTTCTTTCCTACTGATGAAGTGAAGACTTGTTTCCAGGTCATATTGCAAGTTTAGTTTTGAGAAATCGCTGCAAAAATAACGCATCAATCAATGCCATAATTGAAAACTTGTTTTTTTTGTACAATTATTGAGACAACGTTTGCGTGAGATTGTTTGGTAAAATCAGTTAAAAATTGCATTTGTTGAATGCTTTTTTCCTAGTCATAGGATTTGACTGAACAGGCATTTTGACCGCTCACATAAAAAACGCCCCATTCTAAGGGATTCGCTGCTTACATTTGAACCATGTTAAAACTCTTCAGCATTCTATGGAATAGCTTCAAGATGGCCCTGCAAGAATTGCGGGTGAACAAGCTGCGTACTTTCCTATCCTTATTTGGCATCACCATTGGTATTTTCTGCATCATTGGGGTATTGGCAACAGTTGACAGTTTGGAGCAAAAAGTCCAGAACGATATTAAGTCACTTGGCAATAATACCATCTATATAGACAAGTGGAATTATGGCGGTGGTCCGGACTATCCTTGGTGGAAATATGTAAAACGCCCTGTTCCTAAGTACGAGGAAATGAAGATTGTCAAGGAAAAAAGTCAGCTAGCTGCCTATGCCACTTTTTTCATGAGCAATAATGTGAATGCCAGTTATATGGATAATATCCTAAACAATGTGAATTTGTATGGGGTTACGGAAGACTTTAATAGCATTCAAACCATTGATATATCCTTTGGGCGATATTTAAATGAATCCGATTTTGAAAGGGGAGGCCCTACTTGTTTAATTGGTTATACCGTTGCCGATGAATTATTTGGCAGCCAGGAAAAAGCAGTGGGTAAAGAGATTTCTTATAATGGAAAAAGACTGATCATTGTTGGGATCATTAAAAAGCAAGGTCAGAGTTTGATTGGTGGATTTAATTATGACCAATGTATCATGGTTACTTATAGGTATTACTCTTCTGTATACAATCCAGATTTTAGTAATCCAAATATCATGGTACAAGGTAAACCCAATGTTTCTTCCAAAGCATTGCAAGATGAACTTACCGGGGTGATGCGTCAATTGAGAAGATTGAGCCCACTAGATGAGGACAATTTTTCTTGTAATGATGTGGCCATGTTTAGTGAACAGGTAAAGGGTTTCTTTGGTCAGGTAAGTGCAGGTGGTTGGGCCATTGCAGGGTTAAGTTTGATTGTTGGTGCTTTTGGTGTGGCTAATATTATGTTTGTTACAGTGCGAGAAAGAACCAGTCAAATTGGTTTGAAAAAAGCCCTTGGTGCCAAACGTAGTACCATTCTAACAGAGTTCTTGATTGAAAGTGCTTTCTTGTGCATCATTGGCGGTTTGGTAGGGTTATTCCTAGTCTGGTTATTGTCTTTAGCGCTAACTAGTATTTTGCCATTCCCCATTTTTATTGCACCTAATATTGTTTCATTGGCCATGAGTATCTGTATTATACTTGGAATTATCTCTGGAATCATACCAGCGTCCATTGCAGCTAAAATGGATCCGGTAGTAGCTATTAGAACAAAATAGAAGATTATCAATAGACTTTTAAAAAGCCACACCGCAAGTGTGGCTTTTGCTTTTACCTTTGCAGCCATGAATCCTGTGCAACCTGCCGTTATTTTGGCCATTGAATCTTCTTGTGATGAAACCTCTGCATCTATTTGCAGTAATGGTAGCATCCTGAGCAATAGGATTGCCACCCAGTCTGTTCATGAATCTTATGGTGGTGTGGTGCCGGAACTTGCAAGTAGGGCACATATGCAAAACATTGTTCCGGTGGTAGATTTGGCCTTAGCAGAAGCTTATCCCAATCTAGCTCCTGCGGAGCGATGGAACCAATTGTCAGCCATTGCCTGTACCGAAGCGCCTGGTCTGATTGGGTCTTTATTGGTAGGTGTTCAGTTTGCCAAATCATTGGCCCTAGCTAGAAACCTTCCTTTGATTGCAGTGCACCATATGCAAGCCCATGTATTGGCCAATTTAATTGGTCCCAATCCGCCAAGCTTTCCCTTCTTATGTTTAACCGTAAGTGGTGGTCATACCCAAATTATTTTGGCCAAAGCACCTTTGGATTTAGAGATCTTGGGAGAGACTATTGACGATGCAGCAGGGGAGGCTTTTGATAAAACAGCCAAGCTCATTGGACTACCTTATCCTGGTGGTCCATTGATAGATAAATATGCAGCGTTGGGTAATCCCTTAGCCTACAAATTTGCCGAGCCACAGATTCCAGAATTGAATTTTTCTTTTAGTGGATTAAAAACATCGATTCTCTATTTTCTACAAAAACAAGAACCTGATTTTGTTGAGAAAAATTTGAATGATCTATGCGCTTCTGTGCAGCATTCTATTGTGCAAATTCTTTTGAAGAAACTCAAAAAAGCAGTGGTACAAACCGGTGTAAAACAAGTTTGTTTAGCCGGTGGTGTAAGTGCCAATAGTGGTCTTAGAACTGGACTACAAACCATGGGTGTGAAGCATGGTTGGAAAACCTATATTCCTGATTTTGAATTTTGTACCGATAACGCTGGAATGATTGCTATTACTGCTTATTATAAATATTTAGCACAAGATTTTGCGGGTCTTGATCTGCAACCATCGGCGCGAGCCAGCTGGAAATAAGTGAAGAGATAAGAGTGAAGAGTGAAGAGTGGGGTAGGAAAGTGAAGAGTGAAGAATGAAGAGTGCACAATAATTCGTTTCGCGACTATATTTTTTTTAATCCTCTCGATTGATTGGGAGGATTATTTTTTTAAGTGGGTTGACATTTAAAAACCTAAGCGAAGCTTAGGTAAACTCATTTATTGAGATCACCGTTCATTCTTCACTCTTCACTCTTCGTTCTTCACTAAAATCATCTCATGTACTTAAATTCATCACTTCTGAATGCCTCCATCTCCATTAACCATATACGTGGCAAGACTACCGTCTTGATTTAATTCAACAACCCTAAATCCTTTATACGCCGTTCCCCAATTGCCACCAATATGTGCATCAAAATAAAAAGGAATTTTACCCTGCATTTTCACGCCATCTTGATCGTGTTCGTGTCCATGAAATACGGCTTTGATATTGGGATACTTGGCCAGTAATTCAAAAAAAGCGGGTGTATCAATACCATTCTTTGTCCACTTGGCTTGGGGAATGTGAACAAATAAGAAAACCTGTTTTTGTTTTTTAACTGCCTCCAAAGACTCTTTCAACCAAACCAAATCAGGCGATAAGTATTCCCCTTTTTCATTTGAACTATCCATTAATAAAAAGGGATAGCCATTGACAGTGATTTGATGATTCAGCGGATAGCCCCAAGTCTTATTCCAAAGCTCCGCGGATACCATATCATGGTTACCCCTAGTTACATACCAAGGCATGGTTAATCGGTCAATTCTTTGTTTTACTTGAGCCAAAAACATGGATTCATTGTGAATGAGGTCTCCATTTATTACCGTTGCATCCAATGGGTGGGTAAGATGAAACAGATTAATCTGATCAATCACTTTGTCCATCATGGCTTGGTATTCCGTGTTGGGTTGACCAAAATGGGAATCAGAAGCAACTACAAATCTTAATAATACTTTATCTTTCTGATCAAATAATTCAGCAGCACTGATGCTATTGAGTTTTCCACTTGCCAATAGAATAGAGGCAAAACTTACCTGTTTGATAAAGGACCTTCTGCTATTTTGTAAAGACTTATTTGCCATAGTGCTAATTTTAACAAACCTATTGATAATGAATGTATTTGTAGGAGGTTAACTAATAATTAATAGAAATTTCATAGAACCAATTTCTAGTTTTTTACCTCAATTTTTTGCATTCATATATGAGGTTTTGAATTTTGACTATTGAATTTACCCGTTTTTACTGCAATTCTGCCCCCTAAACCTTAGTTTTGCGCCAAAATCCGCTTAAATAAATGATTAGTGCACGAAATATCACCCTAGCATATGGTAAAAGGGTATTGTTTGATG
>CALRXZ020000106.1:0-14356 GCA_943372255.1 Chitinophaga pinensis
TGATCCTGATTCAAAGCGATTAGCTCTTTGTTTGTCAAAATGTCAATTGTTTGCTGGCTCATTTTTCTGAGATCATTACCCGTGAGTAAGGGAGAATTCATCATGCACCACATAGAAAAATGGGTTTTATCTTCCTCATAACTCATACCGTTACCAACTTCAAGCATATCCATATCATTATAATGACCGGGGGAAGCATATTTGTATAAGTCGGCATTTTTATCAATGATCATTAAGACAGTAGAAAATTTTGGGTTGATATCGGTTGAAATCCGCCAGGAATCAGCTTTGTCAATTACCCATTCTCCAGGAAATTCCCATCTACAGACATTGATGTTAACATCCTTTTTGAAAAGGAGAGCAGTATCAATAATTGACTTGTATGTTTTTTCAACATCCAATTTTAGATTCCTGCCACCGCACCAATCAATTTTAATAAAATCAAAATTCCATTCATTAAAAAATTTGTTGCAATCCTGCGAGATATGACCAAACATTCCAACGCCCTTTCCAAAAGGTTCTCTTTTACCAATGAATGCACAGGTATTATCTCCTCCATCTGTATAAATACCTGCTTTCAATTGCTTACTGTGAATATAATCGGTGAGTGCTTTCATACCTGATGGAAATTTTTTGGGATTGACAAATAAGTTTCCACTAGAATCTCTTCCGCCAAAATAGCCGTCATCAATATTGATATAACGATAGCCGGCATCATAAAGACCGGATGAAATCATGGCATCAGCCTGTTCACGAATTAATTTTTCATCAATTTTTACGCGAAAACCATTCCAACTACTCCAACCCATAATGGGTGGTTTAGCCTTTTGACCATATATAAATGAAGTTGAAAAAAATACAATGCCAAGTAGGAGTGGTAGTTTCATTTTATCAATGCGTTATTAAAATTTTTCGAATCATTAAGGTTATGATTATTGTTTTTGTCCTTGTTATTTATGCTTGAGTACAACTGGTCCCAACAGTCCGGATGGAAACAATGGATCACTTGGTTTATATGGATTAAATGTTGTCCAGGAAATTCTTTTTTCAGGTGGTAGGCCCGCATCAGCAATCAATCGGTTAGACCAGCAATTTGTTATTTTAACTTCAAGATCATTAATACCAATTTTTAAAAAAGCAGTTACGTCAACCGCGTAAGGTGGTTTCCAGACTACAGGGCAGGTATTCCCATTAATAGTAACTGTTGCAACATCATGCACCTTGCCTAAATCAAGAACTAATTTTCCTTTAGGCAGTGTATCCAAATTAAAATGCTGATGGTAGACTCCTGTTCCGGCATAATGCTGTACGTCAAAATTGGGATGAGAGGTCCATGAAACAAGTTTATCCAAATAGATTTCTTTAGGTGCTCCTCTACCAGCATCAAACGCTAATTGCCAACTACTACCTAGTTCTTTCCAAACTGGCATGGTTTCTACCAGCTGCTGGTCTGCAGTTCCAGAAATACTATCTTTTCTAAATACCACAAAAACAGAACCATGCGGTTCAATCTGTAATGGAACAATGGTGGTGCCCCCATTAAAATGATAATTCTTTAACCCAGAAATGCTGCCATCTTCAGGATTCCATAACTGAGGTCTTAATTGATTGACCCTAAAACTACCATCAAACACCAATGGCCTTTGTGTATGATTAACTACCAGATAGATTTCATCATTTTCTGATTTCCTGTGTGCAAAGAATATACTGTCTTGGGCACTTGTATGCAAGGCTTGGAAATCTTCCGGTACCTGAGTGTTCTTTAATAATACAGCAGGAGCCATCCCCCAAACAAATTTTCCTCGGCCAATTTTTGTTTGACCCTCGGTCTTCATTTTAGTTGTTCCCCAAAGTTGATCAGCAATTTTACGCACTTCATTATCCGCAGTTGTGCCGTCAGCAAGAGATCTTGTACCAATTACTTTATCCTGTGCCAAAATGGTGGCCCCTTGTTTTACTAATTGATAAATATGTTGCAGACTTACCAGTGTCAGTTGCCTGCCACCAGCAAGTATTAACAAGCGGTAGCTTCTGCCAGATGGCAAAAGGATCCGACCGTTCTTCACACTGGTCTGTAATAAAATTTCGTCGCTGCACACATCGTAATCATATCCTTTCGGTGGCGCCGGCCGCATTCTGAAAGTGGCAATTTTCAAGGGTGCATCGTTACCTAAGTGATACAAAATATCTGCTACAGGTTCCCCGCTTTGCATCATTTGTGAAGAGCGGGACAGCATTTTCCAAAATCCCACGCTTTCATTCCACCAAGTATTGTTCCTTTGGAATGGAACATAGAAACGGTCTTCAGTTACACCAGGCTTACGATCTTCATAAGGTTGGTGTATATAGGCCAGCACTACAAATCTATTAATGCCTTGAACAAGTGCAGCATCAGCCAACGGCTTCATTTGCGCCATGGTAACATCCGCCTTGCTGCCAGTAAATGATTCCGCAGCAACAATATTCTTACCGTAAATATGTGCAGCACTGGCAGCTTCCTTGCAATCGATAGTGCCATTTTTTTGTGCAAACCAAAATTCAGCCATTGGAATATCTGTTCTCCCTTTAGATTGAATATTGTCACTTGGCATACAAGTTGCAAGACCCGGAGCCTGCGCCATAAAAGTCATTCCTTGCGCATGACAGAGGCGGCGGAAGGTCCCGTAAAATTGATCACTCATTAGGTTAGCAATAGTTCTTCTTATATCAAATAAAAAATGATCAGAAACATCTTGGTTTTCAACAATATAGCCCGCCATGGCCGGAAGATAGGATAGGAGGTCATAGCCCCACATTTTCTTAAACTCCTCAGCAAAACCAGCTGTCCAGTTTTGTGAACCATGTTCTCCGCTATCCATATTCACCCCCGATAGAACGGCATTAGGGACCTTTTGAATCTCTCGATGAATCACTCCAACATAATGATCAAATTGTACTGTTGCGGCCTTAGCACTCAGCCTGTCGCTTTCCAATCCAAGTCCCTCATGGCGTCCATGTTTGGTGCGTACTCCGGTAGGGGTGTGACCAAAGCGCAGTATGGTCCAGTTGCCGGAAGGGGCATTCCAATCCAGAACACCTGTACTATCCATGAATCGGCTCAGATCAATGATTTTTTTACGGTCTACAAAGTCATTGTTTGTATATGTTGGCGTTGCATCGGGGTCTGAGAAATCGGGTGTATTACCAGATTTTTTTTCCCATTGATCAATAAATGCTCTCCCCTGCAATTTTACACTTCCAATAAATAGTTCATTTTCTTTACTGCCCTGTGTGGGTCCCCAATCATGCAGGTTTAATCTAAAGTATCGTGCAGTCACTGGTTCAAAGGCCAGGGTTTGTTTGTCCCAACTTTCAAATTGATATCCTCTACCAGGTAGTTGAATTACTTTATTCCAATGTACATTATCTTGGCTCACTTCTAGTTCGCCAATCGGCAAAACTGGTTTCATATTTTCTCCGTAAAAATCATCGTTCCAGTTTCCCGGCATTTGTGTAGCAATAACAAGTGCTTTTGTAGAAGGTCTAATTCCGTAGGTAATACTTCTAACGGTTACAGGATTTTTATAATCCAGATGTAATAAAACGTGATTGGAGTTTTCAACAGCTTTAATACTTGTCCTACTTGCATTTGAAGCATCGAATATCGCAGTTACATTCGCAATTTTTGGTGTACTTGTAATTTCAGGCTCAGGCATCAACTGGCCTTCCACAGTTGGAAAAGCCAGCACAGCAACATCTTTGTAATAATTCAGTTTTGTTGGCGGTTGTTCTAGCTTAATGGAAAAATGACTTCCGCCTTTAACAATGGTTTCACTGGAAACAAGTCTTTGAATACCCAAGTCTGGGGTAATCCATGGGCCTCCTGCAACATAACCATTGCTGCTGTTGATTTCTAACCGCAAACCAAGTCTTGCGCATTCTGCGGCTGCAAAGCGAACTTTGCTCAGCCATTCTGGAGACAAGCTGTTAAATGCATCTGGAGCATCCTTGAAAACCTGTTCGTATAATACAACCCCACCAAAGCCTGCTTTATGCAGTGCTTCTAGGTCTTTGGTAATGCCGTTTTCAGTGGTTATGCTTTCTCCCCAAAACCACCAAATCATGGGCTTAGCAGATGTTGTTGGTTGGTTAAATTTTAATGATAGACTATCAATTTGTGCATTTCCAATGGAGTAAGCTGCGAACTGAAAAATCAGTAGGCAAATTATTCTTTGATAAAAGGATGATTTTAAAAAACGTATACTGAACATAAAATTATTATCGTTAACATGTTTTTACTAGGTTCAGAATTCTCTTGAACTAGTAACTAATCAACCTACTCATTTTCCTCTATGATGCGAACAGGGCCTAACAACCCAGAAGAAACCAATGGCGAATCTTTTTTGAAATAATTCCAAGTGGTAAAACAATATCGCCCCTTTGTTGGCCTAGGCTGACCTTTCATAAACCAGTCGGGAAATTCCTTTAAATAAAATCCGTTACCACGTGGTCCTGGTACCCACTGGCAATCACTGGGTTCCTGTTCATCGCCTATTAATCGGTTGGCCCATACATTTGTTACCTCAATAGAAATGGTATTCGCTTTTGCCTTCAACAATTTCTGCGGTATCTGAATGCGCCAAGGGGCTGTCCATACCACACCAATATTTGTACCGTTGATCTTGACATTTGCAATGTGTTTCACGATGCCTAGATCAAGGTACAGCGCAGATTTATTTGATATTTTGGGTGCGTCAAATAATTGGGTGTACACCGCTGTTCCACTATAATATTTGATTCCGGGTTCTGGTCTTTTGGTCCAGTCATCTAAAGTTGAAAAACTTAGCGGTTTTTCAGGACCACCCCATTTGGCGTCGAACTTAACCAACCAAGGCCCATCCATAGTCATCAGCGCTTTAGCTATGGGGAAATTATTACGCTTTAAACTCGCATTTTCTTTGATCTTTTTCCTGAAAACAATAAAGAAGCTTTGTGCATCATCAAAATTCAAATTGATTGTTGTTTGACTTGTATTTTGATCAAATTGATTTAGGTCCCGCATAGTTCCAGTTACTGGGTCCCACAATTCTGGCTGCATGCCGCTTACTTTAAAACTACAAGTTGCCAACAGTGTTTTATGTGAAGTGTTCGCTACAAAAAAGAGATGGGTTTGACCTCCGGTTCTATGTATATACTTTAAAGCAGTGATATTTTGTGAAGCTGTTTTACGAAAATCATTGGTATCCGGTGTAGCAATAGTTCCCCATTGCAACAACGCTTGGCAGCGCTGCCAGTAAGTTACTAGTGCCTTAGCAGGCTTCCACCATGTTTGTGTACGATCAAAATGGGTGCCCCATTGTCCCATGGTTGCTCCCGGTTTATATTGATCATCCCAAGGTTGTTGAACAAAACGATGCAACACAAAACGGTTCACTCCTGCGCAAAAAGCGGCATCACCGATAGGCTTTAACCATGCAGGCGTTTCATCCCATTTGCTGTCATTGGGATTTCCGGTAAAGGCCTCAGCTTCTACCATATTTTTCCCGGATTTGCGCAGAGACACTACGGTAGGGTCTAACTGATAAGGTTTATAAACACCATTAGTAGTCCAGAATTCTGTCATGACACTTTGAATCTGCGGCATGATATCATCCTGACGCCAGGGTCCGCCATAGGGTTCACATAAAAATCTAAGTTTGGCAGCGCTTAACTTTTTTGCAATCGTTTTGAAATAAATATCGCTGTAAAGGTCTTTGATGGTTGCATCAAAATCCTGAACAATTTTCAATGAATCTTTTTTGTCGTTTCCCACAATTCTTCCTGCAAAAGTTGCTAGGTAAGGAGTAAGATCATAACCTCTTCGTTTAAAAAACTCCTCACGCATTTTAGGTGTCCATGTAGGCTTTCCAGCTTCATAACTGTCAAAGTGTACATGTGTAAAACCTGTTCCAATTAGATCACCCAAATGCCTTTTTATTTCACCAATCACATGGTCCAAATGAAAGTCCATTGCCTCTTGGCTCATCTTATCTGCTTCCATACCTGTTGCTTTCCATTGGGCCGGCTGAATCATGGTACCAGATGTGGTATGCCCAAATCTGTAAATGATCCAATCTCCTGCGGGTGCATCCCAGTCAAGGCTTCCATCAGGCTTCATCTTTGATGATAAGTCTATCACTTGATCTAAGGGAACGATGCCTTTTGAGGGAAGTGCCATCACAACAATATCCTTATAATAGGTTGCCCTGGCGGCCACTTCAAGTATTTCGTCTTTGTCGGTTGCAGGATTATGAATTGGCCATAATGAACGACCCTTTAATGCAACTTTTGGTTTATCCAGCACCAATTGAATACGACTATTTCCGCTGATATTTGTTTTAGACCAGCAAATCTCTTGCATGGATTGCTCAGGGGTTATCCATGGTCCGCCACTTGACTCATACCCGGGACCGTTATACATTCCAAAGTCCATTCCTAAGCGCTTGGATTGCTCTGCAGCATACCTCACCAAATCCCACCAGGGTTCCGTCCACGAGATGATTTCAGGAGTGGGGCTGTTGCGAAAATCAGTAGCCCATGGTGTTGTGATGTCTGCCAGACTGAACATGGTAGTGCGGTTAAATCCTTGTTGTTTCAGTGCTTCCAGATCCTTTTTAATACCGGCCTTACTCAGGTTTGATCCCATCCACATCCACAGGACACCAGGTTTGGCAGTTTCGGGTGGAGATAAAAAGGATTTTTCAGGATTGTCTTTTTCAAGAAATGAATTTTGTTGTGAGGATTGTTGTTGTCCTATTACCTGGCTATTGCATGCCAATAAAAGGATAAGCGTAATTGTTTGAACTATTTTTTTGATCATGATATAGTATTTGGGCACTGACAATATTTTGCTATCAAATTTCAACAACAAGGATGTTGTTGTGCTAAAATTGTAAGCGCTGGCTTCCGCCTTTTTTCAGGTTGTTGATGCTTATTGTTTTATCGCCATATTTTACTTTACAGGTTATACCATTGACATTATGGATGGTAGCAGAAATGAGCTTATTGTTTTTCCAAGTCATGTCTAGTTCAAAGCCACCTCGGGCCCGCAGTCCGGTGACAGAACCAGTTGTCCAATCTTTTGGCAGAGCGGGCAACAAGTTGATCTCTCCTTCATGGCTTTGTAAGAGCAGCTCGGCAATCCCGGCGGTCAATCCAAAATTTCCATCCATTTGCATTGGTGGATGTAATCCGAACAGGTTCAAACAACTGTTTCTGTTTGTGAAAAACTGCTTGAACATGGCATGTGCGTTTTCTGCATCATGCAGGCGACCATACAATGCCATTCGCCAGGCAAAAGACCATTCACGTACATCACCTGTTGGGCCACGCGCATCTAAAGAAACCTTAGCTGCTTTAGCTAATTCAGGCGTTTTAGCAATGGATACCTGTCTGCCTGGGAATATTGCGTACAGGTTACTTGTATGCCTATGATGATCATTGGGGTCGTCTTTGTCTTCCATCCATTCTTGCAACTGACCCCATTTTCCAATTTTAGGTCCAACCAATTTATCACGCATTGTTGCAATTTTTTTTCCGTATTCCTGATCAATTCCCAGCACAGCTGTAGCATCTACATAGTTGTTAAAAAGGTCCCATACAATCTGTTGGTTATAGCTTACGCCATCCTCAGCAGGGCCGTGTTCAGGTGACCATCCGTTGGGAACCACCAATCTACCGTCTGGCAAAGCTTTTAGATGATCTTCCCAAAATTCACAAACCTCCTTCATAATAGGATAGGCGATTGTTTTTAGGTAATTCTTGTCCATTCCAAAAGCATAATGCTCCCATAATTGTTGGCAATACCAGGCATTAGCAGTCTTGTCCCATTTCCAATAAGTGTTGCCATAAATATTATGCGAGGTCCGTAGGGCAAAACCTCTTTTAGTTGGCTCTCCTGATGGAGTATTGATCTCTTTTGCATTGGTGGTGGCTTTTCTCCAGGGAATCATCTGGCTTTGTATTAACTGAAAGTATGGCAAGGCACATTCGGCCATATTTCCCGGTTCAGATGGCCAATAGTTCATTTCTACATTGATGTTGGCATGGTAATCACTACCCCAGGGTGCATTGTTACTGTCATTCCATATGCCTTGCAAATTTGCCGCTATCCCGCCAGGTCTGGAGCAGGAGATGAGTAAATACCGACCATATTGAAACATCAGGGCTTCTAATTCAGGATCCGTTATGGTGGCGGCATCTGTTTTTCTCAAATCAGTTGTCTTGGATAACTGGCTGGGCAAAGACTTACCAAGATCAATTGAAACGCGATTGAATAGGTTCTGAAAGTCTTTCACATGAGCAGTTCTGATGGACGAATAGGATTTGGTCTCTCCAGCGGCTAGTTGTGCATTGATTCTTTTTTCCGGTGCTTCGCCTCTATAATTTTTATTGTAATCAAAAATATAATTGGTACCGGCTGCAATCAATAATGTGATGCTGTTACAGCCCTTAAATACCAGTTGATTTCCTTCCACTTTGAGTGTGCCTCCGTCATTGATTGCTTTGACAGTGCTTATATATTTTAGGCCATTATCCAATGCCCCAGCTGCAGTCAACTGCTTTTGCAAACCTTGGGTCTTTGCGTCATGCATATCATTGAGCTCAATACTTCCCGTGTAGCCCGCAGGTTTATCTGCTGTTAAATGAACAACAATCAGTTGGGCAGGGTTGCTGGCTAAATATTCGCGTTGATAATTTACTCCGCCAGCAGTATAATTGACATGGGAGGTAGCTGTACTAAGATCAAGATCACGACTATAGTTGCTAGGCTTTTCGTGTTCTGGTAAATTAATGTATAAGTTAGCCATACATTGGTATGATCCAGATTTTGTTTCATTACCTGTCCACAGGCTTCCATCATTTAGAACTAGTCTTTCACGAAATGTTTCACCAAAGATCAATGCTCCAATTCGTCCGTTACCAATGACCAGCGTTTCATTCATTGCTGTGCCGGGTGGTTTACCTACTAATTTGGCGGGAGACTGGTACCAAAGGGTTAGTTTGCCTGGGGCATTTTGGGCCAAGCATAGAATTGGTAATACGAGAAGGGTTAATATTGTTTTTAATCTCATGGTTTTATTTTTAATAAGTAGTTAGTTTATAGATAAATATCATCAGCATATTTTAACCACATCCATATCAAGCAGCTTTCCAAGCTTTTCAATTTTAGAGGCAATATGACCAATGCCAACTGCACAGTGGTGAGCAGGACCGTGACTGTTCCAGTTGTTCATAAAGTTTCGTGCACCGATGCTGAATTTGTACCGGCTATTGGTATTGCCTATCTCCAGAATAGGACCAGCCACTGATTCGCCCTCGGCTACTAGCAGCATCATCTTAGCCCCTGCGCACTCAACAACAGATAGCAGTGTGACAGGCCCATTCTTTACAGACATTTCCACAGAAAGTCCCTTCCCAACCTTACCATGGTATACTTCCAGAGGCTTTACTTTTGTTTTGCCTTCAGCAATACCAATATGACCGGGCCCATCATGTCCCATAAGAATAATGTCTTCGTTATAGTCAACCGCATAGTATTCCGTAAATGAGCCTCCTGCACCAAAACTGTCCATGATCTTCATGGCCTGTGCGTTCTTAATTTCATATTCTCCAGCAACTGGAATATTTCTTGCCATCAGTAATGAGTTACCCAGAATAATGGAACTGATGGTCTCTTCATTTTCAAGGTTGCCTGTGCCTTTGTAATAATAAGCAATGGAACCCAGTTGATATTTTTCAACCAGTTGATCTAATGCTAGTGAAGTGCGTGCCGCAATGGACAATTCAATATCAGAGCAATCGCTTTGCACATCAAACTGTTCTCGGAACTGAGCAATACGTTCTGTAATTGACTGATCGGATATGCCATGTCTGAGCGCTGTTAATTCGTCCACTTCTAGCAGTTCAATATGCCCTCCAAAATGCGCATAATGTTGGGTGAGGTCTGAATAGATATCAAGCATCCCGCTATAATAATGCCCAATACAACCTAAACGGTTATATGCCATAAGATGGGCAACCTTTGCCGCTTCAACCCATTCCCCAATCTCATTCCAGCATTCCGGGTCATCATGCAACATACCCGTAATCTGATGGAATTTTATTCCGGTACGCCTAAAGACATTGGCTATTTCAGGTACTGGGCAGGCAGAGCAGTAGGCTAACCATTCTCCGGTCATCTTCACCCTATTTCCCATTTTATTAATAGCGGTGTAATCAATTGCGGCACTAGGACTGAGGTTCAAAACAATGACCGGAACCTTTGCTTTAAGGACAACAGGAAGCACAGTTGAAGACAAAGCGTAAGTGGTTACATATAAAAATATCAGGTCAACATTTTCTTTCCTAAACCTTAAACCTGCATCAAATGCTTTTTCAGCATTATCAACCAGTCCAAGGTTCACAATAGAAGGATGTATTGAGGCTAAACGTTCTTCTACAATGGACAAATACCCCTGTAATCGTTTTTCTAAGCCATCAAACTGATCCCAATAGGCTTCCAGACCTATTCCAAATAATCCAATTTTTAATTCAGGTTTTTCCATAATCAAAGTAAATTTATCGCGAGCAAGGTCTTTTGTACTTGCAGCTTTTAGTATTTTTTTTGATGTATTTGATAAAGTAAAATTCGTCACATGAATTTGGCCGATCTTTCTGTTTCTTTGAAGGACAGATAACTTGTAAAGACTTTTGCTTTAGCCGATGAATGAATTTCGTAAATATTTTGACCCTGAACGGATCAGTAACATAGAGACTACCGGCACTGATTGGGGGCTTACTGTTTATGATGTAGGGCATAACGATCATCCCGCTAACCAACCTTATCCCGATACCAGTCACCCAAAAAATTATACCTTCTGCTGGGATAAAGGCCGAATACTTAGCGAATATCAATTGGTTTACATTCCAAAAGGAAAAGGAGTTTTTGAGTCGGCAGCAAGTGGGCTTATTGAAGTGAAACCTGGTTCTGCTTTTTTGTTGTTCCCTGGTATATGGCATCGTTTTAAGCCGGAACAGTCAACAGGCTGGGAGGAATACTGGGTGGGTTTTAAAGGAAGTTTTGCAGAACACCTGATGAACCAAGATTGTTTCTTAGCAACTGATCCTGTTATCAATATTGGATATCATCCTGAATTTATTCAAATCTTCTTAAGGCTTCTTGCAACAATAAAATTGGAAGGTGCTGCTTTTGCACAATTAGCCTCCTGTTTAACTATTCAATTGTTGGGTCTTGTATATGCGTCAGTATTCTCAGCATCTAATTCTCCGGACCGTAAGAGTTTGATCATAAATAAAATTATCCATCAGCTTCATGAGCAGTGGTCAGAAAATGTTGATTTGGAAAGCATCGCCAAGAACAACAATGTTAGTTATGCTTGGCTTAGGAAAGCATTTAAGGAAATCGTGGATATTCCACCCGGACAATATTTGTTGAATATCAAGTTAGAGAAATCCTGTCAGCTGTTAAAAGAAACCAACCAGAGTATTTCAGAGATTTCTTATTCCTGTGGTTTTGCATCTGAGCAGCATTTTTCCAGAACTTTCAAAAAAAGAATTGGGTTAAATCCATCACAGTATCGGAATGGTGGTGTAAAACGTTTGTGAGGTTTTTGTGGGGTTGCTGCGCGATGGTTGATGGCTATTTAAAGCTCACAACCAAAAAATGTTGGTATATGAAAGTACTGAAAACGGCTATGCCGATATTTTTTTTGATGATTTTAGTTGCCTGTGCACCACATGGCAATTTACATGGGCAAGTGTTTGCAAAATTATCCGACACTGTCAATTACCTGCAGGTTAAGGTAATAGATCAGAAAAGCAAGTTCATTGGACAACCCATGTCTGTCCTGCTGAAAGAATTAAGCATTCCGATTAAATCATTTAACAGTGTGCCTGATAATAATCACATGGAAGTATCCAGAGGCTCGCATTTTTATTTTGAAAATACCCAAACTGTATCGTTGTATATAGCCAACAGAGAGCTTAAACCTTGGTTGTATATTGTATGGAAAGAACCGGTTAGTAGAGATTCTACGAGACGTCTCACTATAAAATATCAAGGTAACTGGTCCAATGAAACGGCAACTTTTTTTGGAAAACAGGTGGTGAAAGATATTTTGTTATACCAATAAGGGTTTGCTGATGGTTCTTGGTGGGTATTCAACTTTGGTCATTACAGTTCAGACTATGGCCGTGAAAGTTTTCATCCTAAATAAATATGGTAGACTTTGGCCAAGCTTCGCAAGGCTGAGGTGATTAATCTCAAGACATGATGAAAAAGAGAACATTCACGGTTGGTCTGCCATTGCTGCGCTCGGCAGACCGTTAGGAGATGATGGACGGGATTGACTGCCATCGCTGCGCTCGGCAGTCTTCAAATCCGGGATTGCCTGCCTTCGTTTCACTTCGGCAGTCTTCCCCTGATGGGGGATTTACCCAAAAGCCTCGCACCGGTTCCCAGCGCTGGCTTTTTTCATTTGTTCACTCGCTCAAATGAATTTGGCTCGTTCACAAATGAAAAAAGCCCCAGCATTTCATGCTGAGGCTTTTGTAGCCGGTACGGGAATCGAACCCGTCTTTGCCCCGTGAAAGGGGGCTGTCCTAACCGATAGACGAACCGGCCATTTTTATAATGGGTTGCAAAAATAGGGGAGGCGATGCTTTCAACCAAAAATTTTTATAAGTTTTTCTAAAAAAATGATGCTTAAGGGAAAATCTTCATGTAAACTTTACACATCATTTTTTCCATGAATTCGTTAACTTCGCAACCTCTAAACTAGATTTTTCATTTAAATGCTTATATAATGAGTACAGTTAAAGTTGCAATTAATGGTTTTGGACGTATTGGCCGTCTGGTTTTCCGTCAAATCTATAATATGGAAGGAATTGATGTAGTAGCTATCAATGACCTGACTAGCCCTAAAGTATTGGCTCACTTGTTGAAGTATGATAGTGCACAAGGCCGTTTTGATGCTGAAGTAACTGCTACTGAAGATTCCATTATTGTAAATGGTGAAACCGTTAAAATTTATGCTCAACGTGATCCAGCCCAAATTCCTTGGGGTGCGCATAGTGTAGACGTAGTTATTGAATCAACTGGTTTCTTTACTGATAAAGACAAAGCTGCAGCGCATATTACTGCTGGTGCAAAACGTGTTGTCATTTCTGCTCCTGCAACTGGTGATTTGAAAACTGTTGTTTTCAATGTTAACCACGCTATTTTGGATGGTTCTGAAACCATCATTTCTTGTGCGTCTTGTACCACCAACTGTTTGGCTCCAATGGCTAAAACTTTGAATGACAATTATGGCATTGTAACTGGTATCATGACCACCATTCACGCTTATACCAATGACCAAAATACTTTGGATGCGCCACATCCAAAAGGAGATTTGCGCAGGGCTAGAGCAGCCGCTGCTAATATTGTTCCAAACAGTACTGGTGCTGCAAAAGCCATTGGTTTGGTATTACCAGAATTGAAAGGCAAATTAGATGGTAGCGCTCAGCGTGTTCCAGTAATCACTGGTTCATTAACTGAACTAACTGCTATCTTGTCTAAAAAAGTAACTGCTGAAGAAATTAATGCAGCTATGAAAGCAGCAAGCAATGAAAGCTTTGGTTATACTGAAGACGAGATTGTAAGTTCTGATATTGTTGGAACAAGCTTTGGTTCTTTGTTTGACGCAACACAAACTAAAGTGATGACTGTTGGTGATCAGCAAATGGTGAAAACCGTAAGCTGGTATGACAATGAAATGAGCTATGTATCTCAGTTGGTTAGAACTGTGAAGCATTTTGCTGGTTTGATTTCTTAGTCTGACTACTATATCTATTTTTAAAAACCGCAGAGACGCAGCGCCGAGTAATTTTCTCTGTGCCAAGTTGTCTCTGCGGTTTTCATTTTTAAATCCTTTACCATGAGTCAATTTTCAGAACACAATTTCAAAGGCCAGAAAGCCCTGATCCGTGTAGACTTTAACGTGCCCTTAAATGCGGAATTTGAAATCACTGATGATAACCGTATGCGCGCTACCATTCCAACCATCAAAAAAATATTGGCAGATGGAGGATCCGTGATTTTAATGAGCCATTTGGGTAGACCAAAAGATGGTCCAACTGAGAAGTATTCATTAAAGCATTTGGTATTCCATTTGGTGAAATTATTGGATGGAGCAACCGTAAAATTTGCAGACGATTGTATTGGAGCTAGTGCAACGGAACAATCTGCTTCTTTGCAACCTGGTGAAGTATTGTTATTAGAAAATCTGAGGTTTTATAAAGAAGAAGAAAAAGGAGACGCAGCTTTTGCAGAAAAGCTAAGTAAGCTGGGCGATAT
>CALRXZ020000107.1:0-14299 GCA_943372255.1 Chitinophaga pinensis
GATTAAAAACAAACAGATAGACCCTAGATTAGTAGCTAGATTAATCAATTTAGCATTGGCCGATGCGTGAAAAAAATCCAAGCCCATTAAACTAATAAAAGCCAAAACCAAGAAACTGCCTGCACCAGGGCCAATAAATCCATCGTAAAATCCAATGACCAAACAAATCATTAGACTATAAAGCGTTTTTTGAGTAGGGGTTAATTCCCTGTGTGAGAATTGGCCAAAATCCTTTTTGGAATAAGTATAGATGGCCACTAATACTAAGACCACCAAGATCACGGGTTTCATAAACCGATTACTCATTTGGGTCAATAACTGAGAGCCCAAAAAGGATGCACTAAATGCGGTTAGGGCCATCCAACCCATCAATTTCCAGTTAATGGGCACTTTGCGTACATATTGTCTAGCCGCAAAAAATGTACCACTAAAAGAGGGTAATTTAAGTGATCCTATAACTGTAGCTACGGGTAATTGGGGTAACATAATCAGTGAAGCTGGTGTTTGAATCAAACCACCTCCGCCAACAATGGCGTCAACAAATCCAGCCAAACAGGCAAATAAGCAAAGCAGTACTAAAATTTGCCAGTCTATCATTTGCTAAATTTAGAATGATACATATTTGCAATCACCAATCCAAGAATGACAATAATGCCACTGATCCAATGAATCAGCGTTACTTGCTCTCCCAATAACCAGACCGCTTCTAATGTGCTAAATACTGGAATTAGATTGCCAAAAATCACTGTTCTTCCTGTACCAAGCTTTTGCAAAGCTATATTCCAGCACAAGAAGGAAATGACAGAAGTGCCAATGCCAAGGTATAGAATTGAGCTGATTAATTCCGTATTCCAAACAATAGGTGGGGAATAAGATAATTCATACAAAAAGAAAGGAATTAATAAGAGTGCGCCAAAGAAAAATACTACAAACAAAAATCTGATACTGCTTATTTCCTGAGGTTTTCTTCTAACCATAACATTATAAATGGCAAAGGAAAAAGCACCAGCTAAAACCCAAAGGTCACCAGTAGTAAAATGAAAGGCCATGAGCTTTTCCATACTTCCCTGAGACAATAGTAATAGGATTCCAATAATGCAGATAATCATACCAATGATGCGCATTAGTCCCATTTTTTCTTTTAGAAAAAAATAGGCCAATAAGCTAGCAAAAATGGGTGAAGAAGTAGTGCCAATCAAGGCCATATTAATAGCCGAAGTAGAATGACCTGCTATATACACAAATGTATTAAACAAGCTTACCCCAGTTAGTGCCGTCCAGAAAAAATAAGCTGGTCTTGCTTTAATGATGGCCCAGTCTTCTTTAAATACTTTCCATGCAAAGGGCATTAATAATAGACTTGCAAAAGACCATCTAAAAAAAGCCAAACTAATGGGTCCAATCAAATGAATCACACTCCTTGAGATGACAAAATTTCCAGACCAAATAATGGTAGCTAACAACGCCAACAGAATGCCTAGGCTGATATCTTTTTGAGAATGTTGTTCCTTCATGCATTAGGGCTAGAGATGGGCAAAATCAGATTGGAAATTCCCCTTGATTCTTTCCATTGGAGGATTAAAATAGCCAAACTGTACTTTAGGAAATTCTTCATGTATCAGTTCTAGCATTTGTTTTACTCCTAAGATATCGCCGGTTTCGTGAACTCCAATCTTGCCCATATACCAGTCAGGGTCAATATTAAAATTGCGCCACTGGATCATGTTCAAATCCGTGTCAATAATTAATTGTCGTAAAGCTTCATATTCTTCCACACTATCGGTCATGCCTGGAAAAACAAAATAGTTGATACTTGTCCAACCTCCAAAACTTCTCACCACTTTCAAGCTTTCTACAATGTCTTGGAATTGATAATTATTGGGTCTATAATATGGGGTGTAAATATGTTCTCTAGCAGAATTGGTACTTACTCTAATACTATTCAAACCCGCTTCACACAAAGCTCTTACCGCATCTGGCTTAGATCCATTGGTATTGATATTGATACTGCCTCTTGGGGTATGTTTGCGAATTTCAATAATGGCTTCTCTTATGGTTTCCCACATGAGCAAAGGCTCTCCCTCACATCCCTGACCAAAGCTAATAATGGGATAAGGGGCTTCCATTAAATGTGGTACAGTGAATTCTACTATTTCAGCAGCAGTAGGTTTAAATGTCAATCGGTCTTGGGTAGAAAAAATGACTTCGTCCTCTGGCTGAAAAGAAATACATCCAACACAGTTTGCATTACAGGCAGGGGAAGTGGGTACTGGACATTCCCATCGCCCCAAGGCAAAATTCCTGGCTGCAGGACAAGTATAAGTCATGCAACAATTCTCCATCAAGTGCTTTACCAATCTATTCTGAGAATAGTTTTCCAACAACTGTTTGGTGCCAGATTCTATTTTTTCATCGTCATAGCCAGCGGCTTCTTGACGAATATCTTGTTCAATGCGAACAGCGGTTACATAGAATTTTTCATTGTGCCATGCTGCTGCTGTATAACAAAAAAGCGGAAGGGTAGGTGCGTCTTCTTGGGTTTCAAATGCTGCTATATACAAACCTGTATGTGCAGGTGGAATAAAAGCTGCAACAGCCCAACCTTTGTCACAAAGACGCATGTCTCCGGTTTTTACATCAATTCCAATACCCCTTCTGCCGGGTAATTCATACAAATTTCCACCTGTGGGTAATTCAATCCAGTCTTCTGGGGGAACGGGAATTGCGTCCCAACCTGCTCTTCCTGTGGCATATAAGCTGGTATCTTCAAAAATATTTCCGTTGCCATCGGAATAGAGCATATAAGGTGAACTTGATAAAGACATGGTCATGACTAAAGGGTGAAAAATAAAACTTAAGCTATTGCTTGAAGTCTGTTGCGGCAAAACTCGTTAAAATCTTGCTCATCTTTGGCATTTGAGCCAGATTGTATTTCTTTTTGAAGCAATTTGTTGTTCTTAAAGTCAATGGTTAGCAAACCGTCTTTAATGACCACATTGTTTAATTCCTCCCAATAAATATGTTTTTTGGGCAAGCTATTGACCACTATTTCGTCTTGGTCAAAAGCCAACTCTTCTGGAAATTTGGCTTGCTTTTCAAAGAATCCAGCTAATAGATAGATAACACAAATCCATCCCCCTTTGGGTAGGTACCACCATCCCAAACAGGCTACAAATAATCCCATACGATAATACGGAATCTGCTCTTTTCTGTTCTGAACCAAACAATAGATCCACCAGCCAATAATGCCTCCAGCGGATAAATAAATGGCTATTTTATTAATAGGTAATCCTTCAAATAGGGCATAGGTAAAGGCGCTCAAACTGATTAATAGCAAGAGCTGACTAATAAAATCAATTAGTCTATAAGAAGGTCTTTTTAATTCAATTACGTATGGGTATAGTTTCATCCTAAATATGCTAAACTGCGGGTGATTTTACCATTAAATTACAAAGACGCCAGAGCAAGTGGGCGCCAACATTACTGTCCCAATCATTCTGGCCAACACCCAATTCTACCAAATCAAAGCCAATTAACTGACGTCCGCTATCTAAAATCTTTTTAACCAGGTAAAGAATTTCTTCTGTTTCAAAACCACCTTGAACGGGTGTTCCGGTATTTGGGCAGTATTTTCTATCTAGACCGTCAATGTCAAAACTGAGGTAAACTTTCTGTGGCAATTGACCAATGATTTCCTCAGCAATGGATCTCCAGGTTTCACCCTCGTATTGTCTTTCCTTGATGGTTTGGTCAAAATAAGTAACTACCCTGCCTTGGCTATTGCAAACCAATTCCCATTCTTCGTCACAAAAATCTCTAACACCTACTTGAACCAGCTTGGCCAAATTGGGAACTTCTTGCAAGGCATTGTACATAATAGAAGCATGTGAATACAAAAAGCTTTCATATTGCTTTCTGAGGTCACAATGAGCGTCAATTTGTAACACACCAAACTGCCCATGTTTTTCAGCTAATGCCTTTAAATAACCTAATGATATACTATGATCACCACCCAATAATGCCACCAATTTGTCTTTTTGCAACAATTCTTTGCAATGCTCATAGACCCAATCATTCATAAATGCCCCGCCCTCATTGATGTCTTTAAGAGACTTGGTCATGAATTTATTGTCCTCTACTTTCTCACCCTTAGAGATATAATCAATGTATAATTCAGCCTCTTTTCTTAAATAATCACTTTTGAGCAACAGTTTCTTGTCTATCTCACGCATAAAGAATCCCGTTTTCCAGCCATCGTGTACGTCTTTATTAAAGAGGTCTACTTGAATACTGGCTTTGAAAACGTGTTCTGGCGCCCTTGAGGTACCAGCCCCATAACTCACCGTTACTTCCCAAGGTACAGGAAGTACCACCAATAAGGATTCTGCTTCATTAGAAGGCAGTCCAAAAATGTTGTTATTGGGATTGCCAACCGTATTAGGGTTGAACTGATCTAAATGAGGCATGGCTTTAAGCTTGAAACGCTTTGCAAATTACCTTCATTTTATATATTCTGCCAATTTAGTTTGGCTAAAACATAACAAAATCGCAGCTTTTGTAGAAGCTTTACAGTTTTAACAGTAAAGCCTGACAAACATCATCTTTGTGTGAATGATTTTGGACTACTTTTGCTCCTGAAAACAGAGAAAATGAAAAAGACCCACATCATCATTTTAGTGTTGATTGCCGCCAGTATCGTAGTATTAATTAGCTATACCGGGGATTTGACTACTTATGAGACCATTTCATCTGCCAAGCAGAAAGAAGGCAAATTTGTTAATTTAATTGCCAAAGTAGACAAGCAACATCCGGTGGAATATGATGCCGCCAAAAATCCCAACTATTTAAGCTTTACAGCTGTTGACACTTTAGGAAACAGTATTAAAGTGGTTTATCACAATAATAAACCTACTGATATGGAAAAAAGTGAAAGATTGGTTTTGAAAGGTAGGGTTCAAGGTGACCATTTTGATTGTAAAGACATTTTGTTAAAATGCCCTTCAAAATATAAGGATGATCCCAATGCAGCTAAAAACGCTGTGAGGAATAGTGGTAAATAACCCATTCCTGATAACCATTTCCCCTTAGACTGAATAGATATACATGAAATATATAGGTGAACATTTATTGCCCGGCCAGATAGGCCATATACTGACATTATTATCTTTGGTGGCATCCCTGATGGCCACCATTGCTTATTTTATGGCCAACCGCTTGGGCGATTCCACGGAAAAAACCAGTTGGATTAAAATGGCCAGAGGCGCGTTTTTTGTAGAAACCGTTTCTGTGTTCAGCATATTTGGATTGATTGTTTATATTATATCTAATCATTACCACGAATATTTCTTTGCTTGGAATCACTCTTCACGTTCCTTACCAAGTAAATATTTATTGAGTTGTATTTGGGAAGACCAATCAGGTAGTTTTTTATTGTGGAGTGTTTGGCATTGTGTGTTAGGATGGGTCTTAGTATGGAAATCTAAAGACTGGGAAGCTGGAACCATGTTTGTTTTAAACTTGGCCCAGTTTTGTATTGCTACCATGTTGTTGGGTATATATGTTTTTGGAGCCAAAATTGGAAATGATCCCTTTATTCTTTGGCGTAATAGTATGCCAGATCTGCCCATTTTTACCAATCCAGACTACTTACAATTACCAAGGGTTTATGAAGGAAATGACTTAAACACTTTATTACAAAACTATTGGATGGTGATTCACCCACCAGTTTTGTTCCTAGGATTTGCCTCTACTATTGTTCCTTTTGCCTATGCATTTGCAGGTTTGATGAATAAGCGCCACGATTGGGTAAAACCCGTGATTCCTTGGGCTGGATTTTCTGCTGGCATTTTGGGATTGGGTATCATGATGGGAGCCGCTTGGGCCTATGAAAGTCTGTCTTTTGGAGGATATTGGGCTTGGGATCCAGTTGAAAATGCCTCTTTAGTTCCTTGGCTAACCTTAGTAGCTGGTTTGCATGTGAACATGGTGTACAAAAACACTGGTTACTCACTCAAGACTACTTACTTTTTTTATATTATCACTTTTACCCTGATTCTGTATTCTACCTTCCTAACCAGGAGTGGTATTCTAGCAGATACATCCGTACACGCATTTACAGTAGATGATAAAAACTTACAAGCCATTTATGTACAGTTAGTAGGTTTTGTATTGGTATTCTTTATTCCTGCCATGATCTTATTTGCCAAGAATTATAAAACCCTTCCAAGTATCCAAAAAGAAGAACAAACCTATAGTAGGGAATTCTGGATGTTTATTGGTTCTTTGGTTTTATTCCTAGGAGGAATTGTCATTATTGCAAAGACTTCTACGCCTGTATTTAATAAAGTATTTGGTTCTAATATTGCGCCACCAGAAGACCCTGAATTTGCCCATAACCAAATTCAGATTTTTGTAGCCATGATTCTTGGTTTGTTAACTGCTTTTACCCAATATTTTAAATATAAGGACACACCCAAGGATCAGTTTGGAAAGAAAATTTGGATTCCAACCTTGGTATCTGTGATTATTAGTTTGGGTATTAGTTTGTTTGGTGAAATTAGATATGGTTCAAAAGGACCTGTATTTTTGGTAGCTATCCATATTGCCATTTTTACCGCTGTTTATGCAGTTGTGGCAAATGCGTCTTATATCTGGTTGGGACTAAAAGGAAAGGTCAAAGCCGCTGGTGCCAGTGTTGCCCACGTTGGTTTTGGTTTGGTCTTGTTGGGAATACTAGTTTCATCTGCTAAGAAAACCGTCTTGAGTTGGAACACTACTGGTATTACCGTATTGTCTAAAGATGCAAAAGGTGCCCAGGGCGATCCTGCAGAAAACTTGACCTTATTCAAAGCTGTTAAAACAGATATGGGTAAGTATATGGTTACCTGGATCAGAGATACCATTGACAATATTGACCACAAACGCTATTTTGAAATTGAATTTATTGCAAAGGATAAGTCTGATAGTTTTAAACTCTATCCAGATGTAATGAAAAACAATAAGGGAATGGAAGGTTTTGCTGCCAATCCATCTGCCAAACATTACTGGCATAAAGACATTTTTGGTTATATCACATCGTTCCAAGAAAACAATACCACCGATACCACCACTTTTAGAAACAAACAAGTTAAAGCCGGAGACACTTTGTTCTATGGCAATGGTTTGATGATTCTTGAAAAAGTGGCCATTAATCCTGCTGAACAACAATCCAAAGTTTTGACAGGGGAAGTGTCTTTGTTTTTAAATATGACGATCATTACCAAGGATGGAAGACGTTATCCAGCCAATCCAGGAATAGCCATCAAAGACCAACAACTTCGTTTAATCAATGATACTATTCGTTCTCAAAGTCTGGTACTTCAGTTCAACAAGGTGGTGGATCAAAAAACGGGTAAACTAGAAATTGGCATTAAAGAAAGTAGTTCTATTACTGAGTTGATTACCTTAAAAGTGTATGAGTTTCCTTTGATCAACGTATTGTGGCTGGGAATAGTGGTTATGACCATTGGATTTGGCATGAGCATCCGTCAGCGATTGTTAACAAAAACCAATTTAAAGGCCGTTTAAACAGGTTTTGGGTTACTTTTTTTGACTGGGCAGCATTAATGGATATTGATTTGTCTATTTTTAAGCAGTGAAACAACTTAAACCATATCATAGCTATTTATTGATCTTGCTCTTCTCAGGAGCAGTTCAATTTGCTAAAGCACAGGAACAACCCGTAGGGCATGGACCTTTGGATACGGTTAAAGTGTATGCATTCATTACCCCTGAAGGAGATACCATTGGCCAAAGTTATTTACCCAATGTTCTGGTATATGCTAAATTAAGTGGACAATGGAAAAAGTATTGGGCAGACTGGACCCGTTTGCGCAATGCTGTTTATGTTACCTATCCCTATGCAAAAGCTGCTGGAAGAATCATGAATGATATCAATGCTAGATTGTTACACGTAACAGACAAAAGCGAACGCAGGAAGATTATTCATAGCAGAGAAAAGGAATTGAAAAAAGAATTCACAGATAAATTGACACAGTTATCTGTTTATCAGGGAAAGGTTTTGATGAAATTGATTTACAGAGAAACAGGTAATAACTGTTATGAAATTATAGAAGACTATAAGGGTTTTATCAATGCCGCATTTTGGCAAACCCTAGCGGTTTTATTTGGTAGTAATTTGAAACAGAAATACGAACCAAAAGGTAAAGACGCAGATATGGAGAAGATTGTGATAGACGTAGAAAGAATGTACGGATACCGCAGTTAAATCAATTGAGTAAGTCTCTTAGCAAAATCATCTCTTCCAATCATCTGGGCTCCCAAACTCTCTAAATGGGCTGTATACACTTGACAATCTATTAATTCAACCCCTTCTTGTTTGAGTAGTTGTACAAAATGAATAAAGGCAAATTTGCTGGCATTAGACGTTTTGGCAAACATGCTTTCTCCAAAAAATACCTTTCCCATTTTAATGCCATATAAACCACCTACCAATTCTCCATCTAACCAAGTCTCTGCCGATACTGCAAATCCCAAACCATGTAATTCATTAAAGGATTGTTCTAATTCTGGGGTGATCCAGGTTCCATCTTGACCTTCTCTTTTTTGGTTCTTACAATTGGCAATTACTTGGTCAAAAGCGGTGTTGACGCTAAAGCGATAGTCTCCTTTTTTAATTACCTGTTCCATGCTTTTGCTCACTTTCAAATTTTCTGGGTATAAGACAAAACGTGGGTCAGGACTCCACCAAAGAGGAACAGGACCATCAAACCATGGGAAAATACCGTGCTTATAGGCAATTAAAAGACGGTCAATGCTCAAATCACCGCCAATGGCTAATAAGCCTTCTTCATCAGCATCTGATAGTGGCGGAAACCATAAATTATTATCTAGTGTGAACAAAGGCATGTGGGGATGTTTGTTCTGAACATGAATTTAATCTTTTATGCAATCACTTCAATGGTTGCGCCAATACCTCGGTCAGTAATGGCATCGCACATGGGTTTTAAAGTATCATAGTCCCCATTTTTTACTGCATATTTACCCTTGTTATGGATAATCATAGCACATTGTTCTGCTTGTTCCAAGTCATGACCGCAAACCTCCATTAAGGTTTCAATGACCCAGTCAAAGCTATTGACTTCATCATTCCAAACAATGAGGCTAAAATTAGGGGAAAGCATGGTTATCGTTTCCACCGAAGATTCTTCCCATGGAAGAGCCGCTTCACTATTTACTGATTGAGGCATATTTCAAAGGTAATTGATGAACTTATAATAGAAGTGCAAAAAAAAAGTTTCATTATGATAGTAGCAAAATAGTTTTTTTTAAAAAAGTCAAAAAAAAATTTGGACATATTCAATCAAAACCTATTTTTGCACTCCCAACAAACAAAGGGAGCATAGCTCAGCTGGTTTAGAGCATCTGCCTTACAAGCAGAGGGTCCGCGGTTCGAACCCGTGTGCTCCCACATAATAATCAACCATTTACAATTAATTGTAAATGGTTTTTTTTTTACCCAGTTCTCACCGGGTTTTGATGAAGTTGAATCAATTTTTGGTTATGTATCAATTTTTATTCCTCAATTTTCTTTGAGATACTACTATATTTTTTTACCGAAAATGGCAATGGGATTTTTTCAAAAAAAAATTAGAAGTTCAGTTGATGTTTCAAAATTCAATAAAATTATTTTTGGAGAAAGCTGCTTTTTTTTGAATGCTTTTTAATCAAAAATGCACTTCTTTCAGATGTTTCTCAACAATATAATTGTATTTGAAATTGCATGGATATAGCAAATTTTAATACCACTTGTCTATTTGTTATAATCAGTATTAAACGAATTATTAAAGGTTATTTTTTAATAGTGTGCTAAAATCCTTTTATCTCAGATTTTATAATAAGGATTATATATTTTTTACTTTTCAAAAATTCGAAAATGAATCACAGAGCTCGTAGTTTAAAAACAAAAACATATTTATGGCAAAAGTTTTTCTTTTTTTATTAATTGCTTTAATAGGACTGAAAAGTTGGGGGCAAACAACTTATACTTGGACGGGAAGTTCTTCCACAAGTTGGGAAACTGCTGCAAACTGGTCTCCATCAAGAATTAGTCCTGCTCCCAATGACATTCTTGTATTTAGCTCTAATGCAACAGTTGTTTTAGATTTTGTAACAACTCAATCTATAGGCAAATTGCAAATTAGTGGAGCATCTACAAATGTTATTTTTCAAGCAAATAGTAATGTTACACTGAATATGGGAGCTTCGGGAATAACCAATCCTGCATTTTTATTAGCAAATGGGAATACCCTCACACTTCAATCCAATACAAATACTGTAGGAATTGGTTTAATGATTTTAACTGGGTTTACAGGTTCTGTTTTCGGGGATATTGTTCTTGGTTCCGGGGCTAAAACAAGTCAATCGCATAAAATAATGGCGGCTGATGCCAATGGCCTAATATTTGAAAATGGTGCAACTTGTGCTACTTTTCAAAGTTCAACTGGCAACCCATTTGGTTCAACAATTGCTAGCTCAGTAATTTTTGCTAGTGGGTCTACCTTTATCTTTAAGGGTGGTGCAAACCCTTTTTCATTAGCTCAACCTAAAAGTATTGTTGTTTTTCAGGTAGGAAGCTTATATAAGCATAGTTCAACTAGAGCCCCAGCAATAAGTGGTAGAACTTATGGGAATTTTGAATATGCAACTAGTGCCGCTATATCAAGTACAGGGTCTGCTAAATTTGTTTGTGACAATTTAACTATCTCTTCTGGAACATTTAATTTAAACACAACTAGTAATCCTGGGCATACAATTAAAGGCAATATTCATGTTGCCACTGGTGCCACTTTTTCAATTGCTGGAGCTAGTAATGCAACATTCAATATTGGCGGTTCATCAAATCAGACTTTTACAGGTAAAGGATCATTTAATATTGGTGGAGGGGCTGGTAAAATCATTTTAAATATTTCTAACACATCCGGCTTTTCTGTAAGTGGTAATTTAAATATAAATTCTACCGGTTTTATAACTACAGGAGGGTATTTAACTATTGCCCCCGAGGGAGCAATTAAAGGTATATTAAGTAATATAAGCGGTTCTGTTACTTTACAACAAAGCATTATTGCCCAAAGAGGCTGGCGGATGTTTGCCAATCCTTTTACTACCACTCAAACATTTGCTTCTTTGTCTACAAACAATAATATTACCATACAAACTACTGGAAGCAATAATATCTCAGGTATTGCAGATGCAAGAATATGGAATAACAGTTCAAATGCTTGGGCCGATGCAGGTGCCAGCACCGCAGCCAATACACCTTATAGTTTATTTATCAGAGGGATTAAAACAGATATTTCAAGTGGGGGAACGGGCATCAACTATATAGCGGGACCAACAGCATTTACCTATAGTGTTAGTGGTATATTAAACACAAGTAATTATACAGTGCCGGCTCCAAGCAATGCTGCTAACTTTTCAATAATCGGTAATCCTTTTGCCGCACCTGTAAACAGCAGTGAGCTAACTAATGGAACTGGTGTGCCGTATTATATTTATCAAATTTCTGTTTCGGGTAATGGGAGAACAAAGAATGGGGGATGGAGTTCTGTATTAAGTTCCTCTGCAACTACACCAATACCAGTTTTCGGAGTCATTGCATGGAAGCCTTCTAGTTCTTATACTATTCAAACTTCTGGAATCAATACTACTAATGCACCAACTACAGGATTATTTGACCTTGAGCCAGTTTTACAGTATGTAGAATTGCAGATAGAACAAAATGGCAATTACCAAGATAAGTACTATTTGCGATTAGATTCAGTAGCAACTGCAAAGGGAAATGATAAGCTTGACTTGGAAAAGTTCTACAATGAAAATGTAAATCTGTATAGTATAACAACTGATAAAAGCAGATTAGCGATTGATTCTAGAAATGTATTGAACAATATTCCACTTGGTATTAGTGCAGTAGCAGGTGATTATAATTTTAAATTAGCCAACAACAGTTTACCTGAAGGAACAACTGTAATCCTGAACGATAAATACTTAAATACACAAACAGCATTACAAGTAGGCAATGTATATCCATTTAGTATTACAAGTGAGGCATCAACTAAAGGGGAGCAGCGGTTTGAATTATTGTTTAGCAGTAAAAAAGCAATTCCATCTGTTGATCAAAATGGGTCATTAACAGCAGAAGTATTGGGTAATATCATTAGCGGTAATCAGATTGCAGTTCGAATTGGAGGAGCAATAACAGCTGTAACTATCAGAATGAATGATATGTTCGGTAAAGTATTGGGAACAATAAATGCAACTAACGGAATTCAATATCTAAATGTTGGTAATGCATCAAAAGGAATGTTAATACTACAGATCAGTGATGGCAAGAATTTAATCATTAAAAAAGTACTGAAGCTCAAGTAGTGGATATCGTCTGTAAAAAATAAAACCCAAAATAAACCAACATGAAACAATATTTTAACCAAATCAAAACTGGACAAATCATTAAGGTCATTTATTTGCTATTAGTATTTGTATCCATTTCAGGAATACTTCATTCACAACCAACTGATCCTGGATCAGACCCAGATGTTCCCATTGATGGGGGTATCAGTTTACTACTAGCTGCAGGAGTAGGTTATGGGATCAAAGAATTGCGAGCGAAAAAACAAAAATGATAAGAAAGTATCCTCTTATCTAGTTTAATTGAAGAGCTGGGAATCTATAATGTTGACTATCGTACACAAATAGTTCTTCAATTTCATAAGACCAATATTTGTACAAAGGAGATTTTGCCAAGCATTTATCCGCTTCGGCCTTGTTTTCACAATTCATGGTAATCCAACAGGTCTGACTTTCCATGCTTACCGCATAGCTATCGATCACAGACTTGTTCATAAGATAGTTAATATAAGTTCTGTGGGGTGGAACCAATTGCATGAATTGCTCATCCATGGTAAACTTGATGATCGCCTGAAACTTTTTCATCTAATACTGTTTTACGCAATTAGGGTATACAAGATTCGTGCAGCAAATTTTCTAATGGCAATCTGTCAATAAATTCCTTTAAAATCGGAAACTATTGCAGGCGTTCAATCGTATTTTAAATATAACATGAAAACAATTGTCTTGTTAGCAGTATTCCATTTTTTTTTGAATCCTGCTAGCTCAGGACAATGGTAAATAATTAGTTCATGACCAATTTGGCCAGTTTCCCATTGCCACCAGCCAAAAAGACAGCATCTCCTTTAGCGGCTTTTTGAACCACATGAAAGCTTTCTTTTGAAATATTGACCCAATTAAGACCTCCGTCATAGGATAGGTCTACGCCTGAAGTGCCACAAGCTACTAATAAGGTTTTGGTTAGAAAGATGACGCAGGATTTATATCCATGTGGATTGGTTTGTGGAACACGAATATTCTTGCCTCCTTTATCAAACAAGACAGCATTTCCTGTTCTAATACTATCTTTTGAAAAATCACCACCTATAATTAGGCCATTTCCCTTGGTATCAATAGCTAATGAATTGGCACCCGTTGATTCCCTTCCTTGCAATAAGGGAAGTTCCACAATGTTATTTTCAAAAAATAGCCTTGATTTTTTTCCTCCAGTAGCAAAAACTAATTCCTTTCCTTGGTGCACCAGATTTGTTCCTGAAGAGGCAAAAAAAGCTTCTCCTTCAGTAGCAGTTAAATCATGTTTGCTTATCAAAGGGTCATTGGTAGACCAGGTTTCACCTTGATCCTTAGTAATGGCCAAAAAGAATTTACCATTGATGGGGTCACCAATCACAGCACCCTTTTTTAAGTCATAAAAATCCATAGCGTCTAAAAACATACCCTTGGTACTGTCTGTAAAAACAGTGCGCCAAGTTTTACCCGCGTTGGTGGTTTTTAAGATAACCGCAGGTTCGGCAATCCCCATAATAATGGCGGTTTGGTCATCAAAAGCAGCAATATCTCTAAAGTCTTTTTTTTCAAAACCGGGTACAGTAATCCAATCCACGTGTAATCCACCATCTATAGAACGTCCAACGGTACCCGCACTGCCACTGACCCAAAGCACTTGGTCATTTACCACGGATAATCCCCTAAAACTTTTTCTGGTTCCAGATTGCAATATTTGAATGGAAGCTGTTTGAGCTATGGCATTACTTGTTAGGACAATGGCTATCAAACAGGAAAATATTTTATTAAGTGACATAAGAATATCAGATTTGCAGCTTTAATAGATCTTGAAAGATAATACAAACACCTAAAACCTGCATGATGATCCCATATTGGATGAGCCGAACAC